>NZ_AP022672.1:2067500-2367500 GCF_013374095.1 Sphingomonas sp. HMP6 | reverse complement strand
TTGTCCCTCGCGGTCGCAATCGGTGGCAAGCCAGACCCGCCTGGCGTCGCGCAGCGCCTCGCGTATAGCTTTCAGCTTTGCGGCCTTGTTGCCGCCATTTGCCGGCCGGGTGGCGTAAAGCCCTTCGGGACGCAGCAACATCGGTGACCAGCGCTTCCATTCGGGAACCGCATCCTCAGGTTCCTCCAGATCAAACAAATGCCCCTCGGCGGGGAACACTTCGCCATAGCGCGAACCGATCGCCGCGCGCACGTCTTTCGCCTGGCTGGTTTTCTCGGTGATGACGATCTGATCGGCCATTATAAGCCCTGATTTAAGAAACTTTTTACCTCCAACGATTTAGAACATAAGGCGAACATAAGGCGAACATAAGGCCGCTGCAAGCCGCTTCTCAACGCAGATGTTCCGACCAATAACCGCCTGGAGATGACCGGGTGTTTTGGAAAACACTTTCGCTTTAAGCCCGAACGGCTTAAGATCATGTGGTATAATCGGATGCCTGAAGCCACTTCACCCGAGCAGAAAGGCTACATCCGCCTCGGTAATCTTGGCGGGTGTGGCGTCGTCGCCTTCCCAGAGCATCGCGGCCAATGCGCGCTTTTTGTCCTGAAGGCCAAGGATCTTCTCTTCGATCGTGTCACGGGCGATGAGACGGTGAACAAAGACCGGCTTGGACTGGCCGATGCGATGAGCGCGGTCGATTGCTTGCGCCTCGACCGCCGGGTTCCACCAAGGATCGTAAAGGATCACGGTATCGGCCGCAGTCAGGTTAAGGCCAGTGCCCCCCGCCTTGAGGCTGACAAGGATCAGGGGCACCTCGCCGGCCTGGAATCGCCGGACAGGGGTTTCGCGGTCCTGAGTGCTCCCGCGAATTTCAACATGCGCAATCTGCAAGGCATCCAGTTCGGGTTTGATCAGGTCGAGCATCGAGGTGAACTGGCTGAACAGGAGAATGCGGCGACCCTCGCGCAAAAGTTCGGGCAGCATCTCCAAAAGCCGGGCGAGTTTTGCCGAGCCAGCGCCTTTGCCGCTCAACTGTGGCACCAATCGTGGGTCGCAGCACAACTGCCGGAGCTTGAGCAACGCATCGAGAAAGACGATTTGCGATCGCAGGAGGCCGACGCGAGCAATCTCGTCGCGGACGCGCTTCTGCATCAGCAGCCGCAGGCTCTCGTAACTGGCCAGCTGGTTTTTCTCGAGATCGATCCATTCCGGGATTTCGGTCTTTGCTGGCAGATCACGGGCCACCTCATCCTTGGTGCGGCGGAGCATGAAAGGCTTGAGGCGCCGGCGCAGGAGCGCCTTTGCCTGATCGTCGTTGTCGCGTGCGATCGGTTTGTCGATCGTGCGCTTGAACTGGTCGAGCGGCCCCAGCAGATTGGGTGTCACGAGGTCCATCAGGCTCCAGATGTCGGTCAGTTGATTTTCAACCGGCGTTCCTGATAGCGCAATGATCTGTGGGGCTTTGAGGGTCTTCGCAGCCCTGAAGCCTGCGGTCTTGGGGTTTTTCAGCACCTGGGCTTCGTCGAACAGGATCAAGCCGGGGTTTTGCGCTGCGAACAGCTTGTGGTCGCGCAGCAGCAAGGGATAGCTCGAAAGGATGATATCGGCCTTCCCGAGTGCCTCGTTCCGGCTTTGCCGATCATTGCCATGCCAAAGCACAACGCCAAGTTCGGGCGTAAATTGGGCGATCTCGGCTTGCCAGTTGGGCAGCACCGAGGTCGGACAGATTATCAGCACAGGTGCGCCGAGATTGCCCGCAGCCTTGAGCGTGGCGATATGGGCGAGTGCCTGCACGGTTTTGCCCAGCCCCATGTCATCGGCAAGGACACCGCCGAATCCGGCGCTGTGAAGCGCTTGCAGCCAGTCCAGCCCTTGCTGCTGATAAGGCCGCAGTGTAGCCTTGAAGCTGGCCGGCGTGACCGTCGTTTCCAGCTCGATCCGGGTGAGTGCGCGGGCAAGCAGCCGCAGCGCATCACCGCCGCGCCAAACAATATGGCCGGCGCTCGCCTTCTCGAGGTCGGCCAGCACCGCGATGTCGCTGCCTGGAAGACGTAGCCGGCCTGTTGCTTCGCGCTCGTGAAGCGCCATTTCGAGGAGCATCGCCAGCACCGGCCTGATCTGCTGGGTCGGCAGTTGCGCGAGCTTGCCGGGGCCAATTGCGACGGTGATGCTTTCGCCTGCCTGCTCAAGCAACGCTGGCCCGCCGATTGCCAGCAATTGGCGCAGCATGGGGAGGATATCGAAGACCTTTCCGTCGATGCGAGCGCCAAGGCTGATGTCGAACCAGTCGGTGCCCGAAGGCGTGACATCGAACTGGATGTCTTCGCCGCTTACCTCGGCAAGGGTCAGTTGCCATTTTGGGCCGTACTCGATCCGCCAACCCTGCGCTCGCAGCGGTGCAAGAGCGGTCTGCATGAACACCGCAAAATCCGTCGACTGGGCAAGCGGGTGCGGCGCAAAATCCCAGCGCTGGGCTGGCTTGGTCTTGATTTCGTCGAACGCTTCCAGCGGCATGAGCCCATGCGCAAACATCTGGTCGAGCGCCTGCGCTTCTGCTGCCAGATCGCGGGTAAAGCGGACAAAACCGTTTACGCTGTTGCTGATGATCTGGGCGGCATCCGTGGATGGCGTTACGATGGTACCGGAATAACCAAAGCTTAGCCGCGTGACTGCCATGTCGCGTTTATAGGTGGACGATGAATAATAGCCCCGGCGGTGGGGCAGGATAGCATCGACCTTGTCCTGGACGAATGTCAGCACCGGCACCGGCGCCATGAGGCCGAGGTCGTTCAAGTTCGCCAATCCGGGCGCCGGCACCGCACCGCCAACGATCCCGGGCCAATGCTCTGCCAACTGTGCAACTGCCTCGGGCGGGACCGGCGGCATCAGCAACAGACGCTGGGCAAGAATGGCATCGGCATCGCATTGCACCCGGTGCATCAGGCCGGTGGCTTCATCGAGGATGATCGGCGGCGCTGTGGCAAGCAGGATCTGCCCGTGTGTGACGCCATCCAGGGCAAGCCGCTGCTCTCCGCCCGCGAGCGTCACCCAGCGCCATTGTGCTGCTTGATCGTCGCCCCAGCGCAGCGCTGGCCCATCGGCCTTGCGCCAACGCGCCTGGCCAGTGGCAATGACCTTTTCGATCCAGTCGCCGCCCGCCGCGCCCTTTGGCGTGCCGTTGTTGTCGAGATCGCCGCCATAGTTGCTCATGCGGCGGACCAGCCATTGGTCCACCGGCCCCAGCGCAAGCGCTCCGTCGCGCAGCGCATAAGCGCTGGGCTGGAGCCATTTTGGCTGGCCGCGCCCAAACTGGCCGCTGCCGTCCTGACCCCATATCCAGACACTCACAGCCAGGCGCTGCGGCAATGGCTCGCCAGCTATCGGGAGTGACTTGCCCTTGCGGGCCTTGCCGTCATGCAGCGCTCGCGGCACAAAAACATAGACCAGATCGAAAACACTACGCTTTGCAGCCTGGATTTCATCTTGCGCCTCAGCGAGCCATTGCAGCAGGGGCTGTGAAAGCGGCACCGGGCGAGCAGATACTTGCGGCGCGATGCGAGCAAGATGTGCTGACGTCCCCAATGCCGAGGACTGTAGGGCTTGCGCCGCAAACAACACAGCAGCTGCATGCTTGCAGTCGAACCCGACCGGGCAGCTGCAGTCGATATGGGCATCGACAGCGGCCCCTTCATAGTCAGGGAATAAAATGGTCACTTCATACGGTCTGGCCGCGCCGCCTCTGACTTCGGCGGATATCAATGCCATGTCAGCGTCGATTTCCAACGCGCTGACCCGGTCTTGCAACCAGTAGGCGTGTCCGGCAGTGACCATGTTTGTGGTTTGAATGGCATCCGCTATCAGCGCGTTCGTGATCGAGGGTATCATCGCTTTTCAATGCCCGATGACAGGCGTTGTGATCAAGCGGCCGCTTGGCCTATATTCAGGCCCTGAGAGCCCGATCCGAAAGTTGTTGAGCAATACCAGCATGTTGTGATTCAAGCCGTCTTTGCAAAGAGATGGAGTGAACGATGGCATGGACTGGTATTGCCCGGCATGAGCATAGCCGGGAAGGGTTGCGCTATCCAAGCGATATGACGGATCGGGAATGGATGCTGACGGCACCGTTTATCCCGCCCGCGAAGCGGGGTGGGCGGCGTCGCACGACGGATATGCGAGAAGCAGTGAACGCCATGCTCTACATTGCCGCGAGTGGTTGTGCATGGCGGCTGTTGCCGAAATGCTTTCCGCCGGTTTCGACCGTGCGGCGCTATTTCTACGCCTGGCGCGATTGCGGTCTGTTCGATGCGATGAACATGGCGTTGGTCATGAACCTGCGCGAAATCGAAGGACGCGAGGCCTCGCCCAGCGCCGGTGTGATCGATAGCCAGTCGGTCAAAACAACGGAAAGCGGGGGAATTTGCGGCTATGATGCAGGCAAGAAGATCAAGGGTCGCAAGCGCCATATCCTGACCGACACATGCGGTTTTCTGGTCTTCATCCTTGTCCACGGGGCTGACATTCAGGACCGGGACGGCGCTGTCGATGTGCTCAAAGCGATCCGCCAGCGCTTCCCATGGCTGCGCCATGTCTTTGCCGATGGCGGCTATGCCGGGCCGAAGCTGCGCGACGCCATGGCTCGCCATGGCAACTGGACCATCGAGATCATCAAGCGCTCCGATACCGCCAAAGGCTTCGAAATCCTTCCCCGGCGCTGGGTCGTCGAGCGCACTTTTGCATGGCTCGGTCGATGTCGCCGCCTCGCCAAAGACTGGGAGACCTCCATCGCATCGTCAACCGCATGGGCGCTGCTGGCATCCATCCGAATGCTCACCCGAAGGACCGCAAAATACTGCTACGCTTGAGAAAGTTCTGAATCAGGCACTGAGCCCCACATGAATTTTCGATGTAAATTATCGATGCAAGTTTCAGTCCCATTCGCGCAAGCGTGTCCCGGTGGCAATCCAACTGGGGATATGCCAAGATATGCCGAAAGGGAATGATCCGATGACTGAAGTGATCGTTGGCAAGTGGGGTAGCAGCCTGGCAGTCCGGGTGCCGCTCGATGTCGCCCGTGCCGCTGGGCTCAAGGATGGCGAGCATGTCGAGGTCGCAACCGAAGGCGGCGACAGGCACCGTCAAGTTAAGCCCTGTGGCTTTGCGGTGCCGGATCGGAGGGCTATTGCGGATGTATGACCACATCACGAGACCCGATTTACGCGGGTTACCGCTATCCTCCCGAGATCATCTGCTACGCGGTCTGGCTGTATTTCCGGTACCCACTGAGCCTGCGGATGGTCGAGGAACTGTTGGCTGCGCGCGGTATCGAGGTCAGCTATGAGACGGTTCGGCAATGGGGGCTGAAGTTCGGTGAGGTCTTTGCCCGCCGCATCCGGCAGCGAGCGCCGCAACGCGGCGACAAATGGCATCTCGACGAAGTCGTGATCACCATCGCCGGGCACAAACACTGGCTGTGGCGCGCGGTTGACCAGCAGGGCTTTGTTCTGGACGTCCTTGTCCAGAGCCGGCGCAACACCAAGGCTGCCCGCCGTCTGCTACGCAAACTGCTGAAGAAACAGGGTCGGGCTCCCCGGGTGATGATCACCGACAAGCTCAGAAGCTACGGCGCCGCCAAACGAACCATCATGCCCGGCGTCGAGCACCGCCAGCACAAGGGCCTCAACAACCGGGCCGAGAATTCCCACCAGCCAACAAGGCGACGAGAGCGCATCATGAAGGGCTTCAAGTCGCCGCGCCACGTCCAGCGCTTCCTGTCCACCCACGATCAAATTGCCCACGTCTTTTCCCGCCCGCCTCTTGCCAGCGCCGCCACCGTCCGTTCTGCCCGCACCCAGGCGTTCACGCACTGGGCTGAGGTGACCGGCGTCGCAATGGCCGCATGATTGCGCCCAATTCCAGCATCGCGTCTTTCCTCGCGCCCGACCGCAGCAAGTTGACGGTGCCGCCGTATGACATGCACGAGCTGATCCGGAAGACGGTCGATGAAGGCGACTTCTTCGAGGTGCAGCCAACGCACGCCGGCAACATCATCATCGGTTTCGGGCGGATCGAGGGGCGCACCGTCGGCTTCGTCGCGAACCAGCCGACGGTGCTGGCCGGGTGCCTCGACATCAATTCATCCAAGAAAGCCGCGCGCTTCGTCCGTTTCTGCGACGCGTTCGACATTCCGATCGTCACCTTCGTCGATGTGCCGGGGTTCCTGCCGGGCACCGCGCAGGAATTGAACGGCATCATCAAGCATGGCGCGAAGCTGCTGTTCGCTTATGCCGAGGCGACCGTGCCCAAGATCACCGTCATCACGCGCAAGGCTTACGGCGGCGCTTATGACGTGATGGCGTCCAAGCATCTGCGCGGCGATTTGAACTATGCCTGGCCGACCGCCGAAATCGCGGTGATGGGCGCGAAGGGCGCGGTCGAGATCATCTTCCGGGGTCGGTCGCCGGAGGAAATCGCCGAACAAACCGCGCAATATGAAGCGCGCTTCGCCAACCCGTTCGTCGCGGCGAGCAAGGGCTTTATCGACGAAGTGATCCAACCGCACTCGACGCGGCGGCGGATTGCTTTGGGGTTACGGAAGTTGCGGGGCAAGCAGTTGGAGAATCCGTGGAAGAAGCACGATAATATTCCGCTATGACGGCATTTGACGCCTTCCCCTATATCTGGCTCGCTGGCGTTGCCATTATGGTCATCGTCAATGTTGCCTGGGCAATCAAGGATTTGAAGAAGGGTTCCGCCCGATTAAGCTGGTATGGCTCGCGCGCCTCACGGGAGGAGGAGCCGTTTGAGTTCTGGCTGGCGATCGTCGGAAAATTGGCCGCTCTGCCAATCGGGATGTTCATGTTGTGGTTTGGGCTGAGTTTCGTAGGCGTCGGGTGACGGTGCAATCTCGCCCGAGGCTCTTATCGTAAAGGCGGAGGGTCACGCTTGCTGCCGAGCGTGCCAGACCTTATAATCACATGATAAGGAGCGCCTCCGATGCAGACCGAACGTGTGACCTTCCTCACCAGCCCCGATTAGAAGGCGAAGCTGGACGCCTATGCCGCCCTCCACGGGCATTCGGTCGGGCATGTCCTGCGCGAGGCATCGGTGCGCTATATGGTTGAGAATCAGACAGAGGATGCCGAATTGGCCGCGATGATCCAGGAACTGGAGGCATCGCTTCCGCAAATGCAAGCATCTTTCGAATCGATCGAACAGTCGATCGCCGAGTCGCGGGCTGCGCTGGCTGAAGTGCGCGATTATCTCGCGAACAAGCCGCAATGACCGCCGCTGAAAAGGCGATGGGCGTTGTCAAGAACGTCTTGATTTTCCGCGAGACGCTTGAACGGATCAACAAGGAAATGGCGGAATTGCGTGGGGATATAAAGGCGCTTTCGGGCAATGTGATCGATATCGACAAGCGTCTGGTTCGCATCGAGACGATGATCGAAATGTCCGCGCGCAATGCAGGACAGCCCCGCATCGAAGGCTGACGCCCCGTTTGCGGGCTTCCGATGGCCCGCCAATCTGGTAGCAGGGTTCGCGTGACCCTTCGCCTCCCCCTCCTAGCCGCGACCGCGCTGTTGCTGACCGCCGCCGCGCCCGACACCACACCGCCGCCCGCGCCGTTGCGGCTGGTCCAGACGATCTCGCCGCAAGGGCTGCAGGAGGTGTCGCCGGGCGCGATCGTATCGACCTCGGCGATCTACAAACCCGATTCGGTGATCCTGGTGGGCGACATCGCGCTCGATTACAAAGGCGAACAGCGGAAATTCGCGCGCGGCGAAGTGATCCAGGCAGGCGGGGCAACCGGGGTGGCGGGCGTGCCCGACGCGATCTTCTGCGAGCCGGTGCACGAGGGCTCGATCGGCAAGGTGCTGACCGGGCAGCTTGCGTTCGGCGTCGTTGGCGCGCTGCGGCCGACGCATCTCAACACGCGCTATTGCCTGTTCGATGCCGATCAGGATTCGAAATTCGACCACGCCTTCCTCGTCGGCGCAAAGGGTGACGGTCGCGCGCCGTTCGCGATCCCGCCGGTCGAATATGGCACGATCGAGGGGCGGCGGCTCGCCGACGACAGCGTCGCACGGCTGCGCTATGTCGGCCCGGCGGGAACGCCCGACATGATCGCGTTCGATCTGGAAGCTTTTGCGATCGGCAAGCTGCGCGACGTGCCGCACGCGCGCACCTTCATCTCGGTTACCAAGTTGCCCGCCTACGCCATTATCGGGGTCGCGGTGGTGACGGTGTTGACGTACGACCCCAAGACCCGCGTCGCGACGATCCGGATGGATCACGATCTCGCGCCCGGGCATATCGTCTTGCCGGAGCTTGCGCGTGCCTACTGATACCCCGCTCGACCGTTTCAAAGCCGTCCTCGGCGGCACCGCGCGCGCGCTGGCCGATGAGCCCGAGATCGAGCTCGCCTTCACCGCCGACGCCCCGACGCAAAGCGGCAAGCATATCAAGGTGCAGATGCCCGCGCGCAGCTTGCCGCCCGAGCAAGTGGCCGAGGCGCGCGGCTTTGCCGACGGCTTCGCGCTGCGGCTGAAACACCACGACATCGCGCTCCACAATCGCACCGCGCCCGGCGATGCGGTGGCGCGCGCGGTGTTCGATGCGGTCGAGACCGCACGGATCGAGGCACTCGGTGCGCGCGGTTACGCCGGGATCACCGCCAACCTCGACGTGGCGCTCGAAATGCGGATGCGCTCCGACCCGATCACGCGCGCCAAGTCGCGCGATGAAGTGCCGCTGTCGACCGCGCTCGCCTTGATGGTGCGCGAGCGGCTGACCGGCGCGCCCCCACCACCCGCGACCGACCAGGGCATGGCGCTGGTGCGCGACTGGATCGAACAGAAAGCGGGCAGCGACCTCGACGCGCTCGGCCTCGCGATCGATGATCAGCGCGCCTTCGCGTCGCTCGCCACCAAATTGCTCGAGGATCTCGATCTGATCGAGGGCGACATGCTGCCCGAAGAGTCGGACGAGGGCGGCAATGAAGATGAGGGAACCGACGAGCAACAGGACGACAAGGGCGACGAGGGCGAAGAAGACGGCGAGCAGGGCCAGGGCGAGATCGAAGCGCGCGGGTCCGAACAGGATTCGGACAGCGAAGACGGCGAAGGCACCGAACAAGGCCAGGATTCGTTCGACGACATGGACGGTGAGGCCGGCGACGAGGGCGAGGAAGGGATGCTGCCGACGCGCCCCAACCGCCCCTTTGCCGACCCGTCCGGCCAGTTCGATTATAAGGCGTGGACCACCGCCTATGACGAAGTGATCGCCGCGACCGATCTGTGCGATGCCGACGAACTGCTGCGGCTGCGCTCGTATCTCGATCAGCAGCTCGTGCATTTGCAGGGCGCGGTTACGAAACTCGCGAACCGCTTGCAACGCCGCCTGATGGCGCAGCAGAACCGCAGTTGGGATTTCGATCAGGAGGAGGGCATCCTCGACGCCGCGCGGCTGGCGCGGATCGTGGTCAACCCGACGCTGTCGCTCAGCTACAAGATCGAACGCGAGACCGATTTTCGCGATACCGTCGTGACGCTGCTGATCGACAATTCGGGCTCGATGCGCGGCCGCCCGATCTCGATCGCCGCGATCAGCGCCGACATCCTCGCACGCACGCTGGAGCGCTGCGGGGTCAAGACCGAGATCCTCGGCTTCACCACGCGCGCCTGGAAGGGCGGCCAGAGCCGCGAGACCTGGCTGGCCGCAGGGCGTCCGCCGCAGCCGGGGCGGCTCAACGATGTCCGGCATATCGTCTACAAGAAAGCTGACGAGCCGTGGCGCCGCGCCAAGACCAGCCTCGGCCTCATGATGCGCGAAGGGCTACTGAAGGAGAATATCGACGGCGAGGCGCTGCTGTGGGCACACAGCCGCCTGATCGCGCGGCCGGAGGATCGCAAAATCCTGATGGTCATCTCGGACGGCGCGCCGGTCGACGATTCGACGCTGTCGGTCAATTCCGGGTCGTATCTCGAACGCCATCTGCGCCAGGTGATCGGCTGGATCGAAGGCAAATCCCCGGTCGAGCTCGCCGCGATCGGCATCGGGCATGACGTGACGCGCTATTATGCGCGCGCCGTGACGATCATGGATGTCGAGCAATTGGGCGGCACGATCATCGAGCAACTCGCGGCGCTGTTCGACGCGCCCTGATTTCTGCAGGCAGGGGTACGCGCACTTTACCCGCGGCGTCGGGGCTGCTGCACGCCCTGCTGCCATGCAAACAATAGGACAGCATCGCTGTATAAAGTTTACGATCGAAACAAGTATCGTTACGCTTCAGTAATGTAGCATTGATGCAACAGCGCCATGGGAAAGTAATCCCGCAGTACAGATCGCAATAGCGCACGACGATATTGCGGCCTAGCAACCGCGCCGGGGGGAGTATCAGCGTCTTGCAAAAGGCGCGTCCCAGGTGAGGTATTCAATGTCTTTTGTAATCCGTCGTCGTCTTCTAGCAACTAGCGTATTCGTCAGCGCCGCGCTGACCGCCCTGCCCGCCGCCGCGCAGCAGAACCCGACCACCCCGGCTTGCGACCCGCAGAGCCAGGATTGCTCCGTGCAGTCACCGGGCGTCGTTCCCGGCGATACCGTGACCCAGGCGAACACGCCCGAGGCTCCAGGCGAAGACATCATCGTTACCGGATCGCGCATCGCGTCGCCGGGTGCCGTTTCGGCGTCCCCGCTGCAGACGATCGGTGCCGCGCAGATCCGCCAGCAGGGCGCGATCAACGTTCAGGAAGTGCTGCAGCTGAACCCCGTGTTCGGCACGCCGGGCATCAGCCGCACCAATTCGAGCTTTGCAACGCAGAGCGCGGGCGTCGCCACGGTGAACCTGCGCAATTTGGGTGACGATCGCACGCTCGTGCTGGTCAACGGCCGCCGCTTTGTCTCGGGCGTCCCCGGCAGCAACGCCGTCGACCTCAACGTCATCCCGACGCAGTTCCTCGACCGGGTCGATGTGCTGACCGGTGGCGCATCGGCCGTTTACGGGTCGGACGCGGTCGCGGGTGTCGTCAACTTCATCTACAAGACGAAGTTCGACGGCCTGCAGGTCGATGGCCAGTTCGGTATTTCGCCGCAGGGCGATGGCGCCGACAAGCAGGTCAACGTGCTCGCCGGCAAGAACTTCGCCGACGGCCGCGGCAACATCATGCTGTTCGGTGGCTATTCCAAGCAGGGCACCGTGCTGAAGCGCGATCGCTCGACCGAAGCCGGCTCGAGCGCGGTCGATTCGACCAGCCTGGGCGGCCGCAATGGCAACGATGCCGATCTCTTCACCCCGACGACGCTGCTTTCGGGCTTCACGCCCGGCGGTCGCTTCTATGCCGGCAACCAGATCTTCTCGTACGGCGCCAACAACGTCCTGACCAACTGCACGACCGTCAGTTGCGGCGGCTTCAACCGCTCCGACTCGCGCTATCTCGCGGTCCCGGTCGAGCGCTATGTCGCTGCCGGTCGCGCCAATTTCGAAGTCTCGCGTGCGTTCAACGTCTTCCTCGAAGGCAATTTCGCACGGACCAAGGTCAACACGGTGATCGAGCCCTTCCCGCTCAGTTCCGATCTGGTCAACATTGCAACCGGTGGCCAGGTGGCGATCCAGTCGGTCGTCGGGGGCGTCACCTTCCGCAACCCATTCGTGCCCGACGCGATCTTCAACGCCGCGACGGATACCGATGGTGATGGCCTCCGCGACATCTATTTCGATCGACGCCTGTCCGATTTCGGCCCGCGCACCAGCAGCGCGAAGCGCGACCTGTTCCGCGTGGCCGGCGGCATCAACGGCAAGTTCCTCAACGATCGCTTCAGCTACGAAGCGTATGGCATCTATGGCCAGACCGTCGAGAACCAGAGCGGCAATGGCCAGTTCGACAGCCGCCGCTTCACCCAGGCGCTGAACGCGTATCGTGATCCGGTCACGGGCACGATCCAGTGTGCCGATGCGGCCGCCCGCGCGGCGGGCTGCGTTCCTGCCAACATCTTTGGCATCAACGCGCTGGCACCCGCGGCTGGCTACCTCGCCGTTCCGGTGACGCTCGCGACCCGCGTGACGCAGACCGTCGGCGGCGCGAACGTCACCGGCAAGCTGTTCTCGCTTTTCGGCGCGGACCCGATCGGCATCAACGTCGGTGGCGAGTATCGCCGTGAGACGAGCAGCAACGTGTTCGATCTGCTGACGCAGCAAGGCCTGAACGGCAACAACGCCCTGCCGTCCACCTCGGGCAGCGTGAGCGTTTATGAAGGCTTTGCCGAAGCGATCGTCCCGTTGTTGCAGGATCGGCCGTTCGTGCACTCGCTGAACGTCCGGGGTGCGGTCCGCGGCTCGCATTATTCGACCGTTGGCAACACGCTCAGCTATAACTTCGGCGGCGAATGGGCACCGACCCGCGACATCCGCTTCCGCGTGATGCAGGCGCGTTCGGTGCGCGCACCGAACATTGCCGAGCTGTTCTCAGCACCGCAGCAGGACTTCCCGTCGGGTCTGCAGGATCCGTGCGTGGGCGTCACCGCAACGACAGCCGGTACGCTTGCGACCAACTGCCGCGCGGCACCCGGTGTGGCAGCGAACATCACCGCCAACGGCGCGTTCACGGCATCCCAGGCGGATCTGCAGGGGATCACCAGCTTCGGCGGCGGCAACCGCTTGCTGCAGGAAGAAAAAGGCGATTCCTTCACCGCTGGCGTCGTGCTGAACCCGCGTTCGGTGCTCGGCCTGCGCAACCTGGTCGTGACGGTCGATTATTATAACATCCGGATCAAGGATGCGATTGTCACCACCCCGCTGCAGTTCATCCTGAACCAGTGCTACAACCAGTCGGTCCAGGCGTTCTGCAACCTCGTGGTGCGCCGCGCGGCTGGCGTTGGCCCAAACAGCCCGGGTTCGCTCGATCAGGTCAACACCTCGCCGTCGAACAGCGGCGGCGCGAAGACCTCGGGCATTGATACGGTCATCGATTGGCGCACGAACCTCAACGGCCTTGGCATCGGCGGCAATCTGAACCTGCATGGCGCCTATACCCACCTGATCAGCGGCTATTCCATTCCGCTGCCAGGGTCTGCACGGGACAGCTATGCCGGCGAAATCGGCGCGCCACGTGACAAGTTCACCGTCGCGGCAGGTTACGATCTGCGGGGTTTCGGCCTGACGATGACGGGCACGTGGATCAGCCAGTCGAGCCTCGACGATCAGCTGACCGGCGCTGCTGCGGGAACCAACCCGCTGTACCGCGTGCGGCCGCAATTCAACCTCGACTCGCAGGTCCGTTTCCAGACCCGGGACGGCTTCGAATTCTACGTGGGCGCGAACAACCTGCTCAACAACCAGCCTCCGTACCTCGCCGATATCGGCGCCTCGGCCGGTCAGGATACCGATGCAGGCACGTACGATGCGCTCGGCCGCCGTTATTATGCTGGCGTCCGCATGAAGTTCTGATCGGACGTTTTACGCAAACACTTTGGGGGCGTCCTGCGGGGCGCCCCTTTTTTGTGCGTGGTCGGTGGCGTCGTGCCTATAAGATCGCACCATGCCGATCTCCCCACCCCCAACCGGCTTCCACGGCCCGGTGAAACGATCGGTCACGATCGCCGGGCATCCGACGTCGATCAGCCTCGAGCCGATCTTCTGGCACGCGCTGGAGGATGCGGCGCACGCGCGCAGTCTGCCGCTTAATGCGCTGATCGCAGAGATCGACGCGCTGCGTATTCAGGCCGCTGATCCGCCCAATTTGGCCAGTGCGCTGCGCAGCTGGATTCTTGCGCAGCGCACCGAAGCACCTCAATAATATATGAAAATGTAGCGCACCTGGACGGTTTCGGGGCGCATGAACGTTGGCACGAAATCGCGCGTGAGCGTGAACGTCGCCTCCCCCGTCGGCTTGACGTCCAGAACCTTGATCTCTGCGCCGATGATGTCGTCGAACAGGACCGGATACGGGATTTTTGCCGGTTCGGTGTACATGCGGCTGTAAAGCTTCTGCAGTGGATCGACCGTGGGTTTCGACCACAGGATATAGTCGAAGGCGGTCTTCTTCCCCTCGCGCACGACCTCGACCTCTAGCTCCACCTTGTTCTTGCTTGGAACGTATTTTCGGTAGCGCAGGCGGACCTCGTCGTCCGGATGCAGCTGGGTGAGCCTGTCCATATGATAGGCCATTGGTTCGAGGTCGCGCGGCACTTGCAGCAGTTTGTCCTTCGCACCGGCCAGCATGTAATGGTCGAACTTCGCGTCCCGATCGACATCGAGGAAGCAGAAACGGACGATCTCCCTGAACTTGGACCCCAAGCCGCCGATCATCATGCTGGTAAAAGCACTGCGCGTGCGTTGGTCACGACCGCAGAACACGCGATCCGTGCCGATATTCTTGGCAATCGTCGGCGGCACCAATACGGAGGTGAGATCGTCGCCGGGCACGATCGCGTCGCTGAAGCGATCGACGCTGACCTTCGCCGTTCCATCGGCGATCGCGGCCTCCGTGCGAACGATACGTCCCGACATCAACAATTCGCCTGGCATACCGCTAAACGCCTGGTCGATCGGCCTTTTACCGTCAGGCAGGACCGTTTCGGGAAGTGATACCAATTCTTGCGCAGTCGCGTTGGTCACCGGCAGAGCGGCAAGCGCCAACGCGGCCGCCCGCAAGCGTTGCGAAAAATAGACCACAGATTCCCCTCTATTGCTTTGCCCCGTACGCGATCTCGCCACACCTGCTATGGGCTCGTCAACTCGATATGCGTGGTGGGACCTATGGCGACACTCGGTAGCGCCGAAAATGTTGCGACTAACTCGCAATAGCGTTGACTCTGCGAATAATTCTCAATAGCCGTTTCTGACCAAACAGGAGCGACCCTTGACCACGTCCAGCACCCTTCTCCGCAAGCCCGCCTATCTCGCTTTGTCGTGCGTCGGCGCCTTCGCGACAGCACCCGCCTTCGCGAGCGAGGCGCGCCCGGTGGCCAGCAATGACGTGGACTCGGAGGACAAACGCGACATCATCGTCAATGGCGAACGCGAGATCCGCCAACGTGACCCGAAGCTCGTCGCGCCGCTGATCGACACGCCCAAGTCGATCGTCGTGATCGACAAATCGGTGATCGAGCAGACCGGATCGACCACGCTCGCCGATGCCTTGCGCACCGTGCCCGGCATCACCTTCGGTGCGGCCGAGGGCGGCAATCCGATCGGCGACCGGCCCTTCATCCGCGGCTTCGACAGTCAGGGCAGCATCTTCGTCGATGGCGTGCGCGACCTTGGCGCACAGAATCGCGAAGTCTTCGCGATCGATTCGGTGCAGATCGTGCGCGGATCGGATTCGACGCTGGGCGGGCGCGGCAATGCCGGCGGATCGATCAACATCCTCGCCAAGGTGCCGCAAGCCAAGACCTTCGGTTCGGTCGCCGCCAGTTATGGCAATGCCGATTACAAGCGCGTGTCGGCGGACCTGAACGTGAAGCTGAGCGACACTGCAGCCTTCCGTATCGCGGGCCTATGGCACGATCAGGACGTCGCCGGGCGCGACGCGATCTATCAGCGGCGCTGGGGCGTGGCCCCCAGCCTGACGCTCGGGCTCGGCACGTCGACCCGGCTGACGATCGGCTATTACTATCTCGAAAGCCATGAACTGCCCGACAGCGGCATTCCGTATCTCTACACGATCGGCAACGCGCCCGGCACCGGCAACATCCGCAGCAACCCGGCGATCGGCCAGATCACCACTGCCAATGGTCAGACCGGCTTCGTCGCGCGATCGACCTTTTACGGCCTGACCAACCGCGATTTCCGCGACACGACGACCAACCAGGCGACGATCCGGGTGGAGCATGATTTCGGCGGCATCACGCTGCGCAACACCGCGCGCTATTCTCGTGACGATCAGGCGTACATCTTCACCCAGCCAGACGATTCGACCGGCAATGCCTATGCCACGGGGCAAGTGTGGCGGCGCGCCAACACGCGCTACAGCTATGCCGAAAGCATCATCGACCAGCTCGATCTGTCGGGCAGCTTCAACACCGGCCAAATCAAGCATGCTTTCGCGGTCGGCGCGGAAGTGTCGTGGCAGAAGACACGGCGCGGCACTTTCGTCACGCGCGGGTTCCAGAACGCCGCCGGGACCGAACTCCTGTCGAACGGATCGACCATCTCGCCGCGCTGCAACACCGCGACGGTCGCACGCTATTATTGCACGAGCATCTTCAACCCGAACCCCAACGACCCGTGGGTCAATTACGCCAGCGACACGTCGACCACGCCCGCCGCGATCGTCCGCTCGCTGCCGCTCGCCGAGACGCAGAACGATGCCGAGACGCAAGCGATCTACGGCTTCGATTCGATCACGCTGCTGCCGTCGCTGATCCTCAACGTCGGCGCGCGCTACGACCGCTTCACCTCGCGCATCACGCCAGGGCAGCCGGTCAGTGCGACGACGTCGTTCCGCCTGTCGCGCACCGACGAGCTGTTCAACTGGCAGGCCGGTCTGGTGTTCAAGCCGACCAAGGAAACCAGCCTCTACGCCAGCTACGCGACCGCCGCGACGCCGCCCAACAGTCTGCTTGGCGAAGGGTTCGAAAACAACGCGCTGCCCACCACGGCCGTGACCGCCAACCTGCTCGACTCGCTGCGCGTGCAGAAGACCAAGACCTATGAGGTCGGCGCCAAGGGCAATC
Source organism: Sphingomonas sp. HMP6 (assembly GCF_013374095.1). Classification (NCBI taxonomy): domain Bacteria; kingdom Pseudomonadati; phylum Pseudomonadota; class Alphaproteobacteria; order Sphingomonadales; family Sphingomonadaceae; genus Sphingomonas; species Sphingomonas sp. HMP6. The sequence goes on along the minus strand of NZ_AP022672.1, from coordinate 2,350,823 downwards.
TCTTCAACGAGAAGCTCGCGCTTGGGCTGGCAGTGTTCCAGACCGACATCAGCAACGCCCGCGTCACCGACGATAACAACAACATCGCCTTCCTCGGATCGACCCGGATTCGCGGCGTCGAGCTCAACGCCAATGGCATGATCCTGCCCGGCTGGTCGGTGTTCGGCGGCTATACCTTCCTCGACGCCAAGATCGTCGATGGCGGCTTCACCGCGCTGACCGCAGCGGCGAACGGCGCGGCGGCGGCGAAGACCGTGCTCGTCCCCTCGGTCAACACCGGCAAGGCCGTGCCGCAAACCGCGCGCCACAGTTTCACGCTGTCGACCAACTATGAAGTTACCAAGCGCTTCTCGATCGGTGGCGGCGCCTATTATATGAGCGAGCAGAATGGCGGCTATGCCGACAATCGCAGCGCGACGCAGACCAGCGCGGGCGTCGTGACGGTCAACCCGGCGACCAAGGTCCTGACGCGCGGCATCCCGAGCTACTGGCGCTTCGATGCGCAGGCGCGCGTCAAGCTGAACGACCATTTCGACGTGTCGGTCAACGCGCAGAATTTGACCAACAAGACCTATTTCACCAGCGCCTATAGCAGCCATTATGCAATGATCGCCCCGGGCCGCACGGTGTTCGGCACCTTGATCGCCAAATTCTGATGCTCGATCCGGCAACGCTCTCGCCGGAGGACATCGCCGCGCGCCTCTCCGGGACACCCGAGGAGCGCGCGGGGTTCGTCCACGCCTGCGCCGCAGCGGGCGAGGCCGAGGCGCAAGCGGTGTACGGCCAGATGCTGCTCGACGGCGCGGGAGTCGGCGTCGACCAGCAGGCGGCGCTCGGCTGGTTCGTCAAGGCGGCGGCGCAGCATCACCTGATGGCGATCAACATGGTCGGGCGCTGCTACGATCTCGGCTGGGGCACCGCGCCCGACAAGGCGCGCGCGGCCGAATGCTACCGCATCGCGGCGGAACGCGGCCTCGATTGGGGCATGTACAATTACGCAACGCTGCTCGCGCTCGGCGACGGCGTACCGCTCGACCGCGCCGCAGCGCTCGACTGGTTCCGCAAGGCCGCCGCAAGCAGCACCCCGCTCGCCAGCGCCAAGGCGACCAATTTCGTCGGCAGCTTCCACGAGGATGGCTGGGTCGTGAAACGCGATCTGGCGGCGGCCGCGCGCTACTACGCCCGCGCCGCGCAAGGCGGCGATTTCCGCGGCGCGTTCAACCACGCGCGGATGCTCGGCGCGGCGGGCCGACACGAGGACGCGATCACCTGGCTCAAGCGCGCCGGTGCCGGCGCGACCCCGGCGTTCATAGAGAAAGCCGCCGCCTGGCTCGCGGCATCCGACATCGCCGCCTTCCGCGCGCGCGGCGTACAGGCGATCCGCAGTGGTGCCCCATGCTGACCGTCATCCCCGATCTGCTGTCGCCTGTGCAGCTCACCACCTTGCGCGACACGATCGAGGCGGCCGACTGGATCGACGGCAATGCCACGTCGGGCGCGCAATCCGCGCTCGCCAAGCGCAACCGGCAATTGCCCGAGGAGTCGGACGCAGCCCGCGCCGGGGGCGGACTCGTGCTCGATGCCCTCGCCGCCTCGTCCTTGTTCGTGGCCGCCGCGCTGCCGCTCAAAGTCTTCCCGCCGTTGTTCAACCGCTATGGCGTGGGCGACGCCTTCGCACCGCATGTCGACAACGCCATCCGCATCCGGCGCGGCAGCGATTTCCGCATCCGCAGCGATCTGTCCGCGACGCTCTTCCTGAGCGACCCCGAGAGCTATGACGGCGGCGAACTCATCATCCACACGCAGTTCGGCGAGCAAGCGGTCAAGCTCCCCGCCGGGCAGATGGTGCTCTACCCCGCCTCCAGCCTCCACCGCGTCGCCCCCGTAACGCGGGGAACGCGGGTCGCATCCTTTTTCTGGATTCAATCGATGGTGCGCGATACCGACGCGCGCGCCGATCTGTTCGCGCTCGACACCGCGATCCAGTCGACCGGCGCGCGGCTTGGCCAGGACGACCCTGAGATCGTCCGGCTGACCGGCGTCTATCACAATCTGCTCCGCCGCTGGGCAGAGCTCTAACCCCCCTCCCCTGGAATTCCGTTTCAATGACGAAAATCGCTGTACGCAAAGCGTGGTTTCAACTTCACAAATGGATCGGCCTGATCCTCGCCATCCTCATCATCCCGCTGTCGGTAACCGGCGCGGCCTTGGTATGGGATGATGCGCTCGATCATATGCTCAACCCCGTTCGCTATGCGACGACCGGTGCGGGCGAACTCGCGCCCGCCCGCTACATCACCGCCGCGCGCGACATCCTCGCGCCAGAGGAGCGGATCGTGTCGCTGGCTCTGCCCGACGAGGATGGCGGGCCAGTGGTCGTGACCGCGGCCAAGCCGACGACGACGGGCCAGCGGCTGCAAGGCCCGCCTGCGCGCACCACCGTCTGGCTCGACCCGCCCACCGCGCGCGTGCTCGATTACGGCGCAGGCGGCACCGGCCTGATCCGCACGATGCACATGATCCACGGATCGCTGCTGATCCCCGGCGTCGGACGGCAGATCGTCGGCTGGATCGGCGTCGCGATGCTGCTGTCGACCATATCGGGCCTGTGGCTGTGGTGGCCGACGGTCGGGCGCTGGGCGCGCGGGCTTCGCTGGAAGCGTCACCGCAACACCGACACCAATCTGCACCATCTGTTCGGTTTCTGGATCGCGCTGCCGCTGTTCGTCCTGTCGCTGACGGGCGCGTGGATTTCCTTCCCGAAATTCTTCGGCGGTGGACCCAACACGATGGGGATGCGCCCCGGCGCGCCGCGCCCGGTGCCGCTCGCCGCACCCAAGCTGTCGGTCGATGCAGTGGTCGTCGCTGCCGAAGCCGCCAAGGTGCCCGGCGCGGTCAGCAAGATCGAATGGCCGACCGATCGCAAGCCCGAGTGGAAAATCTCCTTCAACGGCACCCAGACGAACGTCGCCGTCGCCGAGGCGACCGGCGCGGCCAAGGTCGAACCGGCCCGCCCCGAGGACACCGCCCGCCTGATGCGCCGCATCCACGATGGCACGCGCATGGGGCTGCTGTGGCAGATCGTGATCTTCCTCGGCGGCATCCTGCCCGCGATCCTCGCGGTAACCGGCATCATCATGTGGTGGCGCGCGCGCGGCTGGAAAGCGCAACTGAAGGCGCGGATGGCGGCGCGATAACGCCCAATCCTCCCCGGCACGGGGAGGTGGCAGCCGCAGGCTGACGGAGGGGGCGTGCCACGAACGCTCCACCTGTGGCGCGCCCCCTCCACCATTCGCTAAATGCTCATGGTCCCCCTCCCCGTGCCGGGGAGGATTTTATCTCTTACCGCCCCAACAAAACCCGCGCCTGCCCCGCAATCTGCGCCAGCATCGCCGCATTCGGCGCAGGCGCCAGCCGCGCCCGGTCGACCACCGCCTTGAATTGCGCAACGCGCCCGGCGTTCGCGGTCAGCCACGCCTCGACCAAAGCCTGCGGATCGTTCCCGGCTCCACGCCCGAGGAATTCCAGCCGCAATTGCTGGAAATCGCGCGCCAGCCCCGCGATCAACAGCCGCTCCCACGGATCACTCGACGAAATACGCGCGGCATTCGCCTGCGCCCAATCCAGCCCGAGCGCCTGACCCAGCCGCGTAAACGCCCGCGTCAGCACGGTCTCGTCCAACCCGAGCCGCTCGCCGAGATCGGCCAAGCCCACCGCGCCGTCGAGTTCGAACAACCGCACGACCTTCTGCACCAGTTTCTTCGGCGCCCCCGCCGTCTCCAGCGTATCGGCGATCCGCGCGCTCTGCGCGCTCGCCTCCGCCAGCAACAGCGCCTTGGTCTGCTTGTCGAGCTGCGCGATGCCCTTCGACAGCCGCGCAAGCGTCGCCCCCGGCCCCGTGCCGCTGCGTGTCACCCGCAACAGATCGGCGATTTGCGAGCGCGTCGCCACCGCGACTTCATCGAACAAGGCGATCCGTGCCGCCTCGGGCATCGCAGCGGTCTCGATCTCGCGCCACAACGTCGGCAAGTCGAACAGCCGCTCGACCACGACGAACATGCCGGCGATGTCGCTCATCGCCGCGCCTTCTTCCTCGGCCAGTTCGAACGGGTAGAGCACGCCCATCCGGTTGACGATGCGGTTGGCGAGCTTGGTCGCGACGATCTCGCCGCGCAGACGGTGCTGGTCGATCGCGGTGCCGAACTTCTTCTGCATTGCCTTCGGGAAGGCGGCGTGGAGATCGGGCGCAAGATCGGGATCAAGCCCCAGCCCCGACCGCTCGATCGACGCTTGTAGCCCAAGCTTGGCTGTCGCCAGCAGCACCGCCAGTTCCGGCCGCGTCAGCCCCCGCCCCTCGGCGGCGCGGCGCAGCAGATCGTCATTCCCGGCCAGCCCCTCGACCTTGCGATCGAGCGAACCGCTTGCCTCGAAGATTTCGATCAGCCGGACATAGCTCGGCACCGCTTGCGCGCCGTCGGCCTCGGCGATCGACAAAGCGAGCGTCTGGAGCCGGTTATCCTCGAGCACGAGATGCGCGACGTCGTCGGTCATCCCGGCCAGGAAGGTGTTGCGCTTTTCGTAGCCCAACCGCCCTTCGATCATCTCGCGGTTGAGCGCGATCTTGATGTTGACCTCATTATCCGAACAGTCGACGCCCGCCGAATTGTCGATGAAGTCGGTGTTGATCCGCCCGCCATACGCCGAGAAGGCGATGCGCGCGGCTTGCGTGACGCCAAGGTTCGCACCTTCGCCGATTGCCGTCACCCGCAGATCCTCGGCATCGACGCGCAGGCGATCGTTCGCCGGATCGCCCACCTGGATATTGTTCTCCGACCGCGCCTTCACATAGGTGCCGATCCCGCCGAACCACAGCAGATCGACCGGGGCCTTCAGGATCGCCGAAATGAGGGTGCCGGGGTCGAGCTCGCTTTCTTCGATGCCCAGTACGGCGCGGACCTGCTTCGACAGCTTGATCACCTTGTCGGTGCGCGGGAACACCCCGCCGCCCTTCGAGATGAGCGACGCATCATAGTCCGCCCAGGATGAGCGCGGCAGCGCGAACATGCGGTTGCGCTCCTCCCAGCTTGCCGCCGGATCGGGGTCTGGATCGAGGAAGATATGGCGATGGTCGAACGCCGCGACGATCTTGAGCGTCTTCGACAAGAGCATCCCGTTGCCGAACACGTCGCCCGACATGTCGCCGCATCCAACCACGCGGATCGGCTGCGTCTGCACATCGACCCCGCGCTCGGCGAAATGGCGTTGCACGCTGAGCCATGCACCTTTTGCGGTGATGCCCATCGCCTTGTGATCATAGCCGACCGACCCGCCGCTGGCGAAGGCGTCGCCCAGCCAGAAGCCGCGTTCGAGTGCGATCGCATTGGCGACATCGGAGAAGGTCGCGGTGCCCTTGTCGGCGGCGACCACGAAATAGGGGTCCTCGCCGTCATGAATCACGACGCCCTCGGGATGCACCACCGCGCCCTCCACGATATTATCGGTGATCGAGAGAAGGGAGCGGATGAAATCGCGGTAGCTTTCGGTGCCCTCGGTCAGCCACGCGTCGCGGTTGGACGGCGGCGGCAATTGCTTGGGATAGAAGCCGCCCTTGGCGCCGGTCGGCACGATCACCGCGTTCTTGACGCGCTGCGCCTTCATCAGCCCGAGGATCTCGGTGCGGAAATCGTCGCGCCGGTCGGACCAGCGCAAGCCACCGCGCGCGACCGGCCCGGCGCGCAAATGAATACCCTCGATCCGCGCCGAATAGACCCAGATCTCGCGCCACGGCACCGGTGCCGGAAGTCCTGGGACCAGATGGCTATCGAGCTTGAACGCCAGCGCCGTTTGTCCGGCGGGGGCGAAAGCATTGGTCCGCAGCGTCGCCGCGATCACCGATCGGATCGCGCGCAGGATGCGGTCGTCATCGATCGCGGAAACGGCGTCGAGCCCCGCGTCGATCGCGGCATCGGCGGCTTCAACCCCCTTGCGCTTGCGCGCCGGATCGTGCGCGGCGGTGAAACGGTCGATCAGCGCGGCAGCGACCTTCGGCGCGCGGCGCAGCGCATCGACCACGGTGACCAGGCTGTAGGTCGATCCGGCCTGCCGCAGATAGCGGAACCACGCGCGGAACAGCAGTACCGATGACGGCGCAAGGGCGGCATCGACGATCAGCCGGTTGAACGCGTCATTCTCGGCCTTGCCCTCCAGCACCGCCTTGACCGCGTCTTCGAGCACGGTCGGATGGCTCGGCACGCTGCCGATATCGACCAGAAAATCGTGGACGAAGCCGTGTTGATCGTCGGTCAGCGCGGTCGGTACTTCCTCGATCACGCGGAATCCGAAATTCTCCAGCACCGGAACCGCATCCGACAAGGGCAATGCCCCGCCGAGCCGATAGATTTTGAGCCGCGCCGCACCCGCATCGCCCCGGTAGAGCCGAACCGAGCGATCCTCGGGCGTTTCGAGCCGCGCGAGACGATCGATGTCGCGCGCCGCTTCCTCGGCGCTATTGGCGGCGCGATAGCCTTGCGGAAAGCTCGCCGCGTGCTTCAGCGCGAGCCGCGTCGCGCGTGCCGGATCGAGCAGCTCGCCCAGCGCCGCCTCGACCGCCGGCACCCAGCCCCGCACCATCCGCGCGATGGCGGCATCGAGCGTGGCGGTATCGGGCATCGTGCCCTCGCCGCGAATGTCGAGCGTGAAGCGGATCAACGCCGTGACCCCATCCATTGCCACCGCCCAGTTGAGCAAGTGTGCCCTCGCCGCCCCGGCCAGCATCTCGCCGATCGCGATGCGGCGCGCGGTGGTGAGATCGTCGCGCGGCAACCACACGAAGGCGAACAGATGCCGCCCGAGCACGCTGCGCACGAGCACCAGCTTGGGGCGCGGACGATCCGCCAGCGACATCGCGGTCAGCGCGACGTCTTCCAGCGCTTCGGGCGTAAAAGCGGTGATCAGATCGTGCGGCAGCGCCGCCAGCGCATGCGTCAGCGCCTTGCCGGTATGGCTCGCGGGATCGAAGCCGAACTTCTTTTGCAGCGCGGCCAGGTGCGCGCGCAATACGGGTACATCTTGCGGCGCGGCGTTGAGCGCGGCGCTGGTCCACAGCCCGGCATGAATCGACAGGCCGGTCACCTTACCCTTGTCGCGCACCGGCACCACCGCAAGATCGAGCGGCACGTGGCGGTGGACGCCCGAGATCAAATTCGATTTGAGCAGCAGCGGTGCCGCCCCCCCATCGCTGAACCAGCGCATCGCCAGCGCCCGCGACGCTTCGGCCAGCAACGGCACGGGGTGCGGGTTGCGCGCGATGCCGAGCGTCGTCGCAGTCCCGCCGTGCCACCCCTCATGCCCCAGCAGCGTGAAATTCTTGTCGAGCAGCCACGCGAGCAGCGCCGCGCCCTCGCCCGTCGGCAGCGTCGCGATATCGGCCGCCATCGCATCCTGCAAAGCGCGCCAATCCTGCACCGCGATTCGAACATCGGCGAGGTTATGTTCCAATGCGGCAACCAGATCGCGCCGCTCCCGCGCATCGGCCCGCTCCAACTCGATATAAATCATCGACTCGGCCGCACCGTCATCACCCACGCTGGTCAGCGCGCCATCGGCATCGCGCGTAACCCGCACAACGGGATGGATAATCCGGTCGATTGCGATGTCGAAACTGCCGATCGTCGCCGCGATCGAATCGACCAGGAACGGCATATCGTCATTGACGATCGCCAGCCGCATCCGGCGGCGCGGGTCGGCGCCCGACAGCGCCTCGAGCGCGATCGTCGCGCTGGCCGCGGTGCGATGTTCGGCGGTGGCGGCGACAAAGGCGGCCGCCTCGCCCCGCTCGGCCTTGCCGAACCCCTGCAATTCGCCCGGAAGCGCACCTTTGGTCAGCCGGGCGGCGAGCGCATCCGACAACGATTTCAGCGTGGTTTTAGCCATGCCGCACCCTATGCGCCGGACGCTTCACGACCTCAAGACTTGTGGCGCTGCAACATGCAGCGGGAGACGATTCAGGCGGTCGCCGATCGCATCGCGCGTTCGGTCAGCGCATTGTCCCCCGCCATCGACGCGACGATATCGAGCGTCTCGCCGTCGCGCACGCGCGCGAGCAGCACGACATAGTCGCCATCGCCCGACGTGGTTTCCAGCGCGATGCTGGCCAGCGTCGGGCGCTCCGCTAGCATGGTCGCAGGGTCAGGCTTGGCCTTTGCGACCGGCGCGCGCGCGGCCCGTTCGGCCTTGACGACGCCCTTGACCCCACCCTCGAACGTGTCGAGGAAACCGCGCAGCGTGCCTGCGGCAATGCCCATCCGGCGCGCGTAGGACAGCACGGCGGCATATTCGGTCAGCCGCGTCTTGTCGTGCTCGACGCCGAACACGAGCTTGACGATCGGCGTCATCGGCGCACGCGCCTGTACCGCGATTCCCGCCATGTCGAGCAGTGTCTCATAGGCGACCGGATCGGCATCGGCGGCGGCGGCGAACGTGTGCGCGATGCTGAGCGCACGGTACAACGTGGTGCGCGTGCGCGTGTCGGCGGCGCGAACAGCGGCGGCAGACTGCTGCGCGCGGGTCAGCTGGTCGTGCAAACTGCCACCGGCGGCAACTGACGACTCTTTGTCCGACACGGAGTCTCCATCGTCCTGCGCATTCTGGTCTCCGGCGTCGGCACCGCCCGAATCGAACCCGGCGCTTGGCCCATCGGCCCATACCGGCGCGGTGGCGACCGACGGTGGCGCGCTGCGCACCGCGGCGGCGACTTCGGCGTCGAGCTTGGCCTGCGCCTCAGCGTCGAGCAATTCCTTCCAGTTGATCACGCCATAGATGAAATCGATCGAATCCTCGTCCGACGAAAACGGCATCAAAATGCCGCGATACATCGTGTTGTAGCCACGCGTGCTGACAAATTCGGCCTCGAACCCGATCGGGGCGCGATTGGCGATGATCTGCAGATAATGGTCGGTCAGGCGCGACAACAACGATCGACTCGGCACTTGCGCGATGTGCGTCGTCGCCGAATCGAGGCTGCATTCCTCGCGCAATGCCTTGCCGAGATAGGCGATCGCGGGATTTTCGATGCCTGCGGAAAAATCGAGCAGGACGCTGTGCGGCCCGAAATCGGCGATATTGGCGGGATGAAGGTCGGCGATCGAGGGATAAGCGCGGCCGCCAAGCAAGGAAACCCAGTGATTATAGGCGCGCACGTGCATCCGGCGTTCGTCGGTGCCGACTTCGATCTGCGTATCGGCAACCTCGCCCTCCTCTGCGGGCACGGACGCGCTCTCGTCCAGATCGCTCCAATCGCTTTCGAATCCGCGAACACTGTCCATGCGCAAACGCCCTACTTCGCTCGGCCGAACCCGATGCGGGCCGCCGTCACGCCACCGTTGTGCACACGCCGTGGTAAACACCGGGTAAACCGGCAACGCTTTCGCCGCGTCGGGCGAATAGGGCTCGTCCGCGCTTGTCAGCCCCGACACGACCTGATAACGCCCGCGCTCGCCAACGTCCGGCAAGGACGTGGCCGACGCCGCTTTAGCTCAGTTGGTAGAGCATCGCATTCGTAATGCGGGGGTCACAGGTTCGAGTCCTGTAAGCGGCACCACTCCCGATCAAGAGAGGGCACCATTGGTGCTCTCTTTTCGGCATCGTAGTTGGCGGCGAATTCTAGGGGTTTGATGGGTCCGGTAATGGTGATCGTGGTCGGCGTGACGACTACCTTTCCGATAAACCGCCGCGCATAACCCTGACGAACGCTCCTGTCTTCCGAACGCAATTTTGTAAGGAGCATCTCTCCCAGTCTGTCGATCGCCTCGGGTGTAACGTGCCTGTCCGCTGTGGAAAGCTGGCGCTCGACCAACTGGATTTCTTGCTCGAGATCGGCGCGGCGTACCCGCTGGTTGGCGAGCCGTGCGCTAAAATCTTCATCGTGCACACTGACTTTATTCTGCTCGATAAAATCGAACATGTTGTGGATCGCACCCTCGGCTCTGGTCCGCTCGGTACGAAGCGCTTTCAGATGCGCTTGACGCTCGCGAACCGCCGTTGAACTATCGTCCAGCAGATTGGCGAGGAGTGCACGAAGGCGGTCGGGGCGAAACAGGCGGTCGGCCATCGCATCGATCACGATCGTCTCGAGCGCGTGATCGCGCATGCTGATGCCAGGACAGACGGTCTCGCCGCGGCGCAGGCGCCGTGAACAGCGATAATAGCGGTAGCGACCACCCTTGCCGGTGGCGATCGTAAGGGCGTGACCGCATTCGGGATGTCCGCATTTGGCGATGCCCGCGAGCATCGTTGGTCCGGATACGAAGGTGGGCGGGGTGACGTGCCGGGAATTGCGGACGATGCCAGCCTGGATCTCGAGCCACTCCGCTTCGGGCACGATGACCGGCACGGCGACCTTCTGCCATTCCTCCTCGGATCGTTTGACGCCGTTGCGGATATCATGGACGCCGTAGAGGTGGATACCGCGATAAGTCGAGCGAGTGAGGATGTCGCGAACGTTGGAGACGTGCCACTTGCGCCCGCGCAGGGTCGCGCCCGTCGCGTTGAGGTGGCAGACGATCTTTTTATAGCCCATCGGGCCTTTGCCGACCCCGATCCGCTTCATCCGGTAGATCTGCTGCACCATGAGCGCTTCGGAGGGTTCGATCGCCAACCGCTTCTTGGCCTTGGGTCCGCGCATCTCCACTATCTCGCTGACATAGCCGAATGGCGGGACGGCGCCGTTCCAATACCCCGCTTCCGCGTTGCGCATCATGGTGTCGAGCGTGAACTTGGCGGTCTGGCGCGACTGATACTCGTCGAAGCTCGATAACACGCCACGGACGAGATCGCCTTCGGCGTCATGCCCGACCTCCTGTGTGATCGCGACGATGCGCACGCCCGCGCGTTTCAGCCGCCGCCGATGATGCTCCAGCAGATAATGGTCCCGGAACAGCCGCGAGAATGTGTAGATGCCAATCTCGGTGATGCCGCTGCCGGGTCGCAATGCATGTTCGAACAATGCCTGAAGGCCGGGGCGATTGTCGGTCGTTCCCGACAGCCCGGCGTCGCGATAGATGTCGACCAGCTCGACGCCAAGACGGCGATAATGCTCGCCGAGCTTTTGCTCCTGGTTAGCGAGGCTGATCCCGCCATCGGCCTGGCGTTGGGTCGAAACCCGAACATAGCCGAGAGCTCGCTGAGGACGTTTGCCGGCCATTGTGCCAACCTTTCATGATAATAGTGAGCCACAGGTTCATGCAGCCAGATTCGAACCGATATCGTGGCGAAGTCGAGCGGCGCTTGCGGTACTTCCGGCTTTACCGCAAATGCGGCAGCACGCGCGACAGGGGGTGCCATTTCATGGCGAGGAACAAGTTGAGCGAGCCATTGCTAGGGAAATTGCTCTTCTCGGCTTCTATTATGGTGGTGTATTTCGACGTGAAAAAGGCCGGGATTTTGTGGTAGCCGACCACGTCGCGGAGTAACCGTCCTGGCAACGCGGTGAGCAAGGTTTCGGGTAGACTCTGCCCCACTATGCTAAGCTCGGTTACGATCATGTAGCCGTTCGGTCCCAGAACAATGGTGTTTTCGTTGTAGCTATACCCGTGTGTTCTGTAACTCAGCTTGAGCCTGCCGCGCGCGGCGTCGCTGAAGAAGCTACCGGCGCCATTATGGATTCGCGCCTGACGCGCGACGAGCGAGCCTGATGCGGACTGCCACATATAGAGCAATTCCCCATCCTGGCGCTGTCGAAACCCCGCCAGAAAGGTCGAGGCGCTAGTGCCCGCCATCAGCAGAAACCGTACTGCGTGGGCCGAGATGAGCGGATCGCGCGCGGTGAGCGCCTTGGCCGCGCGGTTCACAACGTCGTCTCGGTGCTGCGCACAAGGATGTTGCTTGTCGCCTGCCCGGCGACCTCGGAGATCGCGACGAGGCGGATGCTTGCTCGCTCGAGCGTTCGGCGAACCTCATCGAGCAGATCGGGGTCGCGAGACAGGCGGGACAAGCTGCAGACCCCGATCTCGGTGACGCCACTGCCGGGACGAATGGCGTGTTCTATCAGCGCTTGCAGAGCGGTGTGATTGTCGGTGGTGCCAGCCACGGCGCTGTCACGATAGATCGCGACCAGATCGATACTCTGGCCGCGGTAATAATCGCGAAGATCGGCTTCCTGCTTGTCGACACCGGTGCCTTCGCTCGCCTGAGTCTGGCTCGACGTCCGGAAATAGCCGAGGGCACGCTCAATTTGAACGCTGGTCGTCATCGTGTTTTCCTTCGAAGATGTAGCGCAGCTCGTTTGCGCTGAGGAGCGTGAGCAGCCAGGTCGATTCGTCGGCCCCCACGTCGAACGAGCGAGGCAAATGGTCGACGACCTGGCGGACATCGCGTGAGACCGCTTTTGCAGCAGGGGGTCTTCCCGACGGGTTGGGCGGCGATGCCATGCATCAGCGTCTGGACGGGATCGATGTACGGCAGCGATGTCAGTCGCGGGGCAATCGGGATGATTCGCTTGCCAAACTTTGGGCAGCGGATGTTCAGCACGATCGTGTGGGTTATAAGGTTTAGATTCTCGGGCGGCAGAGTCTGGAGGCTGGCAAGGCAATGATGCGCAACCTGGTCGATCAAATGCTGGCGATGGTGGACCGAGGGGCTTGGTCCGCCGATGGAGACGAAGAGCGGTTCGGCATCGCCATCACGGGAGCACGCATCGAATTCGATACCACGACGACGTCGATCGGTCTCGCGTTCGAACAACTCGCCGCGGCCATAGAGGCGACCATCGCCGTCGAGCGGGCGCGGCGCATGATCGAGGCTGCCGGGGCCGAACCTCAGCTGCCACTGCTTTGGTTGGTGAGTGGCTCCGACGTCCTCGCCAAATGGCTTGCCTGGGCGGGCGTGAGTAATGCTTTGAGCAAGGCCCTCGCGCTCAGCGACGCTATCGGCACCGCGCCAGTTGCCGGCCATCTCGACCGGCGGGCCCGGCGCGACCTCGGCCAAGGCGGTGCCAGGATCAGGGTGCGGGGTGGCGTGGCGATCGCCGAGCGGATCGAACTCTGCGATCAGCCGCGCTGCATCGCGACCTTGGGAGAGACAGCGCGTATCCGCATCGAGGCGCACAAGCTGCCCGAAACGCTGATTTGCGCGCTGCAGAAAGATGCCCGCGCGAATGCGCTGCGGCCGCTTGCCGACGTCGTCAGCCATCCCTTCTTCGTTGCAGCCGAACTCGGGATCATCGGCGTTGCGAACGAGGGATTGGCGGTCGTTTTCGAAGTCGAAAGTCATTGGACCCCGCTCGAGCCAGTGCCAGCCGCCGCATTGAACGTTATACCGTCCGATGCGGATCCCGCTTTTCCGTGGCGCGCAACCTTGAGCGAGCGCCGCCGGCTGAACGGCTTGGTCGAGGAAGCGCGCCATCGTTTCGCGGCTACGCGCGATCCGCGTTGATGATCGCGTTGCCATCGGTCGAGTAGATGGCGTGATATTCGGCCTCGGTGTCGACATAGAAGCCACGCAATTGTTTGTACTGAATCACCGCCAGTGTGCCGGCCAGCATGTTGAGGTCGGCAACCTGGATGTTGCTGCGGTAAAGTTCGTCGTCGGCATTTCCCGTCAACGGGATCCGATCTTTGACGTGGACGTGGGTGCGCATCGTCGGCGTACTGGTGGTAACGCGGATCAGGCCCATCAACCGGTCGTCGATCAGGCTGAGGCCAAGGCCGCAATCGATAAAGGGCAGGTCGCGTTGCTCGAGCGCTGGAATGATAAAGGCGCGCGCCGCGATGCTGTCAACGCACACGAACACGAAGTCCGCTTCCTCGAGCAAGCCAATCGTATTGGTGGCAAGATGCACCGCGTGCGGTTCGATCCCGGTGTGCATCCGGCCATAGATATTTGCAAAATACTCGACCTTGAACAGTTTCGCCGCAATGTCCTCGATCGCCATCGCGCCCGGCCAACGGAACGCGTTGTGCTGCTCGGCGCGGTCGCCGTCGATCAGCAGGATGCGGTCGGCGGGCGTCTTGCTGATAAGGTCGAGCACGACCGAGCCGGTGCCGCCCAGCCCGATGATCGCTATGGTGCCACCGGCGAGCCGGCGCGACACCGCTTCGATCCCGGCGCGGGTTGAGTCAGTGTCGGGATAGACGAACGGACTGGTGGCGCCGTTCTCCGCCACCGCGCTGTCCGGCTCAACTGGCATAAGTGGCGTTGACGTTGACCAGCAGGCCATCGGCAAGCGGCACAACGTCACCCGGCGTCAGCAATCCGGAAAGCCCTCCGTCGAGCGTATTGCGGAACGACACGGTCGCCACCCCGGGATCCTGTCCCTCGCGGTCTGGAAAGGCGATGCGCAGCAACTGTGCATAGGTCGCGCTGCGACCGCGCAAAGCGTTCCAGCGACCGTTGACCGAAATCATCGTCCGCCCAACTGCGGCCGCTGGGCGCGGCGTAGAGCGCTCTGCCTCGCCGACGAGATATAATGCGCGGCGGCGTGGCGCGAGCGGGGGCAGTAGGGTCGCCGAGGTGGCGATTGGCGTGACAGGGGTAACGGTCGGCAACATGCACGTTCTCCTCTTCAGAATAGCTCGTGATCTATCGGTGTTTCGCTTGGGCGCAGGCACTCTCGCAGGGCATTGACGATGTTCGCGTAAAGCGCCTTCGCGGAGCTCTGGCCGTAGCGCGGCAGCTGCTCGCGAATGCGTTGCCACGAGACGGTTCCTGCGCGCGGATCGATCCCGAGATCTCCCATCGCCTCGCTGCAGATCGACAGCGCCAGAACGTGATCAAACCCGGAGGGAGCCGCTCGCAACGCAACCGTGTCGGCGCCAGGAGCCACCCACGACGGAATGCCGCGCCTCATATCGCGCTGGAGAATCCAGGTCACTTCGCCAAGATCCACGTCTATACCGAGGCGGTCCTCGCGCCAGCGGCGACAGCGCTCCGGATCAATCATCGCCGCGAGCCCGGCAAGCACGTTGTCACCGACACGGTCGGCACCGACCACGGTAACTACCGGATTGGCGCAACGCGCGGTCGCCATGGCAATGGTGACTGGCGACGCACCCATCGCCTCGCCAATCTCGCCCGAGGCGGCAACGTTGGCAGCAACGACAGGATTGGTCAGATTGAGCACGGCGTGCGGCACGCCGACCACCCGTGCAAGCCAGCGCGCGGCGTGGGTACGACCAACACCTTCGACACCGCCGAGAATGAGTGTGCCGCCGCCAAACCACGGCCGCTCGGCGGCGAGCATCGCCGCACAGCGCTTACGAACCCAGGCGAGGAAGTCGGGCTGGTGCTCATGCATAACGAGGAACGGGATGCCATCAGGACCGAGCCGGTCGCCGCCGAGCAGCGCGAAGGGTTCGCCAAGTTCGAGCGGCAGCGGCTCGTCGCCATCTCTATAACCGACGATCATCGCGGGCGTGGCGGTCTGGAAGGGTGCGAGGGTTGCCATCAGTCGCCCCGCCACATGCGCAAGGGGCGCATGCCACCGGCACCGCGCCGTTCTGCTCTGACCCGGCGTTCGGCGGCGAACATTTCGTCGATCAGCATACGCGAGAGCGCTTCGCCGCCATGCTCGGCGGCGTGTTCGAGAAAGCCGAGGAACCGCCCCTTCTGCCAGCGAAGCCAGTCGCACAGCCGGTCACGTTCGATGGCGCGATCGTAGGTGATCGACCATTCCGCCGTATCGCTGCTCTTGCGCTGCAGCTCAAGCAAATGGCGTCCGTGCTTGCCTTCGCGGGCGTACAGGTTGACCACGAAATGTTTGCGCGCCCGCTCGGCTGCTTCCTCCAGTTTCTCTTCGCGTTTCGACCGGGCAGCAGCGACGAGCCTGTCTGCCAGCTCGTCGAGCGCGTCGCTGCCGAACATCATGGTGAGCCGGCCGAGGAAAACCGTATCGAGCTGGCCCTTTTTCACGGCACCCAGCAGCGTATCGCGATCCTCGGTCGTCTCGAAGCGGCGGCTCCAAACGATGGTCGGCGCTGCCCGACTTCCGGGTGGCTGCGCGAGCAGTTCGAGCGCGTTCTTGCTCTTGCCGTTCTGGCGCAGACGGAACGCGTTGTCGGCAGGATCGTGAAGCGGAATAAGTTGCATGGCAGAGTGTATATACGATCGTACTTGTAATGCGTCAATGGTTCCTCTTGCTGTCATTTGCAGTCATGGCAATCAGCACCGATGCCGACGACCCCTCAGCCTCGACTCGCCCTTCGTTATGCGCAGGCTATCCCGCTCTTGATGTCGGCATGCGGTGTCGATCCGTCTGCGCGTACCGCATTCGATGCACGTATCCGGCAGCTTCAGCGTCTCGGCGTGTCCCCACGCGATGGCGCGCGATCAGCCGGTCCACTGCAATACGGTATCGTCGAACTGGCCGCGCTTGCGACCGCTGTCCGGCTGATGGCGGCGTTCATGGTGCCCTCGCTCGCCGCACGGTATGTCGTCGAGCGGTGGGACACGCTGACACCGGCTCTTCTAGCGGGAGCGCAGGCGGCGCTACCAGCAAGCTATCTTGCCCGGCGGCCCCTTGGCGACGAGACGGTCATCGTCATCGAGGCTTCCGCATTAGCGGATCTGGGCCGACAAGGTCGGCATGATGAGCGGTATACCGGCATGCTAGGCGAATTGAGCGCGGTTGGTTCCGCCGCATTGCAGAACGCAGTGCGAAGGATAGGCGGCGCTGCACTGGTCGTTGATACTACCGGCTATATGCCTGGCGTCGTGCAGGGGTTCGCCTGGGAAACGATGGCGACCGAGGATGAGCTTGCCCACGAACTCGATGGACTGCGGTTCTCTGTCTGACAGGTCGTTCCGCCCGCCGCTCGCAGCGGGACGAACCAACGGCGGGTTTTAGGATCGCGCCGAGCTCGGCGGAACTGCCGAGATGGGGCGCGTAGCCTCCGTGAGGTTTAAGCTGACACGGCTTCGGAAGCGGTCGAGCAGGTGCCTTCATTTCAACGAGCGTTCCTATCAGCGACCCACCTCCTTCAAGACATGAACAAAAGTTTCGAACTTCGAGGAGCGCCGATCCGCGTCTTGCGCGGCGTCCAGCAATGCCTTCACGAGCGCCGTATGTTTCGCATCCACCTCGGGAGTACGCTTCCTGCTGCCGCCGCCCGTCCAATAGTCAGCCGGAACTTCCATATCCTGGCGGAATGGTTCGCCGCCCGTGGGCGGATTGAACCAGCCGCAGCCCATATAATCGTCCAGCGCGTCGATGCAGTCGCAATCAAAGTGCAACGCCGGGAACAGCGCGGCCAGATCTTCGAATACACCCTCGGGGAAACTTTGATCGGTGTCGAAGGCGAACGACCAGCTGCCCGGCTGGGGGGCGTGTTCCCGATAGTTCCACGCATATTCTCCTTGGGCCCGGCGGGAGTTGCACCCAGGCTCTGCGGGCATGACGCCGTCAAATCCAATATAGGTGTCGTAGCCGTCCCAGCCGCCTGACACGTCTTGCGGATCGCTGCCGGGCGGCAGATCGATGCACAGTCGACGGAAGCGTTCGATCTCCGCAGACGGCCCGTAGAGGGTCACGCTATTCCAGCAATCGGTCATCTTTACCGTCCTTCCAGAAGCGATGGTTTGTGGTGGCGATCGTCGCGCGTGCGACGGAACGCAAGGACATGCCAATCTCAATCAGTCTGGCCAGCACCCGCGCGATCTTCGGCGTCTTCAATCAGCTGCTCGCGCGCATCGCAGGCCATAACCGGGGCATCGTTGGATACCCACGAGATGACGCCTCGCGCAGTGCAGTAACAGCGGAGTTCCTTGGCGGTCAGGTACCAGTCCTTGGCTGGACAGGTTGCGCAGGCCGGTTCCGGATCGGGGTAGATGCCCATGGGCAGCTGCGCCAGCAGCGTGCTGTCATCTGCGCCCATGATCCGGCTGATGGAGCCGAACCACATCGGGACCTGTTCGGTGGATGCCATGATTGTTTCCTCAGGGATTCGGTGGATCAGGCGTCGCGATCGAACCAAGTTTTCACCAGCTCGACGAATCGTTCGTTTACGAGACGGGTATATTCCAGGCGGAAGCTGGGGTGCGCCTCGGTCATCGGCTTGACCTTGATGGTGAACCCGCCGCGGTGATCGGGGAGGATGGTGGCGACGACGCGGTCGTGGCGATTGCAAACCTCGACTGCCTTGATCTCGGTCTTGCCGGCGGCGGCGGCCTTGAGCTCGGCCGCAACGCGTGGCGCAGTATAGCCCTTGCCGACGATCAACCCGGCACGCTCGACGAGCTTTGCACGGCTATCCAAATCCTCGACCAGCGGTGCTAGGTCGATCCACTGGCTGATGCTGATCGCACGGCGGTCGGCGAAAGCATCGAGGATGGTCTCCGGCGCCTTGCGAAGCGCAAGGCCGCGGCTCAGCATGCCCTTATCGATCCCGACCGCATTGGCAAGGTCGGCATCGGTCTTGAAAGTAGTGCCTTCGCACAGCGCCGCCCAGCCACAGGCCAAGTCCCAGAAGCTGGGCGTCACCGCCTCGCGATCGTCGCGATAGGCGATGCCGATCGCCTCGGTGCGGGGCAGCTCGGCATGGACCCGGATACGAAGCGGGATCCCGGCGACCGCGCAGGCGGCACAGCGGCGGGAGCCGGCGAGCAGCTCGACCACGCCATCGCCAGCGGTTTCGCCGTGCGCATCGTTGATCTGCCCGACCGCCTTGAGTTCGGCTGCGAGCCGAGCGATGCCTTCGGGATCGTGCGGCGTGCTGCCGCGCGGATTGAGTGGCGAGATGCGGACCGAGGCGGGATCGACCTGTATCACGCGGGTGGTGGCCTTGCGCGGCTGGAGCGGTAGTTGGTCGGTCATGTAAAGATCCTTGTGGTTCGATCTGCACGTCCTGCACGCCCTTGATGTACGTCAGCCATGTCAGTCATGTTCGTGTCACCGGACATGGGCGTGGTCCTCGGTAATTCCGGCGAGCCCGGTCCATAGCGGCACGAGGATGCGCTGGCGGAGTGCAGGCGCGATAGGCATGCCGAGCAGCAGCGGCATAGCGGCCGTCACCTGCTGCACTTCGCGTGCAATCAGCCCGGCGTGGACGACGTTGCTGAACGCCAGCGGCGCCCACATCGGTGCGCCGCTTGCGATCCAATTGTGAATCGACGTGTCGATACCGGGATAGAACCAGATCGCGGAAATACCGGTCTGTGCAACCGGGGTCAGCCTGGCCAGGCGATGGCGGCCTGACAATATGGCGGCGAGCGGCCGGTCGTGGCTATACCCCTCTTTCCAGGTACGCGCGCGATTGACCCGATCGCGCAGCTGCTTGCCGGGATCGTTGTGCAAGGCCCGGAGGTCCGATGCACGGTCTCGAAGGCGTCGACCCTGGCTGAGCCGGTCGCCGTTATGTCCGATGTTGCGATCGTCGAATCGGCGCAACTCTACCGTTACCGGGCTCCGTGTCACGATCAAGGAGGGGCGCCAGTCGGTGCTGATGCCATCGGTCGGCAGGTCGATCGATTTCAAAACCGAGCGCAGCAGTTCGCGACTGGCGGCTGCCGCTTTGTCAGTACCGAACGTGGCGGCTGCCGCCTTGTGAGTTCCGAACGTGGGGGCAGCGCGATTTAGATCCCTGCGTCGCTGGTCGGCGAGGCGTGTGAATTTGGCGAAGGTGCGGTCGCGAAAGTCGCAGGGGAAGACGTCGTCGAGTGCAACCGTCAGCACATCTGCAACCGTCAACCCCATGTAGCGGGGCAGGTCGCGGTGGTAGTCGGTCGAGGCGTAAATCGGCTTGGCGCGCTCGGTTTCGGTGACCGTCGCCATCGTTGCTGGGTCCTGCATCGATCGTTCGAACGCAAAGTCGAGCCGCCCCGCCTGCAGCGTGGGCAACGGATGTGCCGGATCGAACGGCTTTTGCGCCAAAAACGCCTTTACCATGTGGTGAGAGAGGGCGCTTCCAGCCAGCCAGAAGCCGGCGCGGGTGGCGCTTGTCAGAGCATTAAGAACTTTCGACGCCGTGCTATACACAGCGTTGCCGAGCGTAGTGTCGAGCCGCGCGCCCGACAGCGGTTCGCGAGCGCGGTGCGCCTGCTCTATCGCAATCTCGCGGTAGCGCGCGACCTCGAACAGATCGGCCGCGGCACCGAGCGGACCGCCATAGGTCAGGCGGAACGCGCCTGAAGGCGCAGCCATCCATGGCAGCGCTGTAAACAGCCGATCGAGCCGCCGCGTGACGACGAGCTTGTAGACGAGGTCGGTCCGTACCAGCGCCAAGGCTGCAACGCGAGCCTGCATATCGGCACTGTGAAGACGGCTCAGATCACCCGTCGTGTCGAAACTCCATGTCGTGGGCGTGGTCGAAACAAAGCCCGCAGCGATCACTGTTTCCAATCGCGCGGAAAGGTCATTCAGACTCGCGGCGAACGTCGTGGCGATCGGCGGCGGTTTACGGCCTGTCGTAGGAAGCGCTTGGGTGATGCGGACCACACGCTCGCCTACCTGCTCGCCGGCAGCGGTGAACAGGCCGATGCTTTCGACGAGGTCACGCGCATGATCGAGGGCGCGGTCGATCTTTTTGACGCGGTCGTAAGCGAGCATGCGGATGGTCGCGGCATCCTCGATTGCCGTGATGCACGAACGCAGTCGCTGGAGGATTGCCGCGCGAGCAGCATCAATCTCCCGCCGCTTCGCGCGGACCGTGGAGTCCTGCAGCGCCTCTTCGATCACGCGTTCGAAAGCGGCAAGCATGTCGATGATCGCTCGCGCCGCGATCAACATGCCGGTGTCTATGAGCGGCGAGCCGGTCATTCCGCCACGTTGCGCAATCCAGGCCGCGCGAACCGCAGCAGCGGCTTGACGCTCGGCCACGATCAGCTCGCCCACTGCGCCGCCTGTAAACATGCGATCGAGCCAGTTGGCTGCCCAGCCGATCTCCCAGCCGGCAATCCGCCAAAAAGCAGCCGGTGCATAGCGGATGCCGGTGATGTCGTAGAGCCAGGCGAGAATGGCGCCGCGGCTCTGCGGCCGCGTGATGTGGCGGTGCCGGTAATCACCGAGCACCTTTGATCCGAACCCGTCCAGATACGGGCCGATGTCGGGCTCGCGGGTGCCGACGATCGCGGCACCTGCCCCGGTGCCCGGGGGACCAGGCAGTTCGCGGTACGGCAGGAACGCCTTGGCGAGATCGACGCCGGGCGGTACGATTGCCACTTGCTCCGGCGACGCGGTGCCATCGGCCAGGATTACCTCGGGCAACGTAATCCGGCCGCGGTGGACCAGCCCTTCGATATCTTCACGGGTGTCGCGGTCGAGCGCGCGGTCCGGCGTCATTCGCCGCCTCCGGTGAACGTTTTGACGAGTTCCCAGACGGCGACAACGTTGGCGCGTTGTTCCTTAGCCGCATCCCAGGTTTCGACGATCTCGCGCAGGCGCTCCGCATTGTTGGCGAGGTCGACGATTTCGTTATGGCGAACGAGCAGCAACTCAGGGCGGGTGGGATCGAACCCGGCGTAGATTGCGTCGAGCCGGGCACGCACCGCGGTGAGCTGGGCGCGATAGCCGGTGACATCGCAGATTGTGACGCCAGCGACGGTGATGGTGGTCTCAGCCATCGTCACGACTCCTTGACTGTGAAGCGCAGATTTGCATGATGATCACCGAGCCAGTTGGCGGCGTGGCCGCGCGTGCGGGCGGCCGGCACATCGATGTCCAGCGTCTGCGCTGTCGTGACGGCGAGATGCCCCTGGCGCGACAGCGGCGGCTTCCAGCGCCAGCGGCGATCGGGATGCGCTCGCTGGTGCGCGGCGAACCGCGCGCTGTCGTCATGGTAGCGTGTCTCGGCATTGCGGTATTGGGCGGCCGCACCGATGCGGGCGAGCCGCTCGCCACCCGTCTCGATTACGGGCACCAGCATAGCTCCGAACCGCTGGTCGTGCTGGTTCGGTGCCGCATTCTCGAACCCGCGGCGCAGCACCTCGAGCGGCAGGGCATAGAGCCCGCGATGCCCTTCGGCATGGTGGGGCTTCAGCCCGAACGCGAGCGCCGCCTGGCCAAGCCCGAACTTCGGCCGCCTCAGCCAGAACGGGTCGATGCGACCGTGCTTGAGCAGGTCAAGCTCGTCTGCCAGCACCTCGCCAGCGATCTCGAGCATCGGGTCCGCTTCGCACAAAGCCCGCAGCCGAAGCAGAAGATCGGCATTGTCGTCGGCCTCAAGGGCCGCGTCGGCCAGGGGGGCGAGAACCTCACGCCAATCGAGCGTGTGCACACCGAGCACTGCGAGAATATGCCCCGCGCCGAACCCGTGCCCGAGCAGCATGCCGCCCGTGATGTACGCCGGGTAATGCGGATGGTGTCCAAGTGCGGCCTGCTCGGCGTAGAGCGCGGCGATCGTATAGAACGCGCTTTGTCGGGCGGCACCGGCATCAGCGATCAACCGGTCGAGGGTTCCGACGAGGTCCCCGTCGCAGGGGGGTGGGGCTGGGTCGTTCATGGTCGCGTCTCCTTCGAGACGCATCGACCACAGACGTGTGTGTGCCAGCCACGGCAGTCGCAGGCGCGTTCGCGCGTGTGCGAGCGCATGCCGCGATGAAGGATGGGTCGAGCGGGCGATGATCATCGGCGGGTTCCAGCGGATCTGCTGGACGCGATGCCCAACTCAGAGCTTATGGGATGGGTGCCTGAGTTTGCATAGTTCGATGTGCGCCAGCGTTGCCGCAGTCAGCGCCGACGCCGATCGTTCGCTAATCCAGCGGGAGTGTCATGGCTGGCGCACATACCGATCGGCGATGTGTCGGAGATGGTCCTACTTTCCATCCGCCAAACCGATCGATCGCTTCAAGCCGCTGGGTTCGGTGTGTCAGATCATCAATACAGTGCTGGCGGTTCGATCAGGATCAGAAGAGCGGCAGGTGAGGAGGCATTCAGGATTAAGGGCGGGGGGCGCATTAAATGAATTGTCCTTCGGCCAATTCGGGCGGCTCCGCCGGCCCTGTCTCACCCCCGCCCCTTCTTGAGTTCTTTCTCCTGCTGCCCGACGGCAGTTGTATCCCTGCAACGCCCGGGAACTGCCGAATCGTCATGCAGCAGGCGCGGTCGGATGCGCGCAAGCAGGCCAAGATCAAGCGCCATGAGAAAGCGGTCCAGCTGCAGATGGCGCTTGAAGACCGCGCTGCGGCACGAGCGTTGCAGCAGGAACTCGCCGAGCTTCATCACGGCTCAATTCGCTGGGCGGCGCAGTTCAAGGTTCAGGTCAAACCGGACAAGCCCGAGACGAGGACGTCGCCGGTCACCAAGCGTATTATCGGCACCACGATGAAGGCGGTGCGTATGCCCGGAGCACCGCGCCCGGACTCGTCCTGGGCCGTCGATGCGCTCGGCATGAAGGGTGTCATCTGGCAACAAAGCTATCTCGGCCGCAAGTCACCGAACTTCAAACGCGGCGCAGCGCGCGAGAATTGGGAGTATATCGTCCGCGATGAAGCAGTCCTGCTCGATGAGGCTGGCGAACCTGTTATCATCAGCAATATGGGCGATGACTGGGTCGAGATCGGCGCTGCCTGGCAGGCACTTGAAGATGCCAGCACGCGCGCCAACGCCAAGATCCAGATGCTCGCCATCGCGCCCTTCGATAGCGACATGAGCGAGGCGGAGATGATCGCCGCGCTCACGCACTTCTGCAAGACCGTACTCGAACCGCTCGATCTGCCCTATTCCGCCGCGATCCACCGCCCCCCTGCCCAGGGCGATGCGCGTAATTTCCACCCGCACATCGCCTTCTCGCTGCGGCCGATGCGCTGGATCGAGCCCTATTGCTGGGAGGTCGCAGACGAAGTCTGCGGGGAGCTCGACGGCCGTGACGGTGTCCAGATGCTTCGTCATTTGTGGGCACATTCGATGTCGGCTGCGGCCGAGCAGGCTCAAAGCGATCGGCGTTATACCGGTCTGGGATACGGCGCGCGCAAGCTCGATCTCGAGACAGGTGAGCATCTCGGCGAGGGGAACTCTGCCATTGTCGTGCGCGGCGGCCATGTCTGGGCGCACGAGCGCAACCGGATCAGGGCAGCGCGCAATGCTGCGCGCCGAGCGATTCGCGACGCCGATGACAAGATTGCGGCGGTGACGAAGATACGCGATGCTGCGGTGAAACGACTTGAGTGGCGCATTGATGTCACTCCGGCGAAAATTGTCCGCGGCGCATCCACCGTTGAATCGGCCGCGATCCTGTCGCGCGTACGCGCCCCGGTGCCAGCTAGGGTGTGGACTGAGTCGCTGCCGACCGCACCGGTCAAGGTACAAACGTCGGCCACTCCGGTTCTGGCTGTTCGGCCGGCCATTACGGCAACCACGCCGTCAGTCAAAGCCGCAGCCATAGCGCCATCGACCGTGCCTGCTCCTGCTACCATACGCTCGACATCCGCCGCACCGGTTCTTGGCGCAAGGCGCTGGTCTGTGTCGCCAGTTCCTGACCCGGCTCATTACCTTCGTGCAAGCCAACCGGTAAATCCGGGATCGGTCTTGGAGTTAGTCGGTCGCGCACGTCCCGTCGCGTCGCCTTTCGCGCCTGGCGCCATTGTGGCGCCGCGCCGGGCGCTTGCGGCCGCACGACCCGTGCGCCCGCCGATCACGCTCATTGCGGCCAGTGCGAACATCACGGGGCGCAACGAACCTGCGATTTTCACTATGTTCGACGCGCTCGCCTTGGCGCGGTCGCGCCGTCTCCGCAAGCGACGGATGGGAATGGACACCGAGGGCCTGCGTCTAGCCTGATCTATTCACCGGCAGCGTTTCTCAGCCGATGGGTCAGCGCAGGCGTCGTGTAGCCGCAGGCAGGGCGCATGGGTCCCAAGCGCCTGTCTCATCGCGGGTTCACAGTTTGGGGCGGAGTTGATGGGCGGGGTTCGTTTGGCGGCCACTGCCGCATCGATCATGGTCCCGTGGTGCGCAAGTTGAGCGCGATGGATCGGAACAGCGCGGCATCGGGACAGGCGCTTGCGAAGGCGATGCGGATGCGGCTGGTGGTTTCGACGACGCGCGCGGCGACCTTGAGCAGCCGCAGGCGGATGGTCGCGAACTCGGCGGTGCGGAGCGTGGCGGTTGCGGGCATAGCGTGCCGCACGGCCCACATCAGCCAGTAGGCGGCGGTGTGAAGGATGAGCCGCATCTGATTGGCGTTGGCCGAGCAGCAGGAGGTTCGGTCGCTCTTCAGCTGCGTTTTATGCAGCTTGATCAAGTTTTCCGCCTGGCCGCGGGCGCAGTAAAGCGTGTCATAGATCCGTTCAGCGCTGCCCTCGGCAAGCGAGGTGACAACGAGGCGGATGTCGAGGCCGAGGCTGCTCGCCTCGATGCGAGCAACGACGCGACGTTCGGTATTCCCCCAGGTTTTCGCAGCGTAGCGCGTCTCTGCGTAACGCCTTAGTTCGACCAGTCCCTGCAATGCCCGGTCGGTCGCGCAGGCATCGCCTTCCCGAACGATGACGGGATCGGCGTGGAGCGTGCGGTTGCCGGGCAGCCCGAAGATGTAGTCGATTCCGTTCGCCTCGCACCAGGCCATCGGCTCTGGCCGACCGTAATGACCATCGCCGCGCAGCGTGATCCGGGTATCGGGCCAGTGGCGACGGATACGTCGCACGAGCCGGCGAACATGGCCGGCGACTTCCTTGCCCGACGGCGTTTTGCCGGTGCGCAGCAGCATCGCAACCGGCCGCCCGGTAGCGGTGTCGTAGACATGGATCGGCAGGAAGCAGCGCTCGCCGTAGTGGCCGTTCCAGAAAGAGAGCTGCTGCGCGCCGTGTACGACGTCGACGGTATCATCGATGTCGAGCGTCACCGCCGCAGGTGGCACGGGGTAGCTCGCGCAATAAAGGTCGACCAGCGTACCGGTCAGACGGATCAACTCGCGCGTAGTCGGCGCGTTTTCCCACCGGCTCATCGTCGGCTGGCTGGCCAGCCCGAACGGATCACCCGGCAGTTTGCCGAGCGCCAGCTTGAACCCTGGATCATGCCGCAGGGCGTCGAGATCATTGGCGTCTTCATACCCACACGAGATCGCGAGCATGCGGGCGCGCAAGATGTCGGCGACCCGGTGGATCACCCGACCCTGATCGCGCGGATCAGCGATGCAGGCGGCGAGCCGATCCGCGATCCCCAACCGCCGCTCGGCCTGTGCGAGCAGTAGCACGCCGCCGTCCGACGTCAGCCGACCGCCGTCGAACGCGGCGGTGATTTTTCGACCACGAATGGCTGGGAAGGTGAAGGAGAACCCACTATCGTCGGCCATGGCGGTCGTGGCACTTTCTGTCTGGAGCAGAGGGATGGCGTAAGCACCCTTTCTCTACTCCAAACCAAAGACTTAGACCACGATCGCCACCACCGATTATCGCTCCCGATGAATAATCCGGGCTAGATACCCTGCCGGCGCTGGGCGACGTTGCCACGCTCGACACGCTGCCCAGTCTTGATCGGCTTACCGCCGAAGTGATCGCTCGTATCCCGACCGAACCCGACCTGCTCAGTGACGACGGCCGTGCCCGGATCGCACGGCTCGTGACGATCGACGCCTATGTCGCCGACTATGGCGGACCGGACCAGCAGGTCGAAACCGACTATCCGGCGCTGAAGGCGATCGGAGTCGGCTGGGACTGGCTGAAGGCACCAGGTGTACAGATCGCCCTTCGCGCCATGCGGGAAGAGCAGCAACAGGTCGTCGCTGCGCTGACGCGTGACGCCGACGTCCGACCGCTGATGTTCGCAAAGAACGGCTCCCGATTCTGGCCGCGCGATCTCCCTGCCGACCAGCTTCGCCGGCTCGATCGCTGGGCGAACGATCCGGGGTTTCAGCAGGATGTGTCCAAGGTGCAACAGGTGATCGGTCGGGCGCATATAGCGCGTGATACGGAACGTCGTGCGGCGCGCGAGATCGATAACGACGCTGGTGCCGGCGCCTTGCCGTCAGTGCCGGACGGGTTTGGCGGATGGCGGCAGGGGTCGGCACCCGCGTTCCAGGATGACGGCATCCGCGCTCGCATCCATGCGTTCGACCCGGCAAACGGCAAGCCGACCGAGCAATTGCTTTTGTTGCTGATGTTGGCCGGACAGCATCCTCGCCGGATCGAGGTTGCCAGCGACGGTCGGCTGATGGCGCTCCCCGGCAAGCCGGCGATGCTGGCGCCCCTGCTTCATGCCTGGCGCGGCGACGATGCCGTCTCGACGCTAGTGAGCGAGACCGTGCGTGACAGCCGCGCGGCCGGCAGCCCGGTCTGGCCAGCGCGCGTCGCCGCGGCGGTCCAGTCTTACATCGTTCGGGCGTCGGGCACATCTGCGTCGGCTATCGGTCGACCACCGCCCGACCTTGAGCGTGGCCCGGCAAGATAGCGCTGCTGTCCAGCATTGCTTTTCGCCGTCGATCTTGCCGCCTCTCGAGGGGCTTTTTTGTGTTTGGTCGATGGAAAAGCGCGCACAAACGCCGCGCGTTCCAAGGCATGAGAGGACAGAAACGGCTGAAGTGAGCCGAAAGGTGATGGGAAAATGCAGAAAGCATTGATCCGTCGCTGACGGCTCCGTGCGTCGCAGCAGCGACGCACGATCACAGCCTAAAGGAAACATCCATGTTCGATAACACCTCAGTGCCTCGTACCAGCGAAGCGGGACGCGATCTCCTGCGTCCGCGCCCGCCCTTCAACGCCAGGCCAGTCTGCGCCGCCGGGCGCGAGAGCCGGTCTACCGAAGGACCTTACTCGACGCACTACACCGCCACTGCGTCCTGGCTCTACATCAATCGGGTCAGCGGTAGTGACCGGTTCGGGCCGGTGCCGGACGGTTATACCCTTCGCGGCGATCTTGTCGCCACCGGGCGCTGTCATCCCCAAAAGTTGCCGCCCCGCCTGCGCCTCGGCGACACGCTGTGGCGCGAGGCCGATGATGCAGCGGCCCTCGAAGGCCCCCGCGGCATTTCTGCGACGCACATCGTCGCCGACCTGCCGCGGGACGCCGATCCGGCGCGCTGGGTCTGGCTGGTCGAAAACTATGCTTACCGCCATCTGGTCGACAAAGGCATGATCGTCGACTGGGCGATCCATTGGCGCGACAGTGCCGATGGCACCCTGCCGGGCACCCCGCATGTCCATCTGCTCGCCTCGGCCAGGTTCTGGCGCCAGAACGGCCGGGTCGGATCGCGTCAGTGGCAATGGCTCGCCAACGCCGATCAGATGCGCACCGCAGAAGACGACTGGTTCCGTTTCACTGGCATGCAGACCGCGCTCGCCGCCTGATCCTGATCGCCAGCTGACAACGTCAACGCTCGTCGTCCCCAGGGACGGCGGGCGTTCGCATCTCAAGGAACAGTCCATGTCATTCTACGACCTCGATCCTGACGTTCGCAGCGATCGGCCGGTGGGAAGCGCGACATCGCGCCCGGTCAAGCGGCACAGTTCGATTGCGACGCGGACAAACCAGTCTGCGCCGGGCTTCGGAAAAGCCGCCACGGCAAGGCGGGATTGCGGCGCTGGCGGCGCCAACGGCGATGAATGGACAGCTGAAGTGATCGGGAAGGGGATGAGGAAAAGCCGCATACGCGGCACGCCTCGAACCTTCTCGGTCGCAACCGAGAAAGGTAAAAGCAAATGCGACATCAGCAATTTAGCAGACCCAGCGATAGCCATGCGACCGAGCATGTCGTCGCGTTCGATATCGAAACCATCGTCGATGAAGAAATGGCAGATGGAAGTTTTCCGCCTTGGCCGCGCCACCGTCCGGTTGCTGCCGCGTTCCTTCAAGCCGACTGGAGCACCAGTGGCTACAGCTTCGATTTCCAGACGCTGATCTGCCTGCCAGGCGAGGAAACAAAATTCTATAACGAGGTCGATCGCCTGCTGCCAACCGGCGTGACCAGCATATCGTATAATGGACGCGGGTTCGATCTACCCGTCCTTCAGGTCCAGGCGATGGCGGCAGCGCAGTTCGGACTCGAAGGGCTTGCGCATCATACCCATGCTCATCGGTACGGGCCACATCACTGCGATCTCGCCGACCAGTTCGGTGGCTATGGCGGCACGCGCAAGGTCGGACTTTCAGAGCTGTGCGCCGCGCTGGCGATCCCGGTGAAGACGTCGGTCCACGGGGCAGACGTAGGAACGCTGTGGCGCGATGGCGATATCGAGGCGATCTCCGCTTATGTCCGCGAGGACGTCGTCGCGACATACATCCTGTGGCTCCACTGGGCCGCAGCGCGCGCGGTCGACGAGCGCAAGATCGCCGAGCCACTCGCCGATCTCGCGCGGTTCCTCGAAACCACACCGGAACTCGCGCACCTCGCCGCGTTCGCGACCTGTCCGCCGACGATGTGGGCGCGCCCGCGAGCGCTGTTCCATCGGGTCGAGGCGGCAAGTCGCGATGCCGAGCGCAGAGTCACCCGCGCGGCCGACGAGCGCGCCTTCTCCGGCGCACGACCCATCTGATCCGATCCGTCGGCTGATCGCCGACAGCTTCCACCACCTCCCGCGTCCCTCGCGCTGCCGGTCTCGACCGGTGGTGTGACGACGCGTGCATTTGAAAGACAAAGTCATGAATATCACTTCGCGTTTCGTATCGATCGCCGTGTCGTACGTCGATGCGCCAGCCAGCACTCAGGGCACGTTGCCCGCCACGACCCACCTTGCAGGGATCGGCTTGCTGATCGCTCAGCGCGGTGCCGACGGCAGCTTCCGGTTCAGGCTCGACAGCCATGCCCTCGCCGCCGGCGACAGCGAGGATGGGTTGCTTGCATGGGGCTGCGGCGCGATGCAGGCGACCGGTATCGTCATCGGCTGGCAGCTTGCCGACCGCATCGTGCCCCCGTTGCTCGACGCTGGGCTCAGCGGCGATCCCGAAATCGGTCGAGCGTTTATCGATCGTCTGTCGCGGCTGGTTACGGCCCCGAGCATCGATCTCGCCGTGCCGCATGGCGGTGCCGGTGCGCCACCACTGGCAGAGATCGCTGGCCGACGCGGAATTCCAGCCAATGCCATGACGATCGCTGAGATTGAAACGGCGTGGGCGTTCGGTAACCGCAAGCTGCTTAGTGTGGACGTGGAGGCGCGTGCGATAACGACCTGGCGGCTTTGGCTTGCTGAAGGCAACGGCACTGCCGCGGCTGTTTCGGAAGCATTCGAGCGGTGGCTCGACGGCTGACCAGGGTGGGCGGTCGCAGCCCCCATCGTCTCTAATAATCATCGAATTCTCAGAAATTATGTGGCCAGCTCCCGCCTTTGAACGGGCCGCCTCGACCAATCTAAACAAGGAAATGTAGATCGGCGTCGAAACGGACCCCGCCTTTTCCCCACACAAATGATTGATGGCCAAGCGAAAACCCGTTTTTTGAGCGGGTCCCGATCGGCGTCGGTCGGGCCCCCTCAACAGCAAATCTATCATGCAAAGTGAGCGGGTTATGCCCTTATGCGGTGGGGTGGCACCGTCAACTTGCTGCGGTCGGGCGCGAGGAAAGACGCGATGCTGGAATTGGGCGCAATCATGCGGCCATTGCGACGCCGGTCACCTCAGCCCAGTGCGTGAACGCCTGGGTGCGGGCAGAACGGACGGTGGCGGCGCTGGCAAGAGGCGGGCGGGAAAAGACGTGGGCAATTTGATCGTGGGTGGACAGGAAGCGCTGGACGTGGCGCGGCGACTTGAAGCCCTTCATGATGCGCTCTCGTCGCCTTGTTGGCTGGTGGGAATTCTCGGCCCGGTTGTTGAGGCCCTTGTGCTGGCGGTGCTCGACGCCGGGCATGATGGTTCGTTTGGCGGCGCCGTAGCTTCTGAGCTTGTCGGTGATCATCACCCGGGGAGCCCGACCCTGTTTCTTCAGCAGTTTGCGTAGCAGACGGCGGGCAGCCTTGGTGTTGCGCCGGCTCTGGACAAGGACGTCCAGAACAAAGCCCTGCTGGTCAACCGCGCGCCACAGCCAGTGTTTGTGCCCGGCGATGGTGATCACGACTTCGTCGAGATGCCATTTGTCGCCGCGTTGCGGCGCTCGCTGCCGGATGCGGCGGGCAAAGACCTCACCGAACTTCAGCCCCCATTGCCGAACCGTCTCATAGCTGACCTCGATACCGCGCGCAGCCAACAGTTCCTCGACCATCCGCAGGCTCAGTGGGTACCGGAAATACAGCCAGACCGCGTAGCAGATGATCTCGGGAGGATAGCGGTAACCCGCGTAAATCGGGTCTCGTGATGTGGTCATACATCCGCAATAGCCCTCCGATCCGGCACCGCAAAGCCACAGGGCTTAACTTGACGGTGCCCATACGGCTGGTTGGCGCTTGCCGGGACCAGCGTGTCGAGCGATTCCTCGATCCGGTCCCACGGGTCGGACGATGGCCGCTCGGGCGCGGCTTCGCGGTTGCTGGCGGGGAGAAAGTCCACGAAGTCGCGGGCCGCGAGCAGCGCCTCGATATCATCTTCGAAGGCCACGTCAGCGACCCCCGACTTCGTGGTGTGCGTCACCGCACCGCCCAGTTCCTCCTGCGTGACGATCTCGTTGGTAACGGTCTTCACTACATCCGGGCCAGTGACGAACATATACGACGAGTCTTTCACCATGAAAATGAAATCCGTCATCGCCGGCGAATAGACTGCACCGCCGGCGCACGGCCCCATGATCAAGCTGATCTGCGGCACCACGCCACTGGCCAATACGTTCCGCTGAAACACTTCGGCATAGCCGCCCAGGCTGGCGACGCCCTCCTGAATGCGGGCACCGCCCGAATCGTTGAGGCCGATCACCGGCGCGCCGACCTTCAACGCCATGTCCATGATCTTGCAGATCTTCTGTGCGTGGCGTTCCGACAGCGAGCCGCCGAACACGGTGAAATCCTGGCTGAAGACGAACACCAGCCGCCCGTTGATCGTGCCCGATCCCGTGACCACGCCGTCGCCGGGGATGATCTGGTCCTGCATCCCGAAATCGACGCAATTGTGCTCGACATACATGTCGAGTTCCTCGAACGATCCCTCGTCGAGCAGCACGTCGAGCCGCTCGCGCGCGGTCAATTTGCCCTTGGCGTGCTGCGCGGCGATGCGCTTCTCACCTCCGCCAATGCGCGCGGCCGCGCGCTTGCGTTCCAATTCGGCGATGGTCGAGGACATTGGCTCTCTCCTATGGGCGCGTGCTTGGCAAAAGCCGTGGCCGTGGGCAAGCCTCAGAGCGTTACGATCCCCCGATCGATCAGGCTGCGGGCGGTATCGACGATCGTTTCGGCGGCAGGCCGCGGCACCCAGCCAAGCCGTTCGCGCGCATGATCGGCAGGGGTGATGCGCCGCTTGCCGAGCTCGCCCGTCACCATCCGCACCGCCGGATCGAACAGCGCGACCGCCCGGAGCAGCAGATCGGGCAGTTTGCGCGTCGGCACTTTCCGCGCCTCCGCGCCGAGGCGGTCGCGCAGCACGGCGGCAACATCGGCCATCATCAGGAACGGGCCGCACGCGATGAAGCGTTCCCCCGCCATGTCCTCTGCGTTCAATGCCCGAACGTGAAGATCGGCGACGTCGCGCACGTCGACCACGCCGAACCCGAAATCGGGCAGGCCGGGCAGCGACCCGCTGATCAGCCGCTTGACCACTTCGATCGAGGCCGAGAAATCCGGCCCGAGCACCGGCCCCAACACCGCGGCGGGATTGATCGTGCAATACACCATATGGCCGCCCTCGGCCGCCACCCAGTCGCGCGCGGCGCGTTCTGCCAGCGTCTTCGATTTGGCATAGGCATGGACCTGTGGGCCGTGGATGTCGGTCCAGTCGGCCTCGGTAAAGGTCGCGCTTTTCTTATTGTGGCCATAGGCGATCGCCGCGACCGACGAGGTCATGACGAAACGCTCGACCCCTGCCGCCTTGGCAAAGCGTAGTGCGCGCAAAGCGCCTTCGCGCGCGGGCACGATCAGATCGTCTTCGTGGCGCACCGCCCCGGCCGGAAGCGGCGAGGCGACATGCGCGACATGGCTGCAGCCCGCCACCGCATCGGCCCAGCCGGCATCGTTCAGCAGATCCGCCGCGAAGAAGCTGAGCCGCGTATCGTCGACCGCCAGCACGCGGCGCACCTCCGCCTCGCGCGCCAGCGATCGGATCGTGGTGTGGACGCGCCACCCCTCCGCGATCAGTTGCCGGATCAGGAAACCGGCGATGTAGCCGCTGCCGCCCGTGACCAGAACCGTACCCGTCATCGCAACACTCCCCACCGCGCCGGATCGGTTTTACAATGAAACTAAAGTTGCGCCAAGTGATGCTTGCATTCGGGAGCGTCCGCCCGGCACAAGGCGCGCCGAGGAGTGTGCAGCATGGCCGACCAGGACCTCTATCCCGTGCCGCCCGAATGGGCCGCGCGGGCGCGTTACGATGCGGCGGGGTATGAAACGCTCTATGGTCGCTCGCTCGCCGATCCGGGCAGCTTCTGGCTCGAACAGGCGCGGCGGCTCGATTGGATCAAGCGGCCGGAGATTGCGGGCGACTGGTCGTTCGACAAGGCCGATTTCCACATCAACTGGTTCGCCGACGGCAAATTGAACGTCTCGGCCAATTGCCTCGACCGGCATCTGGCGAAGCGCGGCGACGAGATCGCCTTGATCTGGGAGCCCGATGATCCCGCCGCAGACCCGCGCCGCTTCACCTACCGCGAACTCCATGCCGAGGTCTGCACCTTCGCCAATGTGCTGAAGGCGCAGGGCGTCGCCAAGGGCGACCGCGTCACCATCTATCTGCCGATGATTCCGGAGGCGGCGTTCGCCGTGCTGGCGTGCGCGCGGATCGGGGCGATCCATTCGGTCGTGTTCGGCGGCTTCTCGCCTGAAGCGCTGGCGGGACGCATCGAGGATTGCGGATCGCGCGTGGTGGTTACCGCCGATGAAGGCCGTCGTGGTGGCAAGCGCGTGCCGCTCAAGGCCAATGTCGATGGTGCCGCCGCGCACGCCCCTGGCCTCAAGACCGTTATCGTCGTCAAATCGACGGGCGGCGCGATTACGATGCAGGACGGTCGCGACATCTGGTATCACGCGGCGGCAGCAGGCGTTGCCGCCACCTGCGCGCCCGAACCGATGGGGGCGGAGGACCCGCTGTTCATCCTCTACACCTCGGGCAGCACGGGCAAGCCCAAGGGCGTGCTGCACACCAGCGGCGGCTATCTGCTGTGGGCGAGCCTGACGCACGAACTCGCCTTCGATTATCGCCCCGGCAACGTGTGGTGGTGCGCCGCCGACATCGGCTGGGTGACGGGGCACACCTATATTCTCTACGGGCCGCTCGCGAATGGCGCGACGACGCTGATGTACGAAGGGCTGCCCAATTGGCCCGATGCCAGCCGCATCTGGCAAGTGGTCGACCGGCACAAGGTCCATACGATCTTCACCGCGCCCACCGCGCTTCGCGCGCTGATGAAGGATGGCGACGAGTTCGTGGCGAAGACCGACCGCAGCTCGCTCAAGCTGCTCGGTACCGTCGGCGAGCCGATCAACCCCGAGGCATGGCGCTGGTATCACGATGTGGTGGGGGAGGGCCGTTGCCCGATCATCGACACCTGGTGGCAGACCGAGACCGGCGGCGCGATGATTTCGCCAATGCCCGGCGCGACCGCGCTGAAACCCGGTTCGGCGACCAAGCCGATGCCCGGCGTCGATCCGCAACTCGTCGATGCCGAGGGCAAGGTGCTGAACGGCCCGGCCGAGGGCAATCTCGTCATCGCGCGGAGCTGGCCGGGGCAGATGCGTGGACTGTGGGGCGATCGCGACCGTTTCTTCCAGACTTATTTCACCACCTATCCCGGCAAATACACGACGGGCGACGGCGCGCGGCGCGATGCGGATGGCTATTGGTGGATCACCGGCCGGGTCGATGACGTGATCAACGTCAGCGGCCACCGCATGGGCACGGCCGAGGTCGAAAGCGCACTTGTGCTCCACCCGCACGTCGCCGAGGCCGCCGTCGTCGGCATGCCGCACGACATCAAGGGGCAGGGCATTTACGCCTATGTCACGCTCAACGCCGGGGTCGATCCGCACCCTGATCTGCACCGCGAACTGATCGTGTGGGTGCGCAAGGAAATCGGCCCGATCGCGGCGCCCGATAAACTCCAATTCGCGCCGGGCCTGCCCAAGACGCGCAGCGGCAAGATCATGCGCCGTATCCTGCGCAAGATCGCCGAGGGCGACGTATCGAGCCTCGGCGATACCTCGACCCTTGCCGATCCGGCGGTGGTCGATGATCTGGTGGCGAACCGGGTGGCGTAAGCCGCCACCCGGACCCCGCTCAGAAATCGAGCCGCAGCGAAGCCGAAACGGTGCGGCCGTTCGACGCGCGGCCGACGCCGACGCCGTTGCCCGGGACCGAAGGCTGGGTGACTTCGATCATGCCGAGTGTGTCGAACAGGTTGTTAGCGTTGATCATCACCTGCACCCGGTCGACCGGGCGGAACTGGAGGAAGCCGTTGACCAGCGTGTAGCCCGGCAGGCGCAACGCATTGGCATCCTGCGTGAAGCTGCCGGTGCTGCCGACGAAATTCGCGCCGATGGTGAATTTGCGCACTTCGAATTGCGGCGTCGCCTGGAAGATGAAGTCCGGTTGACGGCGCGGCGTCATGCCCGCGACCGCGGCGTTCAACTGGTCGCTCTGCAACGTCGCCTTGGTATAGGTGACACCACCGGTCACGCTGAACGGGCCGTGCCGATAGCCGGCCTCCGCCTCCACGCCGTACGCGCGATATTTGCGGTCGGTGGTGATCGCACCCGCCTGGACGTTGGTAT
Source organism: Sphingomonas sp. HMP6 (assembly GCF_013374095.1). Lineage (NCBI taxonomy): Bacteria > Pseudomonadati > Pseudomonadota > Alphaproteobacteria > Sphingomonadales > Sphingomonadaceae > Sphingomonas > Sphingomonas sp. HMP6. Next base: position 2,315,135 of record NZ_AP022672.1, on the reverse strand, counting down.
CCTCGGTATTGGCCAGGAACGCGGTCACGTTCACCGTCAGCGCCGAATTGCGATATTTGAACCCGCCCTCCAACTGCTTGACGATGTCATAGCCATCGGCGCTGTTCGGCATGCTGCCGTCGGTTACGCTCACCTTGTTGGAGAACAGCACCTTGTCGGCATTCGCCCGCGCGCCGCTGCTGTAGCGCGCGAATACGGCAAGCTGCTCCGCCACGCGGTAATTGATGCCGGTCGAGTAGCTGATGTAGTGATATTTGTAATTCACCGGGGCAGGGCGGCCGAGCGGGGTGAACGCAGTCTTTGATTCCGCGACCGAGATGACGCCATTGCCATCGAAGTCGAACGGCTTCATCCCGATCCGGCCATCGCCCAGGTCGGCACCGTAGATCTGGCCCGTTACCTTGCCCATGTCATAGCGGATGCTGCCGCCGATCGCGATCTTGCCGAACCGGTAATTGACCGATCCATAGGGTGCGGTCACGTCATATTGAACGTCGTACTTGCGGCGATAAAAGGCAGTCGAGCCCGAGCGGTTGAAGCCGAGATAGCCGTCCTGCGACTGTGGCACGCCGGCGGCGTTGGTGTAGTTGATGAGGGCCGCGCGCCCGTCGCCGGTCACGTCTTGCAAGATGTTGCCATAGAGCCAGTCGCTGCCCAGATTCTGGATCGACTTGTACACGCCGCCGGTCAGGGTCAGTTCGCCCTTGCCCAGCATAAACGCGCGGTTGGCGCGCAAATCGTTGGTGAAATTGTCGAGCGAAGTGGCATCGACCCGGTTGAGCGAGGTCGCCGCGATCAGGCCGTTGCCGTTCAGCGCGCTCAGGTTGGGGATCACCTGGCCCGCCTTGGGGCCGGTGGCATAACTGAACGTTCCCGTCCCCGCGCCAAGCGAGGCCGGCAGGGCCGTCGCCGAATAAATGGCGGCGACCAGATCGCGCGTCGTGCCGCCCGAGATTTTCGAGAAGCGTGCCTTTTCGGTGATCGACCAACCGGCGACGGTGAATTGCGTTTCAACGCCGATAGACGCGACCTTCGCATCCATGCCCTGGCTGAGCGGGATCGAGGTCGGATTGTTGTTGCCGTCGAGCGTGATAACATTCGGAATGTAGCGCGACAGCACCGAATCGCGCCGCACGTCGAAATTCGCAAAGTTCGAATAGACCGGCTCGTCGTTGGTGCCGGTGATGCGCACCGCCCCCGGCAGATATTGCGGCGATCGGTCGTCGAGATATTTGGCCGACAGGCGGATATAGCCGTCATCGCCGAGCTGCTTGGTGATGTTGAACTTCACCTGGCCGCCCTGATAGGCGTTGTAGCCGACATGGCGCGGCCCTTCGCCAGAACGGTAGAATCCGCCGATATGGAAGCGCAGCGTGTCGCTGATCTTGGTGCCATAATCGAAATCAACGCGCTTCGTGTCATAGCCGATGCCGCTGGTGAGCTGGATCGCGCCGCCTTCGACGTCGCCGGTCTTGGAGATCAGGTTGATCACGCCGCCGGGCGAATTCGACGCGAAGGTCGAGGCCGAACCACCGCGGATCGCCTCGACCGCTGCCAGGTTGAAATCGGCACGGATGAAGATGTCCGAGGCGACGTTGAAGAAGTCGCCGAATTCGAGGACGGGCAAGCCGTCTTCCTCGATCTGCATGAATTTGGAGCCGCCCGATGCCAGCGGCAGGCCGCGGATCGTGTAGCTGGAATTGCCGTCGCCGGTCGAGGATTCGGTACGGATCCCCGGAATGTTGCGCAGGATGTCGGCCAGCGTCCGCGCGCTCAGTTTCTGGATGTCATCGCCGCGCAGCGCGCTGGTCGAGGTCGCGCTATCGAGCCGGTCGCGGCCCTTGGCGACGCCCGTGGAGAACGCGGCTTCGACCGGCGCCTTGGCTTGCGGCTCGGCAGCCGGGGTCTCGGCTTCGGTACCGTCTGCGATACCGCTGGCGGGCTTGCGCTCGGCGGCGGCCGCATTGGCTGCGGTCAAGGCCGAACAAACAATCGCGATCGACGCAACCGTCGACATCCTCAAAGATTTTTTCATTGTTACTTCGACCTCATGAATAACGGTTGGCTCCGCACCGTTCGTTCGGGCGCAAAGCGGTTTCTTCAGTCACGCGTCGGCGCCTGGTACTAATTATAGAGCGCGGATCGACCGGGTCGGTTTCGAGCCGACATTTTGACAAAGATTCTTTTCACGACGGTCGCGCGGTGAACGAACATCTCTTGGCGATGACTTGGGCTGCTGGGTGTAACGCTTGAATAGCCGAAGTTTGGAGGCCGATCGATGCCGGTGCCGCACGGGTGACTGGGCGTCAACCGGGGCGTCAACCCGGGCGTCAACGGGGCGTCAACGGGGCGATCAAGCGGGACGATCAATCGGGACGTGCGGCCGACCTAGGCCATTGCGTCGCTCCGGCTGCACCGGTATAGATGAGCAATACACTAGGTTAGAGGGGATCCTTTCGATGCGCCGTGCCACGTTCCTACGCTTGTCTGCCGCCGTCGCGGTTGCTGCGCTCACTGTTCCCGGCCTCGCCAAGGAGGTGTCCAAGGCCGCGCCGCGCTATGGCACGTTCGGGGTCGACCTCACCGCGCAGCAACGTGACCTGAAACCGGGCGACGATTTCTGGACCTATGCCAACGGCGCGTGGGACAAGCGTACCGAAATTCCCGCCGACAAGGCAGCGGTCGGTTATGGCAATATGCTGAGCGACGAAGCCGAGGTGAACGTCCGCGCGATCCTCGACGACATGGCGAAGAACCCGGCGAAATATGGCGCGACCGGCAAGCAGGTCGGCGATTTCTACGGCAGCTGGATCGACGAAGCGGGGATCGAAGCCAAGGGCACCGCGCCGTTGAAACCCTATCTCGCCCGGATCGACGCCGTAAGCGACATGAAGGGCCTGCAGACACTGTTCGCCAGCGTCGGCTATGAATCCCCGGTCGGCGTGGGAATCATCCCGAATCTCGCCGATCCGACCCAATATACCGCTGCGGTCGGTCAGGGCGGGCTCGGCATGCCGCGCGACTATTATCTGCTCGAAGGCGCCAAATACGACACCTATCGCAAGGCGTACCGCGCTTATATCGAGAAGATGCAGACGCTGGCCGGCATCGCGAATGCCGCCGCCAAGGCCGATGCAATCATGGCGCTCGAAACCGCGATGGCCAAGGAACATTGGTCGCCCGAAAAGAGCCGCGACATCGCCGCGCTCAACGATCCGCAGGACGTTGCCGGCCTGACCAAAAAGGCACCAGAATTCGATTGGGCGCTGATGCTCAAGACCGCCGGGGTCGACAGCTCGCCGAAGGTGCTGATGACCAACAACACCGCGATCACCGCGCTCGGCAAGATCTTGGTCGCGACGCCGCTGGCCACGTGGAAGGATTATCTCGCTTTCCACTTCGTCAGCGACAACGCCGCGTATCTGCCCAAGGTGTTCGATCAGGCGCAGTTCGATTTCTATTCGACCACGCTGTCGGACGTGAAGACTCAGCGTGATCGCTGGAAGCGCGGCGTCCAGCTCACCAACGGTGCGCTGGGTGAAGCGGTCGGCCAGCTCTATGTCGCCCGCTTCTTCCCGCCCGCTGCCAAGGCGCAGATGAGCGAACTGATCGAGAATTTGCGCGGATCCTATCAGGACCGGATCGGCAAATCGGCCTGGATGGACGAGGCCACGCGCAAGGCCGCGCTCGTCAAGCTCGCCGCGTTCGAGCCGCGCGTCGGCCATCCCGACAAATATATCGATTATTCAAGCTTCAACGTCGTGCGCGGCGACATGCTCGGCAATGCGCAGCGGTCGGCCCAATTCGGGCACGCGCTCGAACTCGAACGCTTCGTAAAGCCGGTCGATCGGTCGCTATGGGGCATGACGCCGCAGACGGTGAACGCCTATTACAACCCGCTCGCCAACCAGATCACCTTCCCCGCCGCCATCCTGCAGCCACCCTATTTCGATCCGAATGCCGATCCGGCGGTGAATTACGGCGCGATCGGCGCGATCATCGGCCATGAAATGGGCCATGGCTTTGACGATCAGGGCAGCCAGTTCGGCGCGACCGGCAAGTTCGAGAATTGGTGGACGCCGGCGGCCAAGGAAGCGTTCAAAGTGCGCACCGCAGCGCTTGCCGCGCAATATGACCAATATGAGCCGATCCCCGGCACCAAGGTGAACGGCAAGCTGACGCTCGGCGAAAATATCGGCGATCTCGGCGGCGTCGAGGCGGCGTATGGCGCGTATCAGCGCTATCAGGCCAAGCACGGCAAGGCACCCGTCATCGGCGGCCTGACCGGCGACCAGCGCTTTTTCATGGCCTATGCGCAGGCGTGGCAGGCCAAGCTTCGCGAAGGGGCGGCGCGCGCGCGGCTCCTCACCGATCCGCATTCGCCACCCTTCTACCGCGTCAACGGCATCGTCCGGAACGTCGACGCCTGGTACACCGCCTTCAACGTGAAGCCCGGCGACAAATTGTACCTGGCACCCGAGAAGCGCGTCCACATCTGGTAAAGCACGCGGCCTTCGCCCATGCTGCGCTCCATAAAAGAAGGAGAGGCAGCATGGGCGAGATGCAGATCAGGCCGTTGTCCGCGCAGTGCGGTTCGGAAGTCACCGGAATCGACGTCCGTGCGATCGGCGAGGCCGACATGGCCGCGATCCGCGCGGCACTCGCCGAGACAGGCGTCGTCCTGTTGCGCGATCAGCAGCTCAGTCCCGAAGATCACATCGCCTTTGCGCGCCGCTGGGGCGAGATCGACGTCAATAACTACTTCCCCGCGAACGGCGGCTATCCCGAGATCGCCGAGGTCCGCAAAGCCGAGACGCAATTCGTCAATATCGGCGGCGGCTGGCACACCGATCATAGCTATGATCCGGTGCCCGCAATGGGATCGATCCTCGTCGCGCGCGAACTGCCGCCGGTGGGCGGCGACACGCTGTTCGCCAGCATGGGGGCGGCCTACGATGCGCTGTCGGATGGGCTGAAGGCGACGCTCGGCGGTTTACGCGCGGTGCACAGCGCCGATCACATTTACGGCCATGACGGCATCTACGCGAAGACCGACCAGGCCGCCGACCTGAAGGGCCATGACATCAGCGCCAACGCCGTTCACCCGGCGGTGATCCACCACCCGGTGACGGGCCGCAAGCTGCTCTACGTCAACCCGGCCTTCACGCTTCATTTTGAAGGCTGGACGCGCGAAGAAAGCCAGCCGCTGCTGCAATATCTGTATTCGGTCGCGATGCGCGAGGAATTCCACTGCCGGTTGCAATGGCGCGAAGGTTCGGTCGCGGTGTGGGATAACCGCTCGACCTGGCACTTCGCGGCGAACGATTATCACGGGCACCGGCGGCTGATGCACCGGATCACGATTTCGGGGGTGGCGTTGAGTTAGGGCGGGGGTCCGGTATCTTCTATACACCCGCGAACCTGATCGCTGAGGAAATAGCGTTTTGCCGCATCGAACCAACGTCGGCGTGCAATATCTGCGCGGCATTGCCGTGCTGGCGGTCGTTTTGAGCCATAGCGCCAGCTTCACCAGCAGCGCGTACCACAGCCCGCCGCTATTCGGCGGCGCGCTCGAATTCGGTCGGCTCGGCGTCGATATCTTTTTCCAGATCAGCGGCTTCGTTATCGCGATCGTCTCGCTGCGCGAGACGGATCTTGCGCCGTCAATCGGTGTAGGTCGGTTTCTCGCGCGCCGTTTCGTTCGCATCGTGCCGTTGATGTGGATCGCCATTCTCGCCTTTGCAGCGCTGCAGTGGCTCGGTCATGTTTCCGGCAGTGGCTTGGGCTACCTCCGCACGGCGTTGCTGTTGCCCGGCCCGCTCATTCCCTCGATCGTCTGGACGCTGCGGCAGGAACTGATCTTTTACGTTATTTTTGCTCTCAGTTTCCTGACCGGTCGCCGGTGGCGCTTCGTTCCGATCTTGTGGTTCGCCGCAATCCTGCTGGTGCCGCGCGGCCCGCAGACTTTATGGTCACACGACGCGCCGCTGGCACTGCTCTTAAACCTTCGAAATCTGGGGTTTCCTTGCGGGCTCTTCGTTGCGCTCGCCTGGCTTCGCTATAGCAGTCTTTGGCGGTACCGTTCGCCCATCGAACCGCTCGCAATTTTGCTCACTGCCAGCGCACTCGTAATTTTCATCATTGTACCGGCCTTTAAGATCGACAGTGGCGTAGGTCTGATCCTCATCTTGGTGCCGCTGCTCTTGTTCGCCGTACATGTCGAATGCCCGCCAGGGCTCGCGCGGCGCGTCGGCGAGTTATTCGGAAACGCCTCCTACTCGATCTATCTCTTTCACTATCCTGCGATATCCGTCCTGATGGTCGCGTTGCGGAAGGTCGCGCCTGCGAGCCCTCCCGCGATCATCGTGGTCATCGTCCTGATCCTGTCGACCGCAGTCGGCATCGCTGCCTATTTTTTGATAGAACGACCGCTATTGGCCGGCGTTCGTGATCGTGTCGCGCGGCGCACGGCTGAGCCCACCGCGGCGCTTTGAGCCCGTGCAGGATCTCAGCGCCCAGTTGCAAAACGATTTAGGCGGGATGGAGCAGAACGCGCGGCCACCTTCCCCTGACCGGGGGGGATGCCGCCACCCCTACCGCAGCAACACCAACTCCTCCGCCATCGACGGATGCAGCGCGACGGTCTGGTCGAACGCATCCTTGGTGAGGCCCGCCTTCACCGCCACCGCTGCCGCCTGCAGAATCTCCGGCGCGTCGGGGCCGATCATGTGCAGCCCCAGCACCACGCCCGATTCCGCATGGCACACCATCTTGTACAGCGCGCGCTCGTTGCGGTTGGCCAGCACGTTCTTCATCGGGCGGAAGTCGGAGGTGTAGACCTTGACCGAGCCGAACTTGTTCTTGGCCTGCGCCTCGGTCAGGCCGACGCCTGCCATCGGGGGATGGCTGAACACCGCGCTTGGGATGTTTTCATAATCGACGCGGTGCGGTTTGCCGCCGAACAGCGTGTCGGCAAAGGCCTGCCCCTCGCGGATCGCGACCGGGGTGAGTTGCACGCGGTTGGTCACGTCGCCGACGGCATAGATGCTGTCGCAGGTCGATTTGTTGTCGGCATCGACCACCACCGCGCCGTTCGACAACTCGACCCCGGCATTTTCGAGGCCCAGACCCTCGGTGTTGGGCGCGCGTCCGGTCGCAAACATCACGCAATCGACGTCGATCGGATCATGCCCCGTCATCGATACGCGCAGGCACCCGTCGGGTTGCTTCTCGATCCCCTGGAACGTCGCATTGAAGCGGAAATCGAGCCCCTTCATCATCGAGATCTGCAGCAACCGGTCGCGGATCGACTCGTCATAGCCGCGCAGGATCACGTCGCTGCGGTTGATCAGCGTCACCTTCGCGCCGAATTCGTTGAAGATGCCGGCAAATTCGTTGGCGATATAGCCCGCGCCCGCGATCAGGATGCGCTTGGGCACCGCGTCGAGGTGGAACACCTCGTTCGACGTGATGCCGAGTTCATGCCCCGGGCATTCCGGCACCACCGGCGTCGCCCCGGTCGCGATCAGGATGTATTTCGCGGTGACCTCGCGCCCATCGCCCAGCGTCAGGCTGTGCGGCCCGGTGATCGTCGCGCGATCGAGGATGATCTCGACGCCATTGTTGGTCAGCGTGGCGGTATAGGCGCCGTTGATCCGGTCAACCTCCTCCATCACATTGTCGCGCAGCCGCTTCCAGTCGAAGTTGAGGTTTTCGGGCACGTCCCAGCCGAAACGCCGCGCGTCTTTCAAATCCTCGGCGAAATGCGCGCCGTAAACGAGCAGCTTCTTGGGCACGCAGCCGCGGATGACGCAGGTCCCGCCGACGCGATATTCCTCGGCCACCGCCACCTTCGCCCCATGCGCCGCCGCTACGCGCGAGGCGCGGGTGCCGCCGGAACCGGCACCGATGACGAAGAGGTCGTAGTCGTAGGTCGTGGTCATTACATTCTCACTCCGTCACCCCGGACTTGTTCCGGGGTCCACCGCGCCTGCCGCGCGGCGGTGTTTGTTGCGTGGTGGGACCCGGAACAAGGCCGGGGTGACGTGGGATTATGCCAACCCGGCCCGCGCGATCAGATCGGTCGTCGACACGTCGAAATCCTGTCCGCCGGCATCCGCCGCCTTGGCCATTTCCTTGCCCAGTTCTACGCCGAACTGGTCGAACGAATTGATCCCGAGCAGCACGCCGTTCACGAACGTGCGCTGCTCGTAAAAGGCGATCAGCGCGCCCAGGGTGCGGGCGTCGAGGTCCTCGAGCAGGATCGTCGAGCTTGGCCGGTCGCCGTCATAGCTCCGCGCGAGATCGTTATTGGGGCGGCCCTTCATCAGGGCGGCACCCTGCGCAAAGGCGTTGAGCAGCAATTGCCGGTGATGTTCCTCCGACAGCGTATCGCCCGGCTCGATTACCGCGACGAATTCGACCGGCACGAGGTGCGTGCCTTGGTGGAGCAATTGGAACACCGCATGTTGCGCATCGGTGCCGACCCCGCCCCAGGTGATCGCCGCGGTCGGCCGCCCGACGGGTTGACCGTCAATCGTCACGCCCTTGCCGTTCGATTCCATTTCGAGCTGCTGGAGATAGGACGGCAGCAAGCGCAGCCGCTCGTCATAGGCAAAGGTCGCGCGCGTCTCGGCGTGGCGCACTTGGGTGTAATAAAGGTCGGCGAACGCCGCGAGCACCGGGGCATTCTGGCTGAGCGAGGTCTGGCGGAAATGCCGGTCCATTTCGGCGGCGCCTTCGAGCAGTTCCTCGAAGCAATCCCACCCGAGCGCGATTGCCGCCGGAAAGCCGATCGACGACCACAAAGAATAGCGCCCGCCGACACTCTCGGCAAACGGCAGGACGCGCGTTTCGTCGACGCCCCATTCGACCGCTTTATCCGGATCGGCGGTCAGCGCGATGACGCGGCCATAGGCGTCCTCGACGCCATGCTCGCCCATCCATTGCAGCACCGAATCCGCGTTGGTCAGCGTTTCCTTGGTGGTGAAAGTCTTGGAGGCGATCACCAGCAACGTTGCGGTCGGATCGAACTTGGCGAACACTTCCTCCAGCGCCGCGCCGTCGATGTTTGAGACGATCGCGACGTCATAGCGGCTATCCTCGCGCCCCAGCGCATCGATCAGCAGATCGGGGCCGAGCGCCGATCCGCCGATCCCGACGTGGAGCACGTGGCGGATTTCGCCGAGCGCGCCGGCCTCAATCGCATCGATCAGCGCGCGCATCCGGGCGTGGAGCACGCGCGCCCTGGCGACATCATCCTCGCTGCCTTCGCCGCGCTCGGCGACATGGGTGACGGCACGGCCCTCGCTGGTGTTGACCACTTCGCCCGCGAACAGCGCCTCGCGCTTGCCGTGGAGGTCCTGCGCCTTGGCCAGCGCGGTGAACGCCGCCACCGCGTCCGCCGTCAAATGCGTCTTCGACCAATCGAAATGTAGGCCGGCGACATCGACGCTGAAGCGCGCCAGTCGCGCCGCATCCTCGGCGAACAGCGTCTCCAGCCGGGGCGAGGGCAGCGCCTCGATCGTGGTCCAGTCGGCCTTGGTCATGTCACACCTCGTCAAACAATGCGCTGTTCCCCGGCGAAGGTCGGGGTCCAGTATCGGAGCGCCGGCACCTGGACCCCGGCCTTCGCCGGGGAACAGCTAGATCGCCCTAGCGCCGTGCCATTACAACCGCCAGCTTGACGACCAGCTTGACGACCAGCTTGACGGGGCAGCACCACAGCACCAAACCGCGCGAATGGCCGACACCGATACACCCACCCGGATCAAGCGCGCGAAACCGCCGCGGTCCGAAACGCGCGAGACGCTCGTCTTCTTCCTGAAGCTCGCGCTCATCGTGTTCGTGCTGCGCAGTTTTATCGTGGCACCCTTCAGCATTCCGTCGCAATCGATGCTGCCGCGGCTCTACATCGGCGACTATCTGTTCGTGTCGAAATGGAATTACGGCTATTCGCGCTGGTCGCTGCCGTGGGGCGTGCCGCTGCTCCCCGGCCGCATTCTCGGGCGTGATCCGGCGCGCGGCGATGTCGTGGTGTTTCGCGGGCCGGTGGGCAATGATCATGACGTGATCAAGCGCGTTATCGGCTTGCCCGGCGATACGATCCAGATGCGGAACGGGCAGGTGATCCTCAACGGTACGCCGATCCCGAAGCAGCGGATCGCCGATTTCATCATCCCGCTCAGCCCGAACTATCCCGGTGGCAGCGAGTGTCCGACCGAATTCGAGGATAGCCTCGAGGGCAAGCCCGTCTGCCGCTACCAGCAATTCCGCGAAACCTTGCCGAACGGCAAGAGTTACGCCGTGCTCGACCGCGGCGAACAGCCCAATGCCGACGACACCGGCGTGTACGAGGTGCCGACCGGCAACGTCTTTGTGATGGGCGACAATCGCGACGACAGCGGCGACAGCCGGTTCGATCCGCCACAGGGTATGGGTTATGTCCCGATGGAGCGGATCGAGGGCCGCGCGATGGTGTCGTTCTTCTCGACCGATGGTTCGGCCAACTGGTTCCTGCCGTGGACGTGGTTCTCGGCGGCGCGCTGGGAGCGGATCGGGGAGGGGTTTTGAGCGAGCCCTTGCGCGACTGGCTGGCCGCGACGCTGGGGCATCGGCCCGCCGACATGCTCGCTTACGAACGCGCGCTGACGCATGGCAGCCAGGCGGCGGCGAATTACGAACGACTGGAATTTCTGGGTGACCGCGTGCTCGGCCTGGTGATGGCGGAGTGGCTGTTCGAACTGTTCCCCGGCGAGCCAGAAGGCGCGCTGTCGAAGCGGCTCAACGCACTTGTGACGGGCGCGGTGTGCGCCGATGTCGCGCGCGGACTTGGCGTCGCCACGCATCTACGCCTCGGCAAACAAGCGCGCGACGATGGCGCGGCGGATTCGGACAATGTGCTGGGCGACGTGATGGAGGCGCTGATCGGTGCGCTCTATCTCGAAACCGGCCTCGACGGCGCGCGCCACGCGATCCGCACCGCCTGGGGCGACCGCGCCAGCCGCGTGCTCTCCGCCCCGCAACACCCCAAGTCCGCTTTGCAGGAATGGGCCGCCGCGCACAATCGCAAGGCCCCGGCCTATGAGATCGTCGAACGCTCCGGCCCGCATCACGCCCCGCGCTTCCGCATGAAAGCGACGCTCGGCACTTTCGCCGAGGCCGAGGCGGAGGGGAGTTCGAAACAGGAAGCCGAGACGGCGGCGGCGACGGCATTGTTGGGGAAGTTGAAATGAGCGGCACCGCGCGACTAGGCCATTCGACAGGCTCAGGGCGAACGGATCTGGGGTGAGAGCCTGCCTCCCTCCCGTTCGCCCTGAGCCTGTCGATGGGCCCGTGCACCACGAGGGAGGGTCGAAATGGCATTCTGGGCCTATATGCTGCGCTGTTCCGACGGCAGTTACTACACCGGTCATACCGATGCACTGGAGCAGCGTATCGGCCAGCACCAGACCGGCGCAATACCGGGGTACACCCATGACCGCCGCCCGGTCACCCTTGTATGGAGCCAGGACTTCCCCTCCCGGATTGAAGCTTTGGAAGCGGAACGCCGCATCAAAGGCTGGAGCCGCGCCAAGAAGGAAGCACTGATCGCTGGCGATTGGAGCAGGCTTTCCTTACTGGCACGCAATCGCCAAGATCAGACGAGCCCTTCGACAGGCTCAGGGCGAACGGGTTGGAAGGACAGCACTCATACCCCCTCCGTTCGCCCTGAGCCTGTCGAAGGGCCTGCACCGCCCAAGGACCATTGATGACCGATATTGCCACCCCCCAACGCTGCGGCCTCGTCGCCGTCCTCGGCGCGCCGAACGCGGGCAAATCCACGCTCGTCAACGCGCTTGTCGGGCAGAAGGTCGCGATCGTCTCCCCCAAGGCGCAGACCACGCGCGTCCGGCTGATGGGCGTCGCGATCGAGGGCGATACGCAGCTCCTGCTGGTCGACACGCCCGGCATTTTCGAACCCAAGCGCCGGCTCGACCGCGCGATGGTGCAGGCGGCGTGGGGCGGGGCCGAGGGGGCCGATGTGCTGGCGCTGGTGGTCGATGCCAAGGGCGGGCTCGGCAGCAAGGTCACCACCATCGCCGAGGCGATCAAGGATCGCCGCGAACCCAAATATCTGATCCTGAACAAGGTCGATCTCGCCGACAAGGGCAAGCTGCTGCTCCATGCCGAGAAATTGACCGGCATGGTCGCGTTCGACGAAGTGTTCTTCGTCAGTGCATCGACTGGCGATGGCCTCCCCGAACTGAAAGCCCATCTGGCCGCGCGGATGCCCGAGGGGCCGTGGCATTTCCCCGAGGATCAAGTGTCCGACGCGACCGAACGCAGCCTCGCCTCGGAAGTCACGCGCGAGCAGCTCTATCTCCAGCTCCACGCTGAACTCCCCTACGCCTCGGCGATCGAGACCGAACAATATCTCGAACGCGAGGACGGCTCGGTCGAGATCCACCAGCAGATCCTGGTCGAACGCCCGACGCAACGCGCGATCGTGCTGGGCAAGGGCGGGGCGCGGATCAAGGAAATCGGCGCGCGCGCCCGCGCCGAGTTGAGCGGCATCATGGGCCGCCCGGTGCATCTCTACCTCCACGTCAAGGTCAAGCCCGGCTGGGACGAAGAACGCGAGGTCTATCGCGGAATGGGGCTCGACTGGGTGGAGTGAGCGCCGCCCAAGGTGCGTACTCGTAACGCTTGCATAATGTCCCGATGGGGCGCAGCCTCTCCTCCATAAAAGACAGGAGAGGATTTGCCATGATTATGGATTCACTCGTCATGCTCGCCTTGCTCGCGGCACCACAGGCCAGCGCGGCGCGCGCGGTCGAACCAGGCGGCGGCCCCAACGTCCGCTTTACTGCGACCGGCACCTTCAGCGACGGACAGACGCGCGGGATGGACGGCTATCTCGATCGCGACAGCGACAATGACGGCACGCCGGACCAGGTCGTGCTCCGCGTCACGTGCAGCCGCGGCGCGGTCGTGTCGGCGATCGTGTCGCCACGCGATTCGGCGTCGGGGCTGCCGACGGGCAAACGCATGCACAAGCCGTTCGTGATTACCAAGGAGCTCGATCGCCCCGGCGGCATCATGGCGAACGACGACTGGACGACGCGCGTGCAGGGCAAGCCGCAAGTCGCCAGTTGGGATCTCGCGACGATGAAGGGTGGGCGCCAGGCCGGTAGCCCCGCTCTGTCGGAACGCGTTCTTGCACCAGCCAACGTGAGCGCGGTGGTCTGCGCGGGGTCCTGATCGCTATGCGCGTCGAGGGCCGGGACTTCCTCGAAGCCCGGCCCTCGTGTCGCCTGGCTATGGATTACCGATAGCGCCAGCCGCCGCTCCGGTGACGATAGCGGTGCTGCCAGTAACGACGCCCGTCCCAATAGCCGCGATTGCCGTAGTAGCGCCCGATGACAAGGCGCCCCGGCGCGACGTAAACACGGTTGACGTTCGGGCGGCAATATCCCGCTGGCCCACGATGCGCGCCGCGCCCGCAGCCATCGCGCGCCTCGGCGGGTGTGGCGGCAACGGTGGCACCCAGTGTGGCCGCGCCGGCAAGCAAGGCGGCAGCAAGAAGGTTCTTCATGATGACCTCTCGAAGATAGGGTTTTCACGACAGCCCTTAGGGGACTGTGCGCAACAACGATCGGCGCGCGCGAGGTTTCCACAGGGTCCGTTTCGGGCCGTTTGCTGGGGCTCAGGACGCCAGCATTTGCTCGACCCATTCCGGCACCAGCACCCCGGCGGCCCCAAGCCTGGTCTCGTGGAAATAGCCGCTTCCGCCCGATCGTTCGAGGTTCAGCTCGAGCGTCTCCGCCCCGGCATGGCGCGCGCCCTGCACGAACCCGGCGGCGGGATAGACCGCGCCCGACGTGCCGATCGACACGAACAGATCGGCTGCGGCCAGCGCCTGCTCGATCCGCGCCATGTCGTAGGGCATCTCGCCAAAGAACACGATGTCGGGCCTGAGCTTCGCCGCCCCGCACGCCGCACAAAGCGACCCCGGCGGCAAATCGCCGGTCCAGGTTTCCTGCGCACCGCAGCCCGCACACAGAGCCGACCGTAATGCGCCGTGCATATGCAGCAGACGCTTCGCCCCGGCCCGCTCATGCAGATCATCGACATTCTGCGTCACGATCAGCAGCTCGCCCAGCCATTCGGCATCGAGCCGCGCCAGCGCGACATGCGCCGCATTTGGCGCTACTGTGGCGAGAGCCGCGCGCCGCGCATCGTAGAAGCGGTGCACCAGCACCGGATCGTCGGCCAGCGCCTCGGGCGTGCAGACATCCTCGACGCGGTGTCCCTCCCACAAGCCGCCGGGGCCGCGAAAGGTGGCGATCCCCGATTCGGCGGAGATGCCCGCACCGGTGAGAATGACGATATTGCGCGGGCTGGTCATGACCGGGACGATATAGCGGGATTACGGCTTTCGCCACCGGCCCAATGCCACCGGCCGTCGCCGTCTGTCCTACACGCTCACGATCTGTCACACTGCCCTTGCGCTCTTTGAAACCGTCGTCGTGTCGCTAGTCCGGAGTTACCGCCCCCGCTCCCGCGCACTTGCCCGCCGATGGTGCGACTCTGGTGTGACTTTAGCGCGCGTGTTCGATCGATCGCGCGCATCTCTCGCTTGGCATCTCGCGCGCTGACCCGGTAGAGCCGCCCAACAGGATTCGGGAGAGCGAAGATGACCGCGATCGGCATTATCGGCAGTGCGGGGCGGATGGGGCAGGCGCTTGCTGCTGCCGTGCCCGATCTCGGCGCGACGCTCGCTGGCGGGATCGATGCCGGAGGCGATCCGGCGACGCTCGCGCACGATGCGGCGGTGCTGATCGATTTCTCGACACCCGCCGCGCTCGAACGTACGCTCGCCGCCGCACGCGCCGCGCGCACGCCGATCCTGGTCGGCACGACCGGCCTGTCGACCACGCATCACGCACTGATCGATGCCGCCGCCAGCGATATTGCGGTGTTGCAGACCGGTAATGTCTCGCTCGGCGTCACCTTGCTGGCGAAGCTGGTGCGCGATGCCGCCGCGCGGCTCGGGCCCGAATGGGACATCGAAATCGCCGAGATGCACCATCGCCACAAGGTCGATGCGCCATCGGGCACCGCTTTGCTGCTCGGCGAAGCGGCGGCGGCGGGGCGCGGCATCACGCTGGCCGAGGCGAAGGTCGCCGATCGCGCCGGGCTGACCGGTGCGCGCTCGGAGGGGACGATCGGGTTCGCGTCTATGCGTGGCGGATCGGTCGCGGGCGATCATCTCGTCATCTTCGCGGCCGAGGGCGAGCGGATCGAGATCGGCCACCGCGCCGAAAACCGCGCGATCTTCGCCCGCGGCGCGATCACCGCGGCGCTGTGGCTCGTCGGCAAACCGGCAGGGCGCTACGGGATGGAGGAGGTGCTGGGGCTATGATCGCTTTTCTGCGACGGCTGCTTGGTAGAGCGCCGGCGGCCAGACCGGCGACAGTCGCCAGCACTGCCAGCGATCAGACTTCGGCCAAGCCGCCGATCCCCGATGCCGAGCTGGATGCGTTCAAGACTTGGTTCCTCCAGCAGACGCGCCCCGCGCTCGCGCTTACGCTCGATGCGACGGCAGACATTACCGCGACCGGTTCACGGCTCGGTGGTCCGGCGTGGCTGGCGGCCGGGGAAGCGTGGCCAGCGGACCCGCGCGGCGTTCCGCTCGAATTCATCGCGCAGCTCGATTGCGCCGATTGCCACGGGCTCGACGGCTATCCCGAAAGCGGGATCATCCAGTTCTTCGTCGCGCGTGACGATCTGTACGGCGCCGATTTCGAGGATCCGACCGGTTCCACCATGCTCGTGCGTCGGTGGGAGAGCAGGCCGGCCGGCGCGCTTGTCGCGCCACCGCCGCTTGAGCCCGTCGCCGGCGCCGAATTCTCGGACTTTACCCCGTTCCAGGACGAGGCGGTCCGCGCGAACGGGATCGGCCTCCGCGCATCGCTGATCTCGGATCGCATCGATCAAAGCGTCATGGCGGCCGAACAGCGCGTCGTCGCCTTGTATGAGCGCTTCGATATCGCCCGGCTCGAAGCCTTTCTCGAAAGCGATGCGGCGGCGCGGCCGCTGCGGCACCACACCGGCGGCTATCCGGCCTACACGCAACGCGACCTGCACTATCAGCCCGCCTTTGCCGCGTTCGACCATGTCTTGCTGCGTCTAACCTCTGACGATGTCATCATGTGGGGCGATGTCGGGGAATGCGTGTTCCTGATTCGTAGCGACGATCTCGCGCGTGGCGATTTTTCGCGCGTCGCTTATTCGTGGGACTGCCATTGAAGAAAGCCGACGTCATCGACTTCTATGCCCGGCTCGCGGCGGACAATCCGCATCCCGAGACCGAGCTCGCTTATGGCAATGCCTTTCAGCTCGTCGTCGCGGTCGCGCTGTCGGCGCAATCGACCGACATCGGCGTCAACAAGGCGACGCGCCGGCTGTTCGAGGCGGTGACGACGCCCGCGCAAATGGTCGCGCTGGGGGAGGAGGGGCTGAAGCAGCACATCAAGACGATCGGCCTGTTCAACACCAAGGCCAAGAACGTGATCGCTTTGTCGCAGCGGCTGATCGCGGAATATGGCGGCGAAGTCCCGGCCGACCGCGCCGCGCTCGAAACGCTCCCCGGCGTCGGGCGCAAGACCGCCAATGTCGTGCTCAACGTGGCGTTCGGCGCGGAGACCTTCGCGGTCGACACGCACATCTTCCGCGTCGGCAACCGCACTGGGCTTGCGCGCGGCAAGACCCCGCTTGCGGTCGAACTCAAGCTCGACAAGGCGACGCCGCAACCGTTCCGGCAACACGCTCATCACTGGTTAATCCTGCACGGCCGATATGTTTGCAAAGCCCGGACACCCGAATGCTGGCGCTGCAGCGTTGCCGATCTTTGTGCGTTCAAGCCCAAGACACCGGCGCCGAAAGTCCGCGCCAAACAGGAGACATGACATGCGCCTGCTGCTCGCCGCGCTTGCCTTCGCCGCTTTCGCCGCCCCCGGCATGGCGCGCGACCGTCAGGCAATCCCCGCCGCCACCGAGGTGGGCAAGCCCGAAAGTTGCATCCCGCTGCGGCAGATCCGCGAAACCCGCGTTCATGGTGACCGGACGATCGATTTCATCATGAATGGCCGCAAAGTCTATCGCAACACGCTGCCCAACGCCTGCCCGGGCCTGGGATTCGAGGAGCGCTTCACCTACGAAACCAGCCTCAGTCAGCTTTGTTCGGTAGATATCATCACCGTGCTCTACGCGACGCCCGCCCTGCAACGCGGCGCGAGCTGTGGCCTCGGCCAGTTCCAGCCGGTGACGCTCGCCAAATAGCGGTGACGCAGGGACTGGCGCAGCGCCCGCGCCTTTGCTAGGCGGGCGTGCAGGCACCCGTAGCTCAGCTGGATAGAGCGCTGCCCTCCGAAGGCAGAGGCCACTGGTTCGAATCCAGTCGGGTGCACCAGATTTCCCCCGTTTTCGAGAATTTTGCCGCGGCGGGCTCCGGTGTCAGTCCGGTGAATCGGCGTGTTCCAGGCTAAATGTGCAGTCTTGGCTGCATTCACCTTGATATCGGCTTTCGCTCTTTGCGTTCGATAAGGCGGTTCATGTCCACACTCGACGGATACCACGCGCCCTCGTTGATCGAAGCAAGAAGCGTCATGAGGGCCCTTGCATTCAACCTGTCCAATGCCGTTATTGACTGCGGCGCCCACTGACGTGACCCCCGTTTTTTCCTCCAGTTGGAGCTAGAGTCCGACCCCGGAAGAAGGGACGGACAGATGAAGCGGAAGCAGTTTTCGGAAGAGCAGATCATCGGCATCCTGAAAGAGGCCGAGGCTGGCGCGGTGGTGACGGATCTGTGCCGGCGCTACGGGATGTCCAGCGCGACCTATTATGCGTGGAAGGCCAAGTTCGGCGGTCTGGAGGTGTCCGATGCGAAGCGGTTGCGGGCGCTCGAGGAGGAGAACGCCCGTCTCAAGCGGTTGCTGGCGGACACGATGCTCGACAACGCGGGTCTGAAGGACCTGCTATCAAAAAAATGGTAACGCCTGCCGCGAAGCGGGAAGCGGTCGCGCATCTCCAGACGGCGCTGGGGATGAGCGAGCGGCGGGCGTGTGCTGTCGTCGGGGCGGATCGCAAAAGCATGCGGTATCGCTCGTGCCGGGCGGATGATGGCGACCTGCGGTCGCGTCTGCGCGAGTTGGCGCAGCAGCGCCGGCGGTTCGGCTATCGGCGGCTGCATATCCTGCTGCGGCGCGACGGCATGACGATCAACCGCAAGAAGACCCAGCGGCTCTACCGCGAGGAAGGTCTGACGGTGCGACGCCGAAAGGGCCGCAAGCGCGCCGTCGGTGCGCGGGCACCGGCACCCGTGTTGGCGCTGCCCAACCAGCGCTGGAGCCTGGACTTCGTCCACGACCAGATGGCCACGGGGCGGCGGTTCCGCATCCTCAACATCGTCGACGACGTGACGCGCGAGTGTTTGCGAGCGGTGCTCGACACGTCGATCTCGGGCAAGCGGGTGGTGCGCGAGCTGGGTGATCTGATCGCCGAGCGCGGTGCGCCCAGGATGATCGTCAGCGACAACGGGACCGAACTGACCTCGAACGCGGTTCTCGCGTGGTCGGGCGATGCTTGCGTCGAGTGGCACTATATCGCCCCGGGAAAGCCGACGCAGAATGGGTTCGTCGAGAGCTTCAACGGTCGCATGCGCGACGAGCTGCTCAACGAGACGCTGTTCTTCACGGTCCGCCAGGCGCGCTCGATCCTCGCGCGCTGGGTCGATGACTACAACACCGAGCGGCCACATTCCTCGCTCGGCTACGCCACACCGGCGGCCTTTGCCGCCGACCTCGAAAAGCAACGGGCGGGTTTAAACCCGCCCGTTGCTTCGCCCGCGCTCCTGCGCGACAACAACGGTCGGTCTCTGGCTGCCGCTGGATGAAAGACGGGGGTCACGTCAGGCCGTCGATGACCTCGCGGGCCCGCGCTTCCGGTGTCGTGTTCACACCGCGGTTATGGCGCGAACCACCGAACTGGCAAGACGCCGTAACATTATGGCTTGTCGAGGATTCGTCGTAGCTGACCCCACTAACGCTCCCCGGCTCCGCGCCCTGAGGGGCGATGCCCGCACAGAATATGATCGCTTTTTGGATCACATCTTGATCTTACGTCGGCCGGTGTGATCCAGAAGACGACATTCCCGCTGCCCGCGCAGCGACCTGAAACTCGCCGCTTGTTCGCGTTGCGGTTTAGGCATCGATCTGCCGACGACGCAGCTTCAAGCGAGAATTGGATCGAGCCGGACCATCTCCGAATCGGCTCGGTGCTATACGACCTAGCCAATTGCCGAACATGCCAACTCAGTCGACAACCGTCCGATCACTCGCGGGGTCGACATGAAACTCGTGCCAAACGCCGTTCAACACAGCCATCCCAACGGCAAGGCCAAGCCCCAATATCCAGGCAAAATACCACATGCGATCAATCCCTTCGGTGGCGATCAATAGTAATCGGGGTTGAAGCGAACCTGCTCCGCCGTCACCCGCCCGAACATCACCCGATAGACCCACGCCGTGTAAGCAAGGACCACCGGCAGGAAGAACACGGTGACGGTCAGCATGACGAACAATGTCAGGTGACTTGACGAAGCGTTCCAGACCGTGAGGCTCGACGCCGGGTCGATCGAGCTCGGCAGGATGAACGGAAACATCGAAAGGCCAACCGTGGAAATGATCCCGATATTGGCGAGCGACGACCCTGCGAAAACCAGCGCGTTACGTCGGCCATTGATCCCGAGAAACGCCAGCACGGGCCCAACAAGCCCGAGCACCGGCGCGGCCAACATCCACGGCTGCACCTTGAAATTGTCAAGCCATGCACCTGGGGCGGCGACTGCCTTGATCAGGTGCGGGTTGGATGGGCCATTCGCGTCGACGACCCCTTCGAGCCGATAACCCATGCCGCTCCAGGCAACGAATGCCCCACCAGTCAGAAAGAGTAGGATCGCGAGCACTGCGGCGATGCGGCCATAGCTGCGCGCACGATCGAGGACCGGACCTGATTCAAGCTTGAGGCTCAGCCAGCCCGCACCGTGGAGCACCAGCATCGCGACCGACAATAAACCAGTCAGCAGACTGAACGGCGTGAACAGGCCCAGCAGTCCGCCGTCATAGAAAGACCGCAGATCACCATCAAGCCTGAAGGGCGCGCCGAGCAGGACATTGCCGACCGCTACCCCGAACACCAGCGCTGGCACGAAGCCACCGACGAACAACGCCCAGTCCCAGCGGTTCCGCCATTTCGGGTCGTCATGTTTGGAGCGGTACTTGAACCCAACCGGCCGCAAGATGAGCGCGGCCAGCACGAGGAACATGGCGAGGTAGAAACCCGGGAGGCTGACCGCGTATACCAAAGGCCATGCCGCAAAGATCGCGCCACCGCCAAGGATGAACCACACTTGGTTCCCCTCCCAGGTCGCCCCGATCGTATTGATCACCAGACGGCGCTCCTCGTCGTTGCGCCCGACAAAGGGAAGCAAAGCGGCAGCCCCCAGGTCGAAACCGTCGGTCAGTGCAAAGCCGATCAGCAGCACGCCCATCAGCGCCCACCAGATGATCCGCATCGTTTCATAATCAAGCGGCATGGTCTGTCTCCGGTTCGATCAGGCAGTCATTCGGCGGGCACGGCGAAGGCCGGGCTCGGTTCGGGCTTTGGAGGGACGGCGTCATGGCGAGGCTGCCACGGCGTATAGGTTTCCGGGCCCTTTTTGATCATCGCGAGCATGAGCCGGACCTCGATCACTGCCAGCGTGCCATAGAGCAGGGTGAAGCCGATGATCGTCGTCCAGATGGCGGGAACGCTTAAGCTCGATGCCCCCAGGAAGGTCGGCAACACACCGTCCACCGCCCAGGGCTGGCGCCCGATCTCGGCCACGAGCCAACCGATCTCCGCCGCGATCCACGGTAGCGGCATGATGAGCACCGCCAGCCGCAGAAACCATTTCCGGTCGAACTTGCGGGTGTTGGCGAAGTAGATAGCCGCACCGAAGAAGGCGATGAAGAAGAAGCCGAGCCCCGCCATGCCGCGGAACAACCAGAAGAGCGCGGGGACATTCGGGACGGTTGACCATGCGGCCTTGTCGATCATCGTCGCGTCGGCTTGGCGCGGATCGGCGACGTAGCGCTTCAGCAGCATCGCATAACCAAGGTCTTCTTTGTTACGCTCGAATGCCTCGCGCGCAGCAAGATCCTTGGGATTGGCCTTGAGCCGCTCGACCGCGTCATAGGCGGGCAGGCCGCTCAAGATTCGCTCCTTTGCTCGAGCGACCATCGGATGAATGCCCTCGACCTGCCCGGTCAGGCTGCGCGTGCCGATCAGGCCCAGCACATAAGGGATCTTCACTTCATACAGCGTCTCGCGTCCCGAATTGGATGGCAGGCCGAATACCGCGATCCCAGCAGGGGCAGGCTCGGTATGCCATTCGGCCTCGATCGAGGCGAGTTTCATTTTCTGGTTATCGGTAAGTGCGTAGCCGCTCTCGTCCCCCAGCACGACGACTGACAGAGAGGAAGCAAGGCCGAAGGCGGCCGCGACCACAAAGCTGCGCTTGGCGAGTTCGAGATGCCTGCCCTTCAGCAAATAATAAGCCGATATGCCGAGTACGAAGACCGACGCGGTGACGTAACCAGCGCTGACGGTGTGGACGAACTTGGCCTGCGCGACCGGATTGAACAGCACGGCGGCAAAATCAGTCACCTCCATTCGCATCGTGAGCGGGTTGAAGGCAGAGCCGACCGGATGCTGCATCCAGCCATTGGCGATCAGGATCCAAAGCGCAGACAGGTTGGAGCCAAGTGCCACCATAAAAGTCGTGAAGAGATGCTGCCGCTTGGTCAGCCGATCCCAGCCGAAGAACATGACGCCAACGAACGTTGCTTCGAGGTAGAATGCCATCAGCCCTTCGATGGCGAGCGGCGCGCCGAAAATGTCGCCGACATATTGCGAGTAATAGGACCAGTTGGTGCCAAACTCGAATTCCATCGTCAGCCCGGTCGCGACGCCGAGCACGAAGTTGATCCCGAACAGCTTGGCCCAGAAGCGCGTGACGTCGCGCCAGATCGGGCGGTCGGTCATCACATAGACGCTTTCCATGATGACCAGGATGAACGAAAGGCCCAGCGTCAAGGGCACGAACAGGAAGTGGTACATCGCGGTGAGGGCGAACTGGAGCCTCGATAGCTCGACGACAGCCATGTCCATTTGCAAATCCTTCGTGTTCGGTCGCTCAGCGCGTTTGCGACGGCATCGCGCTTGGCGCTTTGACAAACATCAGTTACTCAATACGACATGATGAGTAAACAAAAAATAGCAGGTTTGGCTTGGCTGGCTGATCTGGTTGGCGCAGCGCTCTTCGCGTGGGGGATCGCTGACGCCATCGCCAGGCTTGCGGTGGGCACGGCGCTGCCGCTCGTCGCGGTGGCTGCTATCGTGGGGGGCGGGATGGTTCGCGCCGCATCGGTCCTGCTGGTGCATGCACTCGCAATTCAGGGTGCGCAGGCAACGTCGACTGCCTTGAGAAGTCTTGTGCTCCGCCGCCTGCTGGCCGCGCCGCTGTCGCTCGCGCCGCTGATTGGCCAATCGGCCATATTCGCGATCGATCACCCCGAGACCATCGCGCAATATGAAGCCCGATTCGTCCCCGCCCGCATGGCGGCCACCGCAGTGCCGCTCGTCGTCCTCGTCATCGTCGCCTTCGCGAGCATGGTCGCTGCCGGGATATTGCTGGTGACGTTGATACCCTTCGCGTTCGGCATGATCCTCGCGGGATCAATGGCCAGGGGCGCTTCGGAACGGCAGATGGCGGCGCTCGGGCGATTGTCTGGGCTGTTTGTCGACCGGGTGCGGACGCTGCAGATCATTCGCCATTTCGGGGCAGAGGAGCGGATTGCCCGGCAAGTCGCCGCCGCGACTCGCGACGTCGCCGATCGCACGATCATCGTGCTGCGCGCGGCATTCCTGTCGAGCGCGGTGATGGAGTTTTTCGCGGCGCTGTCGGTAGCGCTGGTCGCGGTCTATTGTGGGTTCAGTCTGCTCGGCCTGCTGCCTTTTCCCAACCCTGAAACGCTTACGCTGCGCGAAGCCTTTTTCGTGCTCGCGATGGCACCTGAATTCTACCTGCCGATGCGGCGTTTGGCCGCCGCCTATCATGAGAAGCAGCTCGGCGAGGCGGCGCGGACTGAGCTTCGCCCGATCCTAGAGGCCGAAACGGTAGCGCCGCCCGAGGCACGCTATCATGGCGTCAAGGTAGCTCATCTGACGATCGACTGGCCGGGGCGGCGGATCGGCCCTGTCGATCTGGTGATCGGCAAAACCGGGATGGTCGCGCTGACCGGGATAACGGGAAGCGGCAAGACGAGCATGCTCGCCGCCATCGCCGGGCAGATTGCTCCCTCGAATGGCACCGTCACGCCAATCGCTCCCGAGGACATCGCTTGGGCGGCGCAGCGCCCACTGATTCTGCCCGGTACGCTCCGCGATAATCTTGCGCTCGCCAGACCTGGGGCGGACGATTCCGACATCCTGGCTGTCTCTGAACGGATTGGCCTGTTGCCGTTGATTGCCTCACGCCCTGAAGGCCTTGATCTCGCGTTTGATTATCGCGGTTCGGGCCTCTCAGGCGGCGAACGGCGCCGCATCGGTCTGGCGCGCGCGGTGCTCTCGGCACGTCCGCTGCTGCTCTGTGATGAACCCACCGCCGATCTGGATGCCAAGAGTGCGGAAGACATCATCGCCATGCTCCGCGACATGGCGCGACACCAAGCCATCATTGTCGCAACCCATGATGCCAGGCTGATCGGCGTCGCTGATGCAGAGGTGCAGCTATGAACCGTTCGCCGATCCCCGCCGCGTTCGGTCTCGGCGAGCGCGCCACTCTGCGATGGGCGACGGTCTGTGCACTGCTTGCCGGACTCTCATCGATCCTGTTGTTGGCGCTGTCGGGCTGGTTTCTGACAGCAGCGGCAATCGCTGGTGTCGGCGGCGCGGCAGCGGTGCTCGCGTTCAACTATCTGCTCCCCAGCGCAGCGATCCGTGGGCTCGCCATCATACGGACTGGCAGCCGCTATGGCGAACGCCTCCTCGCACATCGCGCAGCTTTGCTAGGCATAGCGACTCTCCGCGCGCAATTGTTCGGCAGACTCGCTGCGCAGGACAGCCGGATTTCCGCCGACCTATCCGGCGGCGACGCGAGCGGGCGGCTGATGGGCGATATCGCGGCGCTTGAGGATCTGATCATCCGCCGTCCCACGCGGCCAGCGAGCTTGGTCGCCGCAGCGTTTGCGGTGGGGCTTACCTGCTTCGCCGGTTGGGCTTCGGCGCTGGCACTGGCGTCGATGCTCGGCGCCTTGCCGTTCCTTCTCGCGGTCATGGCCAGACGGGTCACTGCCGTTCCTGCCCGCGACGCCGCAGACGCGCTTGGCGAACTTCGGACGAAGTTCGTCGACTATGCTGCCGCGCGGCCGGAGATCATTGCTTATGGCCTCGCCGATCGCGTCCTAGCCGATCTCGATGCCCAGGCCGGGCGTCTCGATCTTGCCCGTGCGCGCCTGTTTCGCGGCGAGGCGCTGATCGCGGGACTAATGATGGGATACGGTGCGCTCAGCGCTGCGCTGGTCCTAACGCTCGCGGTGGGCGCTGCAGCCGACATCGCCCTCGCGCTGCTCGCCGCGACAGCATCGGTCGAGGCGATGGCCGCCTTTGCTCGAAGCGCATTCCGCCATGCCAGCGTTGAAGAGTCGTTGGAGCGATTGTCGACGTTGACCGCACTGCCCCAGGGCGCGGTTCCGCCAATGGCGCTCGACACGACCGCAATGACTTTTGCGCTGGGACCGACCCGGCTTCTGCCGGCCTCGCGCGTCGCGATCACGGGCGTTTCGGGTTCGGGCAAGACGCGCCTGGTCGAGGCGCTGGCAGGGCTGCGGCCCGCCATTCATGCGATCATGATCGATGACATGCCCATCGCGAATTGTGCTGCCGACCGGCTGCGCCAACACTTCGCCCTGTCGCCGCAGGATGCCACGCTGATCGCTGGCACGATTGCCGACAATCTCCGCCTCGCACGACCAAGAGTGACAGTGCAACAGATGCAGGACGCACTGACGACCGCGTGCCTCGCCGATCGTATCGCAGCGATGCCGGACGGACTGGAGACACGGATCGGGGAAGATGGCGGAACGCTTTCCGGGGGCGAGCGCAAACGATTGTCGCTGGCTCGCGCACTGCTTGCCGGGCGCCCCTGGTTGATTCTCGACGAGCCGACTGAAGGGCTCGATGCGGCAACCGAGGCGGACCTGGTTGCGCGGCTGGACGCCTGGCTGCGCATGACCGCGACCGGGCTAATTCTGGTTTCGCACCGCCCCGCCCCACTCATGCTGGCGACGCAGCAGATTGCAATCAGCAACCTCGCTCCGACCGTCAGCGACTATAAATACGATTACGTTAAATGATATATTGAATTTGCCGAGCTCCGCGGGTCGACGTATGGAAGGTTCAGCGGCGATCAACGCCCCGAAGGATCTGATGATGGAAACTGACACCCAGGCCCGCATCGGCTTGCCACGCATCGGTGACCCAGCGCCCGACTTTACCGCAAAGACGACGATGGGGCCGCGCTCGCTGGCAGATTATCGTGGCAAATGGTTGATCCTCTTCTCGCATCCAGCGGATTTCACGCCGGTTTGCACCACCGAGTTCATGGGCTTCGCCAATGCGACCGCCGACTTTGCAGCGCTCGATTGCGCGCTGCTCGGGCTGTCGATCGACTCGGTCCACTCGCACATCGCCTGGGTGCGAACGATCAAGGAGAAATTCGGCGTCGACATCACTTTTCCGATTATCGACGACCTGTCGATGCAGATTGCCCATGCTTACGGCATGATCCATCCCGGCGCGTCGGACACGGCGGCTGTGCGTGCGACCTTCATCATCGATCCCGAAGGAATCGTCCGTGCGATGGTCTATTATCCGATGTCCAACGGCCGATCGGTGGCCGAATTCCTCCGATTGCTCGAAGCCTTGCAGACTGCCGACGCCAACAAGATCGCCACCCCCGAAGGCTGGCAGCCCGGAGAGGATGTTATCGTGCCGCCGCCAGCGACCGTCGAAGCGGCAGACGCACGCGCAAGCGAAGGCTATGCCTATGTCGACTGGTTCTTCAGCAAGCGCCCTCTCGCCGCGTGAAGGGCAAACTGATAGGCTGCGGGCAAAAGGATGTGTGCGCCAATGTCGGTTGCTGATCACCTGATTTATGCCCTGCTGTGGCTTGGCTTTGCTATGAGCCATAGCGTCCTGGCCGGTGCCGATCTCCGCCGAGGTATGGGTCGGCTGGTCGGGCGGGCGCACCGGCTTGTTTATAATGCGCTGGCGCTTCTTGCACTGCTCGCCGTGTTGGCGACCGGTCATTGGCTTGCCGGTAGTGCACTGCCATTCATGATGCCGTTGGCGCTGCGTTGGGTGATGAATGCCGCGGTTATCGCTGGGCTCGTGCTCGGCTGGGTAGCGCTGCGATCCTATCACCTCGGCGCGTTCATCGGCACGGCGCAATTGCGCGGTGCCGATGATACCGCTGCGGCGCTGTCTGTGAGCGGCCTGCATCGCTGGATACGCCATCCGCTCTATTCGGCAGTATTGCTGATCGTCTGGGGGATGGCTCGTTCGGAGCTGGATGTGGCGACGGCCTGCTGGGTGACCTTGTACCTGATTATTGGCAGCCGCATCGAGGAGCAGCGCTTGATCGCGCGTTATGGCGACGCCTATCGACGTTATCGCTCGACGACTCCGGCATTCCTGCCGCGGTGGCGACGGGCGACATCGCGCTGACCGACCAAGATCGGGTCACGGCGACCCACAGAAGAGAAGGGCAAAGGCAATGAAATCGAGTCAGCCCAACGGCGAAAATCCGACCAGCGATGACTGGGCAGGCGCACGCGGCGAGAAATGGCTGGCGCAACTCGGCCGGATGGAAGCCATGTTGGCTCCGGTCGATGCACCATTGATCGAGCTGCTCGCGCTGGGCGGCGCGCGGCGGATTGCCGACCTCGCCTGTGGCGGCGGTGGCACGACGCTGGCCGTCGCCGCTGCTTCCGATCCAGGAGCGGCGGTGTTCGGATACGACATCTCTCCTGCGCTGGTGCTGTTCGCGCAGCGCCGCGCGGCGCCGGCCGATCCGGCCCCGGTATTTGCCGTGGGGGATAGCGCCAGCCTAGCGGTCGGAGTGCCGTTCGACCGGATCGTCTCGCGGTTCGGGACGATGTTCTTCGCTAATCCCGCCGTTGCCTTTGCCAATATCGCGGGGCTGCTGGCACCGGGGGGTCGCTTTGCCTTCGCCGTCTGGGGGCCACCGGCCGATAATCGCTGGATGGCGATCGTGCGCGAAACGATCGGCGCGCTGATCGACCTGCCGCCGCCGCCGGCCGATGCGCCAGGGCCGATGCGCTATGGAGAAGTCGAGATACTGCTCGAGATGCTGAACAAGGTCGGCTTTCGCCACGTCGAAGTGCAGGACTGGCGCGGGGACCTTGCTATCGGCGGCGATCTCGAGCCTCATGCCGCTGCCCGGTTCGCGTTAGAGAGCATGTCGGTGGCGCAGGCGCTATCCGATCGAGGGCCAGAACTGATCGCGCGCGCAACGGTGGCACTTGCGCAGCGGTTTGAGCAACACTGGTCGAACGGTGGGGTTCGACTCCCCGCGCGCGTCCACCTTGTCCACGGCACCCTCTGACCACTTTAGCCTAAAATCATTCGCCAGTTGGCGGTGACGCAGCACAACTGTTGCTGCAGGCCATGTGCAAGCAGGCTTTGCACATTGGTCATCATACCCGCCGCCAGACCAACGATCCTCGCTAGCACAATCAGCGCCGCTTCACTCTCTCTTAATCCCTGCCTGATGCGGACCAAGAGCAAACTTCGTCGGGGGAGCAACCGTTTCACGCGAAATACCATGCGCGCGGTTGCACCCATGCCGACGAGCCGGTCACCTGCAACTCCTCGGTGTTGAGGCCGTGCGTTTGCTACGTGAGCGTCATGGCATAGGCGCCTCGCGCGCTACGATCTGATCGACGGCCTCAAGTGCCTTGGCGGCGTACATCACCGACGGTCCGGCGCCCATGTAGACCGCCATGGCCAATGTTTCCGACACTTCGGCACGGGAAGCGCCCTGCTTCACGGCGCCTTCGGCATGATAGGCGATGCACGGATCGCAGCGGACAGCGACGCTGATCGCCAGCGCGACAAGTTCCTTGGTCTTTGCATCGAGCGCTTCACCACCATGAGCAGCTCGGGCCATATCCGAAAACGCCTTCATCACATCGGGTGAGGCCGCACGAAGATCCCGCACCGCGCCGTTCATGGTGCCCATCAACGCCAACCAGTCTTCTACCATCACCGACTCCTGAAAATCGCGTTGCTTATGCCGATGCAAACCTGGGGCAGCGCCGCAACGGTACCGTCCAACTCGACCGCACCGGACAAACATCGCAGCGAACGCGATCATTCTGTTTGATTCGTATCAAGGTCGGACGTTCCGATACCGCTATTTTCGAGCTATTGGGTCAAGTGCTCAAAAACGTCGCCCGGCGTACTTCCGAGCCATGGATAGGAGTACCGGATGATGCGGATCGCCATCGGACTCGTTTTTGTTGCAAGCGTCGCGCTTGCAGGCTGCGACAAGCAAAAATCTTCGACCGGTCAGCCGGTCGGTACCCCCGCCGCGCTGAACCCGACGGTAGCCGCCAGCGAGCCGCTCATGGAAAACGCGCGGACATTATTCAAAGCCATCCCCGCCACCGCTCCGGCGCTGCCCGGGAATAACACGACGCCAGCCAAGCTCGCGCTAGGCAAGATGCTGTTCTTCGATCCGCGGCTGTCGGCAAGCCACGCCATAAGCTGCGCTTCGTGTCATAATATCGGTCTCGGCGGGACTGATAATGAGCCGACATCTATCGGTCATCACTGGCAGCATGGCGGTCGAAATGCCCCAACAGTATTGAACGCTGTCTTCAATACCGCACAGTTCTGGGATGGGCGCGCCGCCGACCTCCAGGCGCAGGCGGGCGGGCCGATGGTCAATCCGGTCGAGATGGCGTCGCCGCAAACGCATGTTGCGGAGCAGCTAAAGGGTATCCCCGGCTATCGCGATGCGTTCGCCAAAGCATTTCCGGATGAGGCTGATCCGATCAGCTTGTTGAATGTGCAAAAGGCGATCGCCGTTTTCGAAGCTGGATTGCTGACGCCCGATGCCCCGTTTGATCGATACCTGAACGGCGATGCGAAGGCGTTGACGGTCACTCAAAAACAGGGGCTGAAACTGTTCATCGACAAGGGGTGTGCTGCTTGCCACAGCGGGATCAACGTCGGCGGCGGGATGTATGCAAAATTCGGGGTTGTGGCCTCGCCGGGGGCGGCGATGCGGCCGCCAGGCGACAAAGGCCGGTCGGCGGTCACCGGCTTGGTCGGCGATGACTATAATTTCAAAGTCCCGTCGCTCCGCAACATTGCTCTGACCGCGCCCTATTTCCACACCGGATCGGTGTGGGACCTGCGCCAGGCGGTTGAAGTGATGGGCAATGCCCAGCTCGGTGATAAACTGGCAGCACCCGAAGTCGATCATATCACGGCGTTTCTCGGCAGCTTAACCGGGGCGCAGCCGCGCGTTGTGATACCGATCCTGCCCGCCAGCGTTGCGGGGACCTCGCGACCCCAGCCATGACGCCGTCTGCCCGCCTTCAGGCGCTGCCCTGATCGTCACCGAGGCTAGTCGGCAGTCGGGACCGACCGGCTGTGCAAACGTGCGCAACAGTGAAGGGCGTCGTCATCCGGCCTGGCTGAGAGCAGCCTGCACTAATCAATGCCCGCGATCGCGCGCAGGCGGTATGCGGCTACCAATACCCGTCCACCAGCCTCCGCCCGCGCGGCTTGCGCCTCGATTGCCTCCCGCACGGCGTCCAGCTGGGCAAGTTGCGGCTTTACGCCGGCTTTCACTTCCAGCGCCGTGCCACGCAGAGCCGCTTCGCTTGCTGTTAGCCGAGCTTCGCTCGCCGATAAAACAGCGCGCGCGGTCGTCACGTCTTCGAATGCGATGACGGCTTGTTGCTCGACGACGAGCCGGGCATCGTCGGCATCGGCTTGCGCAGCGCGGAGGTCAGCGGCAGCGCCGCTTGCTTTGGCACCGATCCGCCCGCCACTGAAAATGGACCACCGTGCGCGCAGCCCGACCGAGGCGCTGTCGGCCTTGTAACCGGGGAAAAACTGGTCGCGTACGCTGGCCGCTTCGGCATAGGCACCGATGGTCGGCAATCGCTCCGCGCGCACGCCGTCGGATTTGGCGCGTGCGGCATTGATCTGGCGAAGCGCGGCGAGCACCGCCGGATTTCCCTTCAGCGCCATCGCAATCGCCGCGTCGCGCGATGAAGGGATTTGGGGCGCACCGGGCAAATCACCATTGAGCGCGACGGGATGGCCTGCGAGCGTCTCAAGCTGCGCCATGGCCCCGGCCAATTGCCCCTGGGCACCCGACAGACCGGCTTCCGCTTCGGCGCGGCGTGCCTCGGCCTGAGCGGTTTCGGTCGAGGTGCCCTCGCCTGCTTTGAACTTGAGCCGCGCCTGGCGAAGCGTCTCGTCGAGCGCGCGATTGAGCGTGTCGTAGCGCGCGATCAACTCTCGGGCAGCAACCGCCCGCACATAGGCCTGAACGACGTGGACTCGCAGCTCGAGCGCGGTCATCCGCACCTGTTGGTCGGCCGCTTCGGCACCTCCGGTCGCTTGGCGGATCGCGGCGTTGATTCGACCGCCGGTGAACAGCGGCAGCTCAACCGTGGCGCGCGCCGATCGCGGCACGACATCATCGGCGGTGAGCCCGAAAAACCCCTGCGGGTCGATCCGCCCGACACCAATCTGGCCCTCGAGCGCAGCGGATGGGGCGCGTTCTGCTCTGGCCGCGCTGACTCCGGCGCGCGCCGACTCGGCGCGCGCCCGCGCGCCTTCGAGCGACGGGGATCGCGCCATCGACTCCGCAATCACCGTGTCGAGGCTTTGGGCCGATGCCGGCATGGCAAGCGCCGTCAGCGCGGCGCCCGCAACCAGTCGAAGCAACAGAGGCCCTCGCATGATCAGCGAAAGGCCGTTCCGGCGCGGACGCCGAGCGCCTTGAAGATCATGGCTGCTGGGCACCATCCGGTCAGGCTGGCCTGCAGCATGTTGGCGCCAGCAAAAAGCGTCAGCGCGATCCACCAAGGGGACACGGTGACGGCGAGGATGGCACTGACCAGCACTATCGTGCCGGCAAAGGCCAATACGGCCCGATCGAGGTTCATCACGATTTTCCTTAATTGTCGAAGCGGAGTTTCTTGATGCCGAGTACATGCAGCGCGAGCTTTTCGTAGAAGGGCTCGCTCTCGCCCATCCGCACCTTGCGCAGGAAGTATTTCTCGAAGCCGATCTTGGCCAGATGCACCCATTTGCCTTCGGACGACCAATTGACGTTGCGTGGCGGAATCTGCGGCTTGGCGACGAAGGCGACGCCACCGTCACCAAAATCGGCGAGGCAGATCGCGTTCCAAGTGGCTTCGTTGCTTGGCTCCTCGCCATTGTGCAGTTGCTTCAGGTTGGCGGCAATCGCGCTCACCATCGACTCGATCATGAAACCGGTCTTGGGGACCCCCACCGGCACCGGCGTGGGTCCGGTCGGCGGAATCGCGATGCACACGCCGAGCGCGAAGATATTGCGATAGGTCGGGTTGCGCTGATGCTTGCCGGTCAGGATGAAGCCGCGCGGGTTGGATAGCCCCTCGACACCGCGCACCGCCGCAATCCCGCGGAACGGCGGCATCAGCATGCCCCAGCCGAACGGTAGGTCGTATGTTTTCTTGTCGCTTCCGTCGTCGTTCACTTCGGTGACGTGCATCATGCCGTCGTCGACGCTCGTCACCTTGGCGTTGGTGATCCACTTGATGTGGCGATTGCGCATCTCGCTTTCGAGAAGACCCTTGGTGTCCCCGACGCCGTCGAGGCCGAGATGCCCGACATAGGGCTCGGGCGTGACGAAGGTCATCGGCACCTTGTCGCGGAGCTTGCGCTTCTTCAGCTCGGTATCGAGCGTCATCGCCATCTCATAGGCCGGGCCGAAACACGACGCGCCTTGGGCGGCGCCGACCACGATCGGGCGGGGATTCGCGCAAAGTTCCTCGAACTTCGCATGGGCCGCAACAGCGTGCGCGGTCTCACAGATAGACACGGTGTGATGGTCGGGGCCGAACCCCGCGATCTCGTCATAGGCAAGCTCGGGGCCAGTCGCGATCACCAGATAGTCATAATCGATAAGCGAATTATCGTTTAACTCGATCCTGTTCGACTCCGGATGGACCTTGCGCGCGCCAATGCCGGTATAGGCAATGCCGTGCTTGGCCATGACAGGAGGCAGGTGCACGCGGAGCGCTTCCGGCTCGCGCCAGCCCACGGCAACCCAGGGATTTGAGGGCACGAACCAGTAATCCTCGCCTTTGCTGACGACGGTGACGCGGGCTTTTCCCTTCAATGCTGCGCGGATTTCATAGGCGGCAATCGTGCCGCCGAGGCCAGCACCCAGCACGACGATATGCGATTCGGACATTTCCGGTTCCTCTCACTCGATATGGGTTGACGCATATAACTATTACACGATATGTGCAATCGAGAAATTTGAAGAGGTGCCGCCATGTTTGGATTCTCGCGTAAACCCTCGCATCGCGTCGTCAGTCCGGCCGAGCTGCAAACGCTGTTGCGCGCCGGCACGGCGACCGTCGTGGATGTTCGCGAGCCCAATGAATTCGCCGCAGGACACATCCCCGGGGCACACAACCTGCCGCTATCGCGCTTCGACCCGGCGGCGCTGCCCGTCGTGGGCGGCAAGACGCTGATCCTGTCCTGCGCAGCCGGCAGACGATCGGCGATGGCACTCGATCGCTGTGCGGCGGCCAAGTCCGATGTCGATACGCATCTTGCCGGTGGCTTCGGCGCCTGGACGTCCGCCGGCCTGCCGGTCGAGAAATAGGGAGCTCCGACGCATGTCCCGTACTCAGCCCGGAATCGCAGCATTGCTGCTGACGATCCTCCCGCTTGCCGCCTGCGGCAGCGCGCCCGAAGTGCCAACGGCCAAGGTCGCCGCGCCCGCCGGGCCACGGCTCAAGGTCGCCGCGGCCCAAACCAGCGACTGGAAATCGGTGAGCGCCGAAATCGCGACGGTGGATCAGGCGCAGGCGATCGCGCGCATTCCTGGTATCCTGACCACGCTCACCGTCCGCGCGGGCGACATGGTGCGCAAGGGGCAGGCGATCGGACGGATCGTCGACAGCCAACTCGCGCCGCAGTCCGCCGCCTTCGGGGCGCAGGCCGCGGCTGCTCAGGCGCAGGCGGCCCAGGCACAGGCCGATCTCGCGCGCGTCCGGTTCCTTTATGACAATGGCGTTTATGCGAAGGCGCGGCTCGATCAGGCGCAGGCAGTGGCGTCCGCCGCCAATGCCCAAACCCGCGCGGCACGGGCGCAGCAGTCAGCGGTCGGCGCTGTGGCCGGGCAAGGCGTCGTCATCGCGCCCGCGTCGGGACGCGTCTTGCGCGCCGACATCCCTGCAGGAGCGGCCGTCGCGCCGGGGATGGTCATCGCCACGATTACAGCAGGAGATACCGTCCTGCGCCTGACTCTCCCCGAATCACTCGCGAGCCAGATCCATGCCGGGTCGCGGGTCCGCGCCGATGGCCGGACCGGTGCTGTGGTCCGTGTCTATCCCTCGGTTCAGGCAGGGCAGATTACCGCCGATGCCACGATGAGCGGCATCGACAACAGGCTGATCGGCCGCCGCCTCGCTGCTGAGGTTGAGACCGGCACGCGACGGGCACTGGTCGTGCCGACCAGCTACATTATCCGTGCCTACGGTATCGACTCGGTCACCATTCTCGCCGTCGACGGCAGCGCCGCGAGCGTCCCGGTCCAGACCGCCCCGTCGGGCGACTTGGGCAAGGTCGAGATCCTGTCGGGCGTCACCCCCGGCGACACGCTGATCGCGGCGCCCGCGAAATGAGCCTCGGCATCTCGGGGCGGATCACCCGCGCGACGATTCAGTCGCCGCTGACGCCCTTGTTCCTGCTCGCCGCGATCCTTGTTGGTCTGCTTGCAACTTTCACGATCGCGCGCGAGGAAGAACCGCAGATCAGCGTCCCGATGGTCGATATCCGAGTGATGGCACCGGGCTTGTCCGCCGCCGATGCGGTCGAACTCGTCGCCAAGCCGCTCGAGACAATCGTCAAGTCGGTTGATGGGGTCGAGCATGTCTATGCTCAGGCCGAGGACAATGGCGTGCTCGTCACCGCGCGCTTTCTCGTTGGGTCGAACCCCGAAGATGCCGCGACCCGCATCGACGAGAAACTGAACGCCAATATCGACCGTATCCCGGTCGGCATTCCCCCGCCACAAGTGACGGTGCGCGGCATCAGCGACGTGCCGATCGTAGTGCTGACGCTGTCACCCAGCCCCGGCGCGCCGGGTGCCTGGAACGATCAGTCGCTCCTCCAGCTTGCCGGGCGGCTACGCAGCGAAGTCGCCAAGGTCGACAATGTCGGCTTGAGCTTCATCGTCGGCGGCCAGCGCGAGGCGATCCGTGTCGCGCCCGATCCGGCGAAACTGGCGCTGCATCAGGTGCCGCTTGGCAATGTGATCGACGCCGCGTCACAGGCCAATCGCTCCTTTCCCGCGGGCACGGTGCGCGAAAATGGACAGGCCGTGAGCGTCGTCGCCGGCCAAACGTTGGGTAGCGCCGCCGATGTCGGCGCGCTGATCGTGCGATCGGTCAGCGGCGCGCCCGTCTATCTGCGCGACGTCGCCAGCGTCCAGCAGGCCGCGACCGAGGATCAGGCGCGCGGCTGGCGCTGGTCGCGCAGCGAAGGCAAGGGCTGGAACCGCGCACCTGCCGTCAGCATCGCCATCGCAAAACGCGCAGGCGCCAACGCGGTCGATGTCTCGACCGGCGTCGTCGCGCGGGTGGCAGCGCTGAAAGGCACGCTGATCCCCGCCAATGTCGATGTCGCCGTCACGCGCAATTACGGCGCAAGCGCCAATGACAAGGCGAATGAGCTGCTCTTTCACCTTGCGCTGGCCACCGTCTCGATCGTCATCCTGATCGGTTTCGCGATTGGCTGGCGCGAAGCGGGCGTTACCGCGATCGTCATTCCGACGACGATCCTGCTGACGATGTTCGCTTCCAAGCTGATGGGTTTCACGATCAACCGCGTCAGCCTGTTCGCGCTGATCTTTTCGATCGGCATTCTGGTCGATGATGCGATCGTGATAATCGAGAACATCGCGCGTCACTGGGCGATGAAGGATGACCGCAGTCGCATCGATGCGGCGGTCGATGCCGTTTCGGAAGTCGGCAATCCGACGATCGTCGCCACCCTGACCGTGGTCGCCGCGCTTCTCCCGATGCTGTTCGTCTCCGGGCTGATGGGGCCGTATATGGCACCGATCCCGGTCAATGCGTCGGCCGCGATGGTGTTCAGCTTCTTCGTCGCGGTGATCATCGCGCCGTGGCTGATGATCCGCTTCGCCCGCTCGGCAGTCAACGACGGCGATGCCCATGCGGACCATCATGGCGGCAAGCTCGGCCTGCTCTATGCTCGCGTCGCGAGCCGCGTCATCGCGACCAAGCATAGCGCGCGGCTGTTCCTGATCACGGTCGGCGTCGCCACGCTGGTTGCCTGCTCGATGTTCTATTTCAAGGCGGTGACCGTGAAGCTGCTGCCCTTCGACAACAAGAGCGAAGTCCAGCTCGTCGTCGACCTGCCCGAAGGCAGCAGCCTCGAAGCGACCTCGCGCGCGCTCGAACAGGCCGCCGCCATCGTCCGCACTATCCCCGAGGTCGAGGCGATGGAAGCCTATGCCGGCACCTCCGCACCGTTCAATTTCAATGGCCTCGTTCGGCACTATTTTCTGCGCGCACGCCCCGAAATGGGCGATCTCATGGTCACGCTGGCCCCCAAGGAAGATCGCGCGCGCGCAAGCCATACGATCGCAGTGGCTCTACGCGAAAAGCTGAAGGCTGTGCCGCTACCTCCAGGCAGCTCGATCAAGGTCGTCGAGACACCCCCCGGCCCGCCCGTGCTCGCGACGTTGCTCGCCGAAATCTATGGCCCCGACGAAGCCGTCCGCCGCGCGACGGCAACCCAGCTGGAGGCGATCTTCAAATCGGTGCCGTACATCGTCGATGTCGACAACAGTTTCGGCGATCCGCGCCCCGAACTGCGCCTGATCCCCGATCGCGCCAAGCTCGACCAATATGGTCTGTCAGAACGCCAGCTACTCGACAGCATCGGCGCGCTGCTCGGCGACCAGATCGTCGGCTATGCCCCGCGCGGCGGCGGGCGCGATCCGCTGCCGATCCAGATCGCGCTCGACCAGTCGCAGCGCAGCTGGAGCCAGGCGCTCGCCGCCACGCCGGTCGCGGTGACGCAAGGCGGGGGCGGCCCGCAACTCATCCAGCTCGGCGAACTGGTCGAGGCTAAGATGCAGCCCGGCGGCCAGAGCATCTACCGTCGCGACGGACGCGGTGCGACGATGGTGACGGCCGAACTCGCCGGGCGCTACGAAGCCCCGATCTACGGCATGCTCGCAGTCGATGATGCGGTGAACAAGTTCGACTGGAAGGCCCACGGGCTGGTCAAGCCCGAGATCCGCCTCAACGGCCAGCCCGCCGACGAGAGCAAGCCGAGCCTGTTGTGGGACGGCGAATGGGAGATCACCTGGGTCACTTTCCGCGACATGGGCGCAGCGTTCGGGGTGGCGTTGCTCGCCATCTATGTGCTGGTCGTCGGCCAGTTCCGCAATTTCAAGCTGCCGCTGGTGATCCTCACCCCGATCCCGCTGACCTTGGTCGGCATCGTCATCGGCCATATGCTGTTCGCGGCACCCTTCACCGCGACGTCGATGATCGGCTTCATTGCGTTGGCCGGCATTATCGTGCGCAATTCGATCCTGCTGGTCGATTTCATCAACCACGCCCGCGCGCCCGATAAATCGCTGCGCGATACCTTGCTCGAGGCGGGAATGATCCGGTTCAAGCCGATCGCGTTGACGGCAGCGGCGGCCATGATCGGGGCGGCGGTGATCCTGACCGATCCGATCTTCCAGGGTCTCGCCATATCGTTGTTGTTTGGCTTGGCCTCTTCAACCTTGCTGACTGTGCTGGTGATCCCGGCAATCTACATCGTCTTGCGCGATGACGGTCGCCCAGCGACAGTAAGCCAATGAGCTTTACCGGACCTATCGCCGCGCTGCACAACAATGCCGCGCATGTCGCCGAACGTCTGCGGCTGCTCGCGCACCGCGATCGACTGATCATGCTGTGCCGGATGACCGATGGTGAGGTTTCGGTCGGGGAGCTCGTCACTCTAACCGGCCTGTCACAATCGAGCGTATCGCAGCATCTAGCGGTGCTGCGGGAGGCGGGTACGGTCAGGGTGCGCGCCGAGGCCCAGTCGCGCTTCTACCAACTGGTCGATGCACAAGTCGCCGGGATTATCGCGGCCTTGTGTGATTATAGTGGTCGGATCGCCGGAGAGCCCGCATGAGCAGCGCCATCCTCGTTTGCCCGCACTGCCAGGCGCTCAACCGCGTCCCCGATGCACGGCTGGGCGAGCATCCGAACTGCGGCACGTGCCGCCGCCCGCTGACGACGGGCGCACCGATCGACGCCAATTTGGCGCTGTTCGACAAGATCATCGGCCGAAGCACCGGCCGGGTGCTGGTCGATTTTTGGGCGAGCTGGTGCGGCCCGTGCCGGATGATGGCTCCCGCCTTCGCGGCGGCTGCCGCTGAGCTTGACCCGAGGGTTCGGCTGCTCAAGGTAGATACCGAAGCCGAACAGGTTCTGGCCGCGCGCTACGCGATCCGCTCGATCCCGACCTTGATTCTGTTCAAAAGCGGCGCCGAGATCGCCCGGCAGGCGGGTGCGATGGACAAGGCGGGGATTATGCGCTGGGTAGCGAGCGCTGGCGGCGCCTAAGATCGCGCCATTCGGTTGGTTGGCAATGAATGCATGGAGGGCATAATGAAGATCTTGTTGGCTTTTGCCGCACTCGCGGGTGTCGCTGTGGCAGGCCCCGGCTTTGCGCAGCAGCACCGCGCACCGGCGATCGAGCCCTTTGGCGCGACATTCCCGACCGAGGGGGCGCTGGAGCGGCCCGATCCGGCGCTGCGCTACCGCGTCGTGTTTCCCGTGACGAAGGCAAGCGCCGATCCGGCCAAGCCCAACGCCTCACTCGAGCGCGTTGCGCGCTTCCTCAACCTGCTCGCCGCCGATGGTGCGCACGTCAAACCGGGCGAGATTGTCGCGATCCTCTACGGTCCCGCCACGCAGATCGTCACCAACGATACCGTTTATGCCGCTCAGACGAAGGCGCCGAACAACCCCAACATCGCGCTGATCGCCAAGCTGAAAGCCGCAGGCGTCGTCGTCGCGGTGTGCGGCCAGGCGCTCCGTGCGCATAAATACGAGGGCAAGGACGTTGCGCCGGGCGTGCGGGTCGATGTGTCCGCCATGACCACCATGGCGAACCTGCAATTGCGCGGCTGGGCGCTGCTGCCTGAGTAAGCCTATGAAGCCGCCACACCTGAGCGGGGCACCTGACCGTGGGACGATCGATGCGCGATAGATCGAGCGACACCTACCGCCGACCATCGAAGCCGCCGGTCCTTGCCTGGGCGGGGACGCTGCTCGCGATGATCATCGTCGGCGCTGCGTTCTACGCGATAGGCTTGCGCCGCGGCGCCCACGCCCCGACGGCGCGGGTAGCCCCGCCCCCGGCAGTGCCAATAGCGTTCACGCCTCCGCCCGATTCAGCGATTCCAGACGGCCCGACCGGGGCCGCGATCCGCCGCGGCCAGCAGCTATTTCTCCACACCCGCGCGAATGCTGAAAATCATGTCGGCAACGGTCTGTCGTGCAGCAACTGTCATCTCGATGCTGGCCGTCGGCCGAATGCCTCGCCGATGTGGGCGGCATGGGGTGCCTATCCTGCCTATCGCGCGAAGAACGACCAGATCAACACGATGGAGGATCGCATCCGCGATTGCTTCACCTATTCGATGAACGCGCCGGCATCGCGCAGTGGCAAGGCGCCGCCACCGGGGGACCCGATCTACCGTGATCTGCAAATGTATTTTTTCTGGCTGGCGAAGGGCGCGCCGACCGGGGTTGATCTGCCCGGCAAGGGCTTCATCGACCTCAATCCGACCTCACTCGGGCACGATCCGGTCCGCGGGGCCAAGGTTTTCGCGCAGAGCTGCGCGACGTGCCACGGCGCAGATGGACAGGGGCAGAGGTATCCCTCAGGCAGCTCTGCCTTTCCACCGCTGTGGGGCGCGATGTCGTTCAACTGGGGGGCGGGGATGGGAAAGGTCGCCAATGCGGCGGCCTTCATCAAGGCGAACATGC
The DNA here is from genome assembly GCF_013374095.1 of Sphingomonas sp. HMP6. Lineage (NCBI taxonomy): Bacteria > Pseudomonadati > Pseudomonadota > Alphaproteobacteria > Sphingomonadales > Sphingomonadaceae > Sphingomonas > Sphingomonas sp. HMP6. Next base: position 2,275,629 of record NZ_AP022672.1, on the reverse strand, counting down.
CGCTGGGCCAGGAATATAGTCTGACCGACCAGCAGGCATGGGATGTCGCCGCTTACATCGATAGCCGCGAACGACCGCGTGATCCGCGTCAGACCGGCAGCATCGAAGAGGCGCGGAAGCGATTCCATGGCAAGGGCGATTATTACGGACAGCCAATCGAGGGCGATTTGCTGGGCGATGGAATGGTGACTGCCCGCTAACCTCCTACTCGACCCGCGCGAACATCGCTGCGCCGCCGCCGCTCGCCATCCGATCAGCGAGTGCCACATGGCGTGGCACCGCGACGGTATCGGCGAAGGCATCTAGCAAGGTGCTGAGTTCGGCGAAGCGCGCGTGATTGATGCGGTAGAAAACCTGCTTCGCTTCGCGCCGGGTGAGAACGAGATCGGCCTTGCGCAATATGCCGAGCTGTTGCGACAGGCCGGGCTGGACAATGCCGGTCGCCGCTTCAAGGTCGCTGACGCTGCGTTCACCGCCGATGAGTGTGCGGAGCAGGTCGAGCCGCACGGCGTGGGCGATCGCGCGGAGCAGTTCGGCATGCGCTTCGATCTCGAGGATGCTCAAATTGACGGGCATGGTCAGCCTTCATCCTTGACGGGGGTATAAAACCAGTCGGTCGCAGTTTCCGCCGCAAAGACCGCCGCTGCCGTCTGGGTCGGCACGGCGAGCAAATCATCGCCCGGTGTCCATTCGGCGGGCACCAGCGCAGATTGGGCATCCGTGCGCTGCAGCGCGGCCAGCAGCCGCAGCATCTCTTCGACCGAGCGACCAACAGTCGAGGGGTAGCAAGTCGTCGCTCGCAGCCGTCCTTCGGGGTCAACGAAATAGGTCGTGCGCACCGATGAAGCATCCAGCGCGTCGGCACCGACCATGCCATAGGCGCGCGCAATCTCCAGCGTTGGGTCCTCGATCAACGGAAAGCTTACCTCCACGCTGAACTTTTCCTGGATCGCCTTGATCCAGGCGAAGTGCGAGAATAGACTGTCGACCGACAACGCCATCAACTGGCAATCGAGCGCCGCAAAACGATCGGCTGCGCGCATGATCGCCACGAACTCGCTGGTGCAGACCGGCGTAAAATCAGCCGGGTGCGAAAACAGGATCAACCACTTTCCACGAAAGTCAGTAAGCGACTTCACCCCTTGCGTGGTGCGCGCCGTGAAATTTGGCAGCGTGTCGCCGAGCCTTGCCGGTCCGCATGGCGTCCGCTGTCCGCTTTGATCGTTCAATTCCATAACCTTCATCCGTCAAAGAGGAAATATGACACGGCTGGCCAATTGACGCAACACACTTACACGATTATATCATGCACGTAATCGTGAATTATAGGAGCGTCTCATGGCCGCAGCGCCAACTGATGCCGTCGTCACCCGTGCCATAGCACAGATCACCGCCAGCCTGATCGGTGATGCCCCACGCCCTATCGTGCACAGCTTCTTCGACGAAGTCACCTTCACCGCCAGCCATGTCGTCCATGATCCAGTAACGCGGTCGGCGGCAATCATCGACTCGGTGCTCGATTTCGATCCCGCTTCAGCGCGCACTGGGCACGCGAGCGCCGACGCGATGATCGCCTATGTCCGCGCCCAGGGGCTCAGCGTCGAATGGCTGCTTGAGACGCACGCCCATGCCGATCATCTCTCGGCAGCGCCCTATCTCCAGCAGCAACTGGGCGGCAGGATCGCGATCGGCCGCGCCATCACCGCTGTTCAACAGACCTTCGGCACCTTGTTCAACGAAGGCAGCGATTTCCAGCGGGACGGATCGCAGTTCGACCATCTGTTCGACGACGGCGACAGCTTCACGATCGGCAGCCTGGCGGCGGCAGTCCTCCACGTGCCGGGCCATACGCCCGCCGATCTCGCCTATGTGATCGGCGACGCGGTCTTTACCGGGGACACGATCTTCATGCCCGATTTCGGCACTGCGCGGGCGGACTTCCCTGGCGGCGATGCGCGGCAGCTCTTCCGCTCGATCCGGCGGCTGCTCTCGCTGCCGCGGGGCGCGCGGCTGTTCCTGTGCCACGACTACAAGGCGCCAGAGCGCGACACCTTCGCCTGGGAAACGACGATCGGGGCCGAGCGCGACAGCAATGTCCATGTGCATGACGGCATCGAAGAGGACGGCTTCGTCGCGATGCGGACGGCGCGCGATGCGACGCTCGACATGCCGCGCCTGATCTTGCCATCGATCCAGGTCAACATGCGCGCCGGGCACCTGCCCGAGCCGGAAGCAAACGGCACGCGCTACCTCAAGATTCCGCTCGACACGGTCTGACGGCGGGTGCTCGATACCACCCAATATGTTCTTGGCGCGCTGTCAGGCGTGCTGGTCGGCTTCACGCTTGGGCTGGTCGGCGGCGGCGGGTCGATTCTCGCGGTGCCGCTGATGGTCTATCTGGTGGGCGTCGCCAGCCCGCATGTCGCGATCGGCACCAGCGCGCTCGCCGTCGCCGTCAATGCCGCGACCGGACTTGCCAGCCACGCCCGCGCCGGCACCGTGAAATGGCGCTGTGGCCTGATGTATGCCTCTGCTGGCATTCTCGGCGCGCTGGCGGGATCGACTGCGGGCAAGGCGTTTGACGGGCACAAGCTGCTGTTCCTGTTCGCGATCGTGATGATCGTGGTCGGCATCGTGATGCTGCGCGGGCGTAAGAATAAAGGTGTCGAGGGTGCCGAGTGCACGCGCGAAAATGCGCCCAAGGTGCTGGGTTACGGCCTGGGCACGGGCATCTTTTCCGGCTTTTTCGGGATTGGTGGCGGCTTCCTGATCGTGCCCGGTCTGGTGGCGTCGACCCGCATGCCGATCATCAATGCGGTCGGCACCAGCCTGATCGCCGTAACCGCATTCGGGCTGACGACCGCTGCCAACTATGCTTGGTCGGGCCTGATCGACTGGCCGCTCGCGGGCGTGTTTATAGCGGGCGGTGTCGCCGGCGGGTTTGGCGGTACTGCGCTTGCCGGGCGCTTGTCGGGAAAGGGCACGCTGACCACGGTGTTCGCCGGCCTGATCTTCGTCGTGGCAGCCTATATGCTCTGGCAAAGCGCGTCGGCGCTCATCGGACCGCAATGACAGAGATCCCAGACTAGGACGTGAGATGCTGCGCCATGGAAAGCCTGATCGCGAGCGGCAAGGGCGTGTGCGAAAGCTGTCGCATTGTCGGCATTTCAGAAAGAGCCCTCGCCAGATGGCGCGAGACGCCGCAGGGGTATCGCCGAACCACCCTCATCTAAAATGCCCCGCCGAGCGGTTTTGTGGGATCGATATAGAGCGCCTGGGCGGCCGATTTGGGCACTAGCCGACAGATTGATCGCTAAGTAGTCGTGGCGGCATAGCTGAACGAACGACCGCAAAAGGCCCGCTCGCTCCCGAACACGGCCCGACCGGTCTCCACCCTTGTGGCGGCGAGCACGATCCGATACCAACTCAAAGCTGATCTTGGAACAGATCAGAAAATGATCGACCAAATACGCAAGGTGCGCCGCGAATGCGGCTGGTCGCAAAGAACCCTAGCCGCCCGGATTTGCGTCGACGCCCAAGCTATCAAAAGATTGGAAGGAGGCGCAGGCTCCGTTGCGACTCTGATCGCGGCGATGACGGCATTGCATATCCGTCTGACCGGCCTGGGGCCGACAGCGTCCAACTGGCCGAGACGATCCGCATATGCCGCAACAGTCGCTCCCTCCCGCAGGCAGGCCGCGCGCTTTTCATAGCCTCCCGGGCGCGGCGCAGCACTGCCAATGACGCCGACCGGCTGAAGAAGTATCTCAGCCGCCTCGGCTTGGATTGGGGGATGGTTTCAGAACGCTAGAAGCGACTGTGCCAAGGGGAGCCCGGTTCTGAATTGGTTGTACAGAGGCCGAGAAAGGGCGCTCGCGTCCACGGTGTATCTCCGGTGAAATTCGATGATCTTCTTGGTTTGTTTTTTGTTTGTTCCGTCTTCCAAATATTGAAAAGTCACGGATTTCTGCCATTTTGCAAGGTAGGCGCTGCCCTCCGAAGGCAGAGGCCACTGGTTCGAATCCAGTCGGGCGCACCAGATTTCCGCCGTTTTCGAGAGAATGGGTGCCGCGGACGCGGGCGTCAGTCCCGGGAATAGACGCGTTCCAAGCCAAGCTGGGCGATCGTGGCCAATCGTACCTCTTTGAGGTCGAATTCACCGCTACGCCGCACCGAACCCGCCCGTTTTACCGGAAACTGCACAGGTAGCGCGCGCTCTGCGCTGTATCGCCGGCCACCTATGCGGTTCGCCGATGATTTCGACCTCGTCTCGATCATGGGCGAATTTTCTCGATGAACGCCGAGCCGGCAAAGCGAACGAGCGTCCAGCGCGCGCGAAAGAAGCCAGCGTATCCATCGGCATCCGCAACATTTTATGTATACAAATAGCGCTTGAGCTTCGTCGTGTGCCGGTCTAGCCTGGGTATAACAGGAGGGAATGTCGGGCATGTTCAAGCAAGTGGATCACGGGCGGAAAATCGGCTTTGTCGAGGTTGCGCCGCGCGATGGCTTGCAGAACGAATCCGTGATGATTTCCACCGAACAAAAGGTAGAGTTGATCGCCCGATCGATCGCCGCAGGCGCGCGGCGGATCGAAGTCGCGAGCTTCGCCCACCCCGCCCGGGTGCCGCAGATGGCCGATGCCGAAGCGGTGATCGCCGCGCTGCCCGAGCGTGACGATGTTGTATACATAGGATTGGTTCTTAACAAACGCGGCGCATTGCGCGCGCTGGCCACGAAGGTCGACGAGCTCGGCGCGGTCTGCGTCGCCACCGATAGCTTCGCGCACGCCAACCAGGGGCAGACCGCGCTCGAATCGCTGGAAATGGCCAAGGACGTGGTGCGCTTTGCGACGGCCGAGGGGCGTCGTGCGCAAATCACGATCGGCGCATCGTTCGGCTGCCCGTTCGAGGGCGAGGTCGATCCCGATCATGTCGTCGCGATGGCCGTGTCGGCGGCGGAAGCGGGGCCAGTCGAGATCGCGCTGGCCGACACGATTGGCGTCGCGGTCCCGGCGCAAGTGTTCGCGTTGGTCGAGCGCGTCGCCCACGCGATCGCGCCGATCCCGGTGCGTGCACATTTCCACAACACGCGCGGCACCGGCATCGCCAACGTCTGGGCGGCGATAGAGGCCGGCGCCAGGACGATCGACGCTTCGATCGGCGGCCTTGGCGGGTGCCCGTTCGCACCCGGCGCCGCGGGCAACGTCGCGTCGGAAGACGTGGCCTATCTGTTTCAGCGCTCGGGCATCGACGCCGGGCTCAATCTCGATCTCCTCATCGAAACCTCCCACTGGCTGGGCGGCGTGATGAGCCGGAAACTTCCCGGGATGCTCGGCCATGTCGGCCGGTTCCCGGCTGCAGCCTGAAGAATAGGAAACGCGTGCATGGCATATAGGCTTGGGGTGGACGTCGGCGGGACCTTTACCGATCTGCTGCTGTTCGACGAGGCGAGTGGGAGTTTCTGGCGGCACAAGACGCCGTCGACGCCGCACGACAGTTCGCAAGGTGTGCTGGTCGGGGTCGACGCGATCTGCGAATCGGCTGGCATCACCCCGGGCGATATCGACATTCTGCTCCACGGCACCACCGTCGCGACCAATGCCGTGCTGGAGGGCAAGGGCGCGCGCGTCGGGCTGATCGTCACCGACGGTTACCGCCAAGTGCTGCAGATCGCGCGCAGCCTGGTGCCGGGCGGGCTCGCCGCGTGGATCATCTGGCCCAAGCCGCAGCCGCTCGCCGCGCTGGAGGATACGGTCGAGGTTGCCGGCCGGATCAACGCCAAGGGCGAGGAGGTTCGTCCGGTCGACGAGGCCGATATCCGCGCCGCGGTGCAGATCCTTAAGGACGAGGGCGTCGAGGCGGTCACCGTGTCGCTGATGAACGCCTATCTCAATGGCGCGCACGAGTTGCGCGTCGCCGCGATCGTCGCCGAGATGATGCCGGGCGTGCCGCTGTCGCTCAGCCACGAAGTGCTGCCCGAGATGCAGGAATATGAGCGCACACTCACCACGGTCGCCAACGCCGCTGTGCGCCCGGTGGTCAGCCGCTATGTCCGAAACTTACGCGAGCAATTGCGCGGGCGCGGCATGGCCGGGCGGCTGGCGTTGCTGCGCTCCGATGGCGGTTTGATGACCTCGGAAAAATCCGAGGAACATCCCGTTTCGCTGTTGATGTCGGGGCCTGCGGGGGGCGTCACCGGTGCGTTGTGGGTCGCGAAGAATGCCGGGCTCGGCAACATCCTGACGCTGGATGTCGGCGGCACCTCGACCGACGTCGCGCTGATCGAGCATGGCGAGCCGCGCCGTACGCGCACGACCGATGTCGGCCATCTCAGCGTCCGTGCTTCCTCGCTCGACGTGAAGACCGTCGGCGCGGGCGGTGGCTCGATCGCTTATGTGCCCGAGCTGACCAAGGCGCTGCGCGTCGGGCCGCAATCGGCGGGCGCGGTGCCGGGGCCGGTGGCGTATGGCAAGGGCGGCACGCAGCCGACCGTGACCGACGCCAATGTCGTGCTCGGCTATCTGCCCGAGGCGCTGCTCGGCGGCACCTTCAAGCTCGACCGCGCCGGCGCGACGGCGGCGGTGCAGACGATCGCCGATGCACTCGGCATCGGGCTGTATGAGGCGGCGCGCGGGATCATCGACATTGCGAACGAGAATATGTTCGGCGCGCTGCGGATGATTTCGGTGCAGCAGGGCTATGATCCGCGTGACTTCGCGCTGATGGGTTTTGGCGGGGCGGGGCCGCTGCATGTCAACGCGGTCGCGCGGTTGATGGGGAGTTATCCGGCGGTGTCGCCGGTCTCGCCCGGCGTGCTGTGTGCGCTGGGTGACGTGACGACGCGGATGCGCACCGAGGCGGCGCGTTCGCTGTCGAAGCGGCTGTCGCAGACCAGTGCCGAGGAGATCATCGGGCTGCTCGATGAAATGGCGGCGCAGACGCGCGGCGAATTGGTCGAGGGCGGCGTGCCCGAGCATGAGGTAAGCGCGGTGTTCGAGATCGACGTGCGCTATCACGGCCAGGCGTTCGAGGTGCCGATGCTGATCGACCTCGACGTGTTGCGCAGCGAAGGTCTCGGCCCACTGACCCAACGCTTCGACGACGAGCATCGCCGGTTGTTCACCTTCAACATGGATAGCGAACATGAGCTGGTGAATTTGCGCGCGGTCGCACTCGGCCTCGCCCCGGCGCTGACGCCGGCGCAACTCGAGCAAGGCGATGGCAACCCGGCCGCCGCCAAGCTGCGCGATCACGAGATCTGGATGGACGGCGGCATCCAGCAAGGCGCGATCTATGACCGCTCGAAACTGCGTGCCGGTGACATCATCCCCGGCCCCGCGATCGTGATCGAGATGGATTCGACCACGCTGATCGAAACGCACCACGCCGGAACGGTCGATGCCGTCGGCAACATCCTGATCATGCCGGCTTGAGGAGCTAAACCGATGCCTGCCCAAATTCTCCAGACCAACGCCACGCCGTTCTCACCGGTCGAGATCGATCCTGTCACGCTCGACATCATCGAGAACGCGCTGCGCAATGCCCGTGTCGAGATGGACGCGACGCTGGTGCGCACCGCGATGTCGCCCGGCATCCGCGAGCAAGGCGACAGCTTCCCGCTGATCGCCGACCATAAGGGCCGGATGATCGTCGGCCAGTTTGGTTCGTTCATCGACGGCTTCCTCAAGGTCTATACCGGCACGCTGGAGGAGGGCGACATGATCCTCCTGTCCGACCCGTATTCGTGCGACGGCGCGGTGAGCCATTCGAACGACTGGCTGATCCTGCTGCCGATCTTCCGCTCGGGTCGGCTGATCGCGTGGAGCGCGATGTTCGGGCACATGTCCGACATTGGCGGCAAGGTGGCGGGATCGATGCCGATCGATGCCTCCTCGATCTTCGAGGAAGGCGTGCGCATTCCGCCGGTCAAAATCTACCGCAAGGGCGTGTATAACGAGGACGTCGTCGCGCTGGTGATGCACCAGACGCGCACCCCCGATTGGTGCAAGGCCGATCTCAGCGCGATCATCGCCTCGTGCCGCGTCGCCGCGCGCCGCGTCGACGAAATGTGCACGCGCTTCGGCGAGGACGTGTTCGTCTCGGCGACCGAGGAATTGCTCGCGCGCAACCACCGCGCGATGAAGCATCTGATCGCGACTTCGATCGGCGAGGAGCCGGTGATGTTCGAGGATTATATCTGCGACGACGGCAAGGGTTTCGGCCCGTACAAGATCAAATGCACGATGCGCCGGATCGGCGACAAGGTGCTGCTCGATTTCGACGGCACCGACCCGCAGAGCAGCGCCTCGATCAACTTCTTCCTCAACGAAAACATGTTCAAGATGTTCTTCGGCATCTATATGATCATGGTCTTCGATCCGCAGATTCTGTTCAACGACGGCTTCTATGATCTGATCGAAGTGCGCATTCCCGAAGGCTCGCTGCTCAAACCGAAATTTCCGGCGGCATTGTCGGGGCGGACGCACGCGCTGGGGCGGATCTTCGATATTCTGGGCGGGCTGCTCGGGCAGAAGACGCCCGAATTCCTCAACGCCGCGGGATTTTCCTCCTCGCCGCATCTCTTCTATTCGGGCACCGACGGCGACGGGCGCTGGTTCCAATTGTTCCAGATCGGCTTCGGCGGCATTCCGGGGCGGCCGCTCGGCGACGGGCCCGACGGGCATTCGCTGTGGCCGGGTTTCACCAACGTTCCCAACGAATTCCTCGAACGCTATTTCCCGTTGATGATCGAACGCTACGAAACTGCTGCGGATTCGGGCGGGGCCGGGCTGCACCGCGGCGGCAACGGCATCCATATGACCTATCGCTTCCTCGAGCCCGGCATCATCGCGATCCATGACGATCGCTGGTTCACCTATCCCTGGGGCGTCAACGGCGGCGAGCCGGGCGCGCGGGCGCGGAAAATCATCGAGAAGCAGGACGGCACGCAGACGATCGTCGGCAACAAGAGTGAGGAGATCGCGGTCGAGGCGGGTGACCAGCTCCACTTCATCACTTGGGGCGGCGGCGGCTGGGGAGATCCGCTCGAGCGCGCGCCCGAACTGGTGGCGCTGGAAATTCGCCAGGGGCTGGTGACGGTCGCGGGTGCGCGGCGCTACGGCGTGGTGATCGACGGACGTTCCGTGGACATCGCGGCGACCGCGGCGTTGCGGGCCGATATGCGCGGCGCACGTCCGGCAGACCTGCCCTTGTTCAATCATGGCCCGGATATCGAGACATTACGGGCCAACTGCCTCGCGGAGACGGGCCTTCCCGCCCCGCGCCCACCGCACTGGTTCGTGCCTGAGCAGGCGATTGCAGCGGAATGAGCATGCAGAGCGAAAACACCGGCCCACTCAAGGGCCTCCGCGTGATCGAGATGGGCCAGTTGATCGCGGGCCCGTTCTGCGGGCAATTGCTCGGCGACATGGGCGCCGACGTCGTCAAGATCGAGCCGCCGGGCAAGGGCGACCCGATGCGCGACTGGGGGCGCGGCGAATTCCATTTGTGGTGGGAGGTCGTGTCGCGCAACAAGCGGTCGGTCTCGGTTAACCTGCGCATTCCCGAAGGGCAGGCACTGGCGCGCAAGCTGATCGCCAAGGCCGATATCCTGATCGAGAATTTCCGCCCGGGCACGCTTGAGAAATGGGGTCTGTCGCCGGAAGTCTTGCATGCCGAGAACCCCGGCCTGATCATCGTGCGCGTGTCGGGCTATGGCCAGACCGGGCCGTATTCGGATCGCGCCGGTTTCGGCGGAATTGGCGAGGCGATGGGCGGCTGGCGCCACATCGTCGGCGATCCCGACCGCGCGCCGAGCCGGATGGGCGTGTCGATCGGCGACAGTCTCGCGGCCACCTATGGCTGTCTCGGCGCGCTTGCTGCACTCCGCCACCGCGATCTGACCGGCGAGGGGCAAGTGGTCGACAGCTCGCTGTATGAAAGCGTGCTGCAAGTAATGGAGAGCCTTGTCCCCGAATATGTCATCTCGGGCTATGTCCGCGAACGCTCGGGCTCGAAGCTGCCGGGCATCGCGCCGTCGAACGTCTACAAATGCGCGGACGGTGATTATCTGATCGGCGCCAATCAGGACACCGTGTTCGGCCGGCTGTGCCAGGCGATGGATCGTCCCGAACTGGCGAGCGATCCGCGCTATGCGACGCATGTCGCGCGCGGGCAGAACCAGGTCGAGCTCGATGATCTGATCGAGGCGTGGACACAGACGCTGACCATCGAGCAGGTCGAGGACAAGATGCTCGAACATGGCATCCCGGCGGGCCGGATCTACCGCGCCGAGGAAATGCTCGAGGACCCGCATTTCGCTGCGCGCGAGGCTTTGGTCGACGTCCCGCATCCGCGCTGGCCCGGGCTCAAGATGCAGAACGTCTTTCCCAAATTGTCGCGCACGCCAGGGACGATCCGCTCGATCGCGCCGCAAAGTGTGGGGCAGGATAATGCTGCGGTGTATGGCGAACTTGGACTGACCGGCGAGGACATCGCTGCGCTCGCCGAGCGCAAGGCGATCTGATGACGCGGTCGCTCGACGATGCATATGCCGACGCCGGGTTCGACGGCCATCTGCCGTTCGGGAGCAACCCGGCGTTGCTGATCGTCGACGTGGTGATGGCCTATCTCGATCCTGCATCGCCGCTCTATGCCGGGGTCGAGGATGCGCTGGCGGCCAATGTCGCGCTGGCGGCGGCGGCGCGCGCGGCGGGGGTGCCGGTGCTGTTCACCCGCGTCGTCTACGGGGCGGGCGGGGTGGATGGCGGCTTGTTCTACCGCAAGGTGCCCGCGCTCAAATGCTTCGACGCGGGATCGCCGCTGGGGGCGTTTCCGCCAGCGCTGCAGCCTGAACCGGGCGACACGATCGTCACCAAACACTATGCTTCGGCGTTTTTCGGCACCTCGCTTGCCTCGACCTTGACCGCATTGCGCGTCGATACCGTGCTGGTGACGGGCTTCTCGACCTCGGGCTGCGTCCGCGCGACGGCGCTTGATGCATTACAGCACGGCTTCGCGCCGTTCGTGGTGCGCGAAGCGTGCGGTGATCGCGATCCGCGACCGCACGATGCGAATTTGTTCGATCTCCAGCGGAAATATGCCGAAGTGATCGGGCTCGACGAAGCGATCGCTTTGCTCGGCGGAGACGCGCGCCGGTAGAATCGGCTTCGCGCCGCCGCCAGGCTTAGGCGCGCTCCGCTTTCACCGGCTCGATCGCGGTGCGATCGACATAGACGTGGTAGGCGCGCCGGATGTGCGACGTCATCACCGCACCCGCCCATTGCGGGTCGCGCCGGGCGATCGCCGCGACGATTTCCTCATGTTCGGACAGGCTGCGTTCGAGTTGCGCGCGGTCGTAGCGCAGCGCGGTGCGGTGCACGATCGGTTGCAGCACCAGCCGGTTGAGCATCATCGCCAGCCGGTCCGACGCGGCGGCCTCCAGCACCATGGCATGATAGGCGCGGTTGAGCCGCAGGAAGGCATCGACATCGGGCGTCGGACCCCGGATCGCCTTGCCGATTTCGGCGTTGTTCGCGCGCAACGCCTCGATCATCGCGTCGCTCGCGCGCTCGGCCGCGCGCGATGCGGCGTGGCTTTCGAGCATCGTGCGCAGCGTGAACACTTCCTCGACATCGTCGCCCGACCATTCGCTGACGAACGAGCGCTGGCTTTCCGAGCGGTAGAGGAACATTTCGTTCTGCAGCCGGGTCATCGCATCGCGCACCGGCGTACGCGACACGCCACAGCTCTCGGCCAGTTCCTCTTCCTTGAGCTGGCTCCCCGGCTTCAGGTCGCCGCTCAGGATGCGGGCACGGATTTGTTCGTAGGCGCGGTCGCTGGCTTTGGACATGGCACGGCATTAGCGCGCAGCGCGCGCGGTTGGAACGCAAAATGCATACCCGGCGTCGCGCACGGACGTACCGTTGCTTGGCCGCATCACCGGATCGGTGGGACTCGCGCCACAGGGCTGAGACGGGCGGGGTGTATACAGCGCAGGCCATCCGAAAGCGCGGTGCAGATGAGCGCGGCGCGGCGAAATCTCGTCGTCGAGGCGTCCGCGTACCCCTGATATCGGCCCCGCGATGTGGCGGATTTATCACGAGCGCGCTTTTGCGAATTATGTGGATTGACGCCATATGTGTATACAATAGTCTGACCTCATACGGCAGCATAGCGCCGCGGTTCGGGACGACGACGAGGGGTCGCGTGTCACGAATGTCAAAAAGGGGGATGAAATGGGATACAGAACAGCCGCGTTTCTGATGAGCAGCGCCGCGTGCGTCCTGCTGCCGATCACCGGCGCGAGCGCGCAGACGCTCCCCGCCCAAGCTTCCCCCGCCGAGCCTGCCGCGACCGCGCCCGATCCTGGCGACATCCCCGGCGACATCATCGTCACTGCTCGCCGCGTCAACGAAAGCGCGCTGGATGTTCCCGCCTCGATCACCGCTTTCTCGGGCGACATGATCGCCAAGGCCAGCATCACCCGCGCTGCGGACTTCGTGAAGCTGACACCGGGCGTGACGATCGTGTCGAGCACGGCGGAGGCGGGCGACACCCAGATCAACATCCGCGGCATCAACGGCGCCCGCGACGCGGAAAGCTCGGTCGCGTTGGTCGTCGACGGCATCCTCAAGACCAACACCGCCGCGCTCAACCAAAACCAGGGCACGATGCGCCAGATCGAGGTGCTGAAAGGGCCGCAAGGCGCGCTCTACGGCCGTAACGCCGCGGCCGGCGCGATCGTCGTGCAGACGCTGAAACCCAGCGATCATTTCGAGGGCGGCGCGACGGCGAGCTATGGCAACAACAACACCGCCCTGGCGACCGGCTATATCGCGGGGCCGCTGAGCGAGAGCGTCGGTTTCGTCGTGTCGGGCGATTATCGCACCACCGATGGCTTTTATCGCAACAGTTTCACCAACACCAAAAACGTCGATAATCAGGAAAGCTGGAACGTCAACGGGCGGATCATCGCCAAGCTCGGTTCGGCGACCACGATCGACGCCAAGGCCAAATATGGCCAGCTGAACGGCGCTTCGATCAACTTCAACTCGGCCTTCCAATTGCCAAGCTTCGGGCTGGTCAACCCCGCCTTCAACGAGGATGTGAACCAGCACCGGTTCAATTATTATGGCAACATCAAGCCGACCAACACGCAGCGCACGATCGAGGGGTCGGTCAAGCTCGAGCAGGATCTCGGCGGCGCGGTGCTGACGGCGTACGGCCTTTACAGCAATATCGAGAACAACCTCACCGCCGACGGCACCTCGGCCGATTTCGCACGCTACATCTCGACGGTCGATCCGCGCGGGGCACGCACCGTTAACGCCTGCTTCGCCTCGACCGCGGCGCTGACCGGCTTCCCTGTCAACCAGCCCGCCAATATCGGCGCGATCCCGGTGCCGTTCCTGTTCGCGCCGGCCAACGGCTCGACCTTCGGCGCTTATTCGCCAACGACCTGCGACGGCACGCAATATCAAGTGCGCAACCAGGAGGATTTCAGCGGTGAAATCCGGCTTGCGTCCAAGGGCAGCGGTCCGATCTTGTGGCAGTTCGGCGGTTACTATCTCCACATCAACCGCACGGTCGGGGTGAGTCTGGGCGGCGACACCGGTAATGGGGTGATCAAGCAGCTCTATAATGCGCCGGATTCGCTCAATCCGACCTCGCAATTGTTCGCTGACCGCTTCCGCACCAATGTCTATGCGGCCTTCGGTTCGACCGAGTTCAAGCCGACCGATGCGATCGATCTGAGTGTCGCCTTGCGCTACGATGTCGAGGAGCGCCATGCGAACAGTCTGGTGCCGACCGCGCGCGATCCATTCACCGGCGGGCCGATCAACCCCGGCCAGGCGTTCGGCCCGCTGACCGACAAGAGCGCGACCTTCCGGCAGCTCCAGCCCAAGCTCAGCGCGCGCTGGGAGATCGCGGCGCGCACCAATTTGTTCGCCAATTGGGGCGTCGGGTTCAAATCGGGCGGGTTCAACAACCAGGGTTCGGCGGCGATCGTCAACGCCAATTTCAACAGCAACACGATCCCGGCGATCAACGCCAACGTCTCGATCAACGACCAGTATCGCAAGGAGCGCTCAAGCGCCTACGAAGCCGGGATCAAGGGGCGCGTCGGGCCGGTGTCGTACAGCCTGGCGGGCTATTACACGCAAGTCCGCGACATGCAGTTCTTCGAATTTTTCGTCGGCAGCTTCGGCCTGTTGCGCGTGGTTTCGAACATCGACCGGGTCGATCTGAAGGGCGTCGAGGCGAATGTCGATGCGCGGATCGTCAAGGGCTGGAACGTCTATGGCGCGTTCAACTACACCGATTCGGAGATCAAGAAGAACAGTTCGCGCCCGTACACGGTCGGCAACAAATCGCCTTATACGCCCGACTACACGATCAACCTTGGCAGCCAGATGCAGGCGCCGCTGTCGTCGCGCGTCAACCTGCTGTTCAAGGCGGACTATCGCGTCACCGGACCGACCTGGTTCCACACCGTTCAGGATCAGCCGCGGCCGACCTTGTTCAGCGGGTTGATCCCGATCTCGGCGCTCAACACGCTGCCTGCCTCGTTCGGGGACGCCAATTACGTCAAGGCGAAGCGCCGGGCGTTCGGCGTGCTCGATCTGCGGCTCGGCCTGGAAGGCAAGGCGTGGAAGGCGAGCATCTACGCCAACAACTTCCTCGACGAACGCTACCTCAACGAGGTTATTCCGGCGATCGAGTTCGGCGGATCGTTCCTGTCCCCGGGCGACCGCCGTGTCTACGGCCTCGAATTGGGATATAAGTTCTGACGGCCGATCACGCTAAAGTTCGGCGGGGCTTGCGCTACAAGCCGTGATGTTTTCGCTGAAACCATAGTCGGTTTTCGCGTCCCAGGCGGGCGTTTCGTGAGGCCACGAAGCGACCCGTTTGAGGAAAGCCGTGACTGATCGGGGTCCCGTGCTGCCTTTCGCGCCTAAATTCTCTGATCGGCAACCTGGCTAGAGTCCCGGGTTTGGGTCGAAGCGACACGGTGGCCGCCTTATGGTCGCGCTCGCGATTTTTGCGGGTGCAGGCGCAATGTGACTTTGGCGCACGCCAGCACGGAACTGCGCCCGAATGCGGGCCTCTGAACCCAGCGCTATCCGCTAAATATCTGCCTCTGCGGCATGTTTCGAGAAAAGGATAGCGTACACTATATTCTATGATAGAGTTGCGGATCGATACCGTGTTGGGGAGCATGAGTATGAAGCGATACGCAACGTTTTGCTGTGGGCTGGCAATGGTTTGGGGCCATTCTGCTGCGGCGCACGGAGTGGGCGATCCCGCCGCCCCGCGCGGGCAAACGGCCGTGGACCCGGCACCCGACGCCCGGTCCGAGAGTGAAAAACTGCCGGATATCGTCGTCACGGCACAGCGTCGCGAGCAATCGCTGCAGAAGGTGCCGATCAGCGTTACCGCCTTCACCGCGGCCAACATTGCGGCACTGACGGCCGAATCGATCGGCGATCTCGACACCTTCACGCCCGGCCTCACGATCAACGATACGTCGGTCACGCAGCCGGGCTTCACCGTCCGCGGCGTGGCGACCGACGATTTCGGGATCGGTACCGATCCCTCGGTCGGGATCTTCATCGACGGTATCTATTCGGGGCGATCGGGATCGTCGCTGATCTTCTTCAACGATGTGGCGCGCGTCGAAGTGCTGAAGGGGCCGCAAGGCACGCTGTTCGGTCGCAACACCTCGGCCGGGGCGATCTCGATCATCACCAACAAGCCGAATGATATCCGCTCGCTGAGCGGCACGGTGCAAGTCGGCAATTTCAAGAAAATCCGCGGCGATGCGACGCTCAATTTGCCGCTCACCGATACGCTGTTCCTCCGCCTCAACGGCGTCGCCAATTACCGCGAAGGCTATCTGAGGGACGCTCTCACCGGCCGGCGACGCGAAAGCGAGAATAACAAATCGGGGCGCGCCGCGCTGCGTTGGGCCCCGAGCGACGCGACCGATTTCGTGCTCGCTTACGATCACGACGATACCGCCAAGGACGGCCCGTTCGCGATCGGCATCAGCGACGCGGCGCTCAGTAAAGATCCGCGCGGACCGTATACCAACGACGTCATCGGCGACAAGGAAACGCGCTTGCTCAACGGAGTGTCGTTCACCGCGACGCACCGGACCGGGCCGCTCACCTTGACTAGCATCAGCGCGTTCAAGCACTTCGAAACGCACAATCGCGAAGATGAGGACGGCACCGCCGATCCAACGCGCTATTTCGACACCGAGAATATCGAGAAGAACAGCAGCCTGTACCAGGAGTTTCGCGTCGGCTTTGACAATGACCGGCTGAGCGCGATCGTCGGCGGAAGCTATTTTCACGAACGTGGGCGGCAAACCAGCGCCGCGACGCTGCTCAGCGATTCGGTCGATCGCTTGCTCGACCAGGTGGCCGGTTTCCCGGTCTTCACGATCCTCAACACCTTCGGCGGCTTGCCGGTGTTCGGCCAACAATTCCGCGAGGACATGAACAACCGCGCGGCGAACGATTCCTTAGCCGCATTCGGTGATGCGACCTATAAGGTCACCGATCGGCTGAGCTTGACCGCAGGCATCCGTTACACCCGCGATTTGAAGAAGTTTACGTGGACCAACGGCGGGTTCGACGCATTTGGCTTGGAAACGCTGACCGCGCCGGGCGCACTGTACAATGCCATCACCGATGCGGTCCTTGGCATATCGCCCTTTCCCAATGCTGCATCGATCAGCGCGGCCGACTTCTTTCGCGCGACGGTCGGGCCCAACGGCCTGATCTTCGATGTCGGCGCGCTGGAAGGCGTACCCTTCACGCGGCGCGAAAGCTTCAGCGACGTGTCGCCGCGCTTCGTCGTGCAATACGACGTCAACACCGACCTGCATCTCTATGCGTCGGCATCGCACGGCTATAAGGCTGGCGGCTATAATTCGACCGAGATCAACTCGTTCTTCGCCCCCGAACGGGTATGGAATTTCGAGGGCGGCTTCAAATCCGAGCTGTTCGATCGGCGCGTTCGCTTCAACCTTTCGGGCTATTATTTCAAATACCGCAACCGCCAGTCGATCAGTCTGGAAAACACGGGCGGCGCGTTGCCGCAGTACATCACGCGCTCGGGGGATTCGCAGGCATACGGTGTCGACCTCGATACCCAGTTCGTCGTGTCGCGCGATTTGACGGTCGGCTTCACCGCCGGCGCAATCGACTCGACCTGGGTGACGCGGATCGAGCAAGGCGTCGATATTTCCGGGCAGGCGACGGGCGAACCGGCCTTTCGCGGCGTCGCCAGCGCGCATTACAAGCATGATTTCCGCGCGGGCGGGCTCTTCGCGGACGCAAGCTACAGCTACACCACGAAGCAGCGGATCAACGGCGCGACGCGTGCGATCGACACGGCGATTGCGCCGTTCGTCGATTTCTCAAAGCTTGGTGCGCTCCGCTCGGCACGCAACATCGTCAACGCGCGGATCGGCTGGCGCTTGCCGGGCGATCATGTGACGATCTCGGCTTATGCCGAGAACCTGCTCGACAAACGCTATTACCGCACACTCAATACGATCTCGGCCGATATCTTCCAGACGCCGTACGTGCGCGCGGAGCGGCCGGGTTTCTACGGCGTCGAATTTGGTTTCCGTTTCTAGGAGAGAGACATGCGCAAGATCCTTGCCACATTCGGCTGTGCCGCCATCCTCGCTTCGCTCGCCGGCTGCGGTGCGCCGAAGACCGATGCGCAGGGCTTCGTGATCGATCCGGATTTCGAGAAGAACCTCCAGCAGAAGCTGCTCGACGCGAAGCCGGGCAGCGTGATCGACATTCCCGCGGGCAAATATGCGCTGAGCCGCAGCCTCAGCCTTACCGCCAACGGCGTCACCGTGAAGGGGGCGGGGATGGACAAGACCATCCTGTCCTTCGCGCGCGCCACCTCCGGCGCCGAAGGGATGCTGGTGACCGGCGACGATTTCACGATCCAGGATCTGGCGTTCGAGGATAGCAAGGGCGACGCGCTGAAAATCAACGGCACCAAGAATGCGGTGATGCGCCGCGTGCGCGCCGAATGGACCGGCGGGCCCAAGACCAGCAACGGCGCCTACGGCCTCTATCCGGTGCAAGTCACCAACGTGCTGATCGAGGGTACGGTGGTGAAGGGCGCCTCTGACGCCGGCATCTATGTCGGGCAATCGAGCAACATCATCGTGCGCAACAATCGCGCCGAGGACAATGTCGCCGGGATCGAGATTGAGAATTCCAGCAACGCCGACGTCTATGGCAACACGACAACCGGCAATACCGGCGGCATCCTGGTGTTCAACATGCCCAATCTGCCGGTGCCGGGCAGCAAGACGCGGGTCTACAAGAACACCGTCACCGCCAACAACCATGCGAATTTCGGTGCCAAGGGCAGCGCGGTCAGCTCGGTGCCGCCGGGTTCGGGCGTGATCGTCAATTCCAACGACGAGGTCGAGATTTTCGACAATGACCTGAAGGATAACAAGACCGGCAACGTGCTGATCTCGAGCTATTATTCGACTGGCTTCGATACCAAGAACGGGATCGCCGCGGCCTATGATCCGTTCCCCGAGAACATTTATGTCACCGGCAATCGCTTCTCGGGCGGCGGCGATGATCCGGGGGGGCGTTTCGAGCCGTTGAAGGCGCTGGGTGGCGGTCGGCTGCCGGACGTGTTGTGGGACGGCTTCACCAATCCCAAGCTGAAAAGCCCAGGCATCTGCGTGCAGAACGGCACGGCCAAGCTGCTCAACATCGATGGGCCGGGCAAATCCGCCAAGGCGCGGATCGACACGACGGTGAATTGTGCGCCGGCGACCCGGCTGAAGGAGATCGTGCTGCCTGCGGCGATGACCAAGGACAGCGCCACGTCGTGAGGTTCCCGGTGTTCGCGTATCCCCGCATTGCGCGCCTCCCCGGCGAAAGCCGTGACGGACTATTGACGCGATGTGGCGTGTTGCTCGTCGCGCTCCTCATCGGCGCGTGCAGCACCGCCCCGCGTGCCGTAACCTTCCATGCCGACGACAATCCCGCGAAACTTTCCGACTGGGGCCTGTTCATGCTCGCCGACGGTCGGATTGCGCCGCGCGCCGGGCTGGTCACCTATGAACTGAACGCGCCATTGTTCAGTGATTATGCGCAAAAATGGCGCACGATCTGGATGCCCAAGGGCAACGCGGCGAAATATGATGCGGACCAATGGTTCGACTTCCCGGTCGGCACGATCGTCACCAAGACCTTCTATTATTCAACGCCCGCCAGCGCCGCGGTACCGCAGACCAGCGGCGAGGTGTTGAAGGTCACGCCGGCCAGTTACCAGAATGGCGTGAGCGGGTTGGATTTGCGCCATGTCCGGCTGATCGAAACCCGGCTGCTGGTGAAGCGCGCGGCCGGCTGGGTGGCGTTGCCTTATGTGTGGAATGCCGCGGGCAGCGATGCCACGCTCGAGCGCACCGGTGCCGATATGCCGCTGACCCTGGTCGACGGCGCGCGCCGGGATGCGTTCACCTATACCGTGCCCAACCAGAACCAGTGCGCCGGATGCCATGCGCAGGATTACCGCACCCGCGCGACCAATCCGATCGGCCTTAAGGCACGCCATTTGAACCGCGATTTTCCGGGCGAGGGGGGCGAGATCAACCAGCTCAGGCGACTGGCGGCGCTGGGCTATCTGACCGGGGTGCCGGGGCAGGGCGCGCCGCGCAATGGCGATTGGCACGACGACACGGCCGGTAGCGCGGCTGAGGCGCGTTCCTATCTCGATATCAATTGCAGCCATTGCCACAACCAGCAGGGCGCAGCGCGCACGTCCGGCCTGTGGCTCGACGCGAAGACGGTCGACCCGCGCGTGCTCGGCATGTGCAAGCCGCCCGTTGCCGCCGGGCGCGGCACTGGCGATCGCCCCTTCGATATCGTGCCGGGCCAACCTGATCGCTCGATCCTGCCCTATCGGATGGCCAGCACCGATCCCGGCGCGATGATGCCCGAGCTCGGCCGCAATCTCGCGCACAAGGAAGGGCTCGAACTGGTGATCCGCTATATCAAGACGCTGAAGGGCGCGTGCGACGCGGATGACGGCACCAAGTTGGCCTCGAGATGAGCTGGTCGAACTGGTCCGGCAGCGTGCGGGCGAGCGCGCCGGTGTTGCGCCCGACCAGCGAGGCGGCGCTGGCGGAGGCGATCCGCGGTGCCAGCAGCGTGCGTGCGGTGGGCGCGGGCCATTCGTTCATGCCGCTGTGCGAGACGGACGGTGTCATCGTCAGCCTTGAGGAGCTGCAAGGCACGCTGACCGTGGCACCGGACCGCCGCACCGCGCGCATCCCGGCGGGGTGGAGCATCAAGAAGCTCACCGCCGCGTTGTTCGATGCCGGGCTGGCGCTGGCCAACCAGGGCGACGTCAACCCGCAGTCGCTCGCCGGGGCGATGGCGACCGGCACGCATGGCACCGGCCACGAACTCGGCAACCTGGCGACGTTCGCGCGTGGGTTCCGCCTGATCGGCGCGGACGGCGCGGCGGTGTGGTGCGATGCCGAGACCAATCCCGACCTTTTCCAGGCGCAGCGGCTCTCCCTCGGCCTGTTCGGCGTGGCGACCGAGATCGTCGCGGAGGTGGTGCCGGCATTCCACCTGTCGGAGCGGATCGAGAAGAAGCCGTGGGACGAAATCCGCGAATGCTATGACGATCTGGTCAAGGCTCACCGGCACGTGGAATTCTGGTTCTTCCCGCACGCCGACAGCGTGATCCTCAAGACGCTCGACCTCACCGATCCGTGCGATCCGCCGCCCTCTACCACCGATATGGAGGAAGCGACGTTTCGTCGCGTGCTCAATGTCGGCGCGCTGATCCCGCCGCTTATCCCGACGCTCCAGCGGTTGATGATGAAGACCGAGATGAACGGCAACCGACGCGGCCCGGCGCATGCGATCTTTCCGTCCGACCGCACGATCCGGTTTGAGGAAATGGAATATGAGATGCCGCGCGCGGTCGGACTCGACGCGCTCGAGGAAGTGGTCGGCTGGATCCGTCGCAAGCGGCTGCCGATATCCTTCCCGTTCGAGTTTCGCGTCGTGGCGCCGGACGATATCTGGATGAGCCCGATGAATGCCGGGCCGGTGGCGGCGATCTCGATGCATCAATACGCCAAGATGCCGTGGCGCAAGACCTTCGCCGAGGCGGAGGCGATTTTCCGCGCCGCTGGCGGACGGCCGCATTGGGCCAAGCGGCACACGCTCGCGCGCGGCGACGTCGACACGCTGTATCCGATGGCTGAGCGCTATCGCGAAGTGCGGCGGACGGTCGATCCCGCGGGCAAGTTCCTCAACCCCCATCTGGCGGAGCTGTTTTCCTGATGGACGACCTCCAACTGCACAGCCACCTGATCGGCCAACAGGGTTCGCGCGCCGCGCTCAACACGCCGGTGCTGGTGCTCGACCTCGATCAACTCGATGCCAACATCGCGGCGATGCAGGCGCTGGCTGCGGCGCAGGGCATCGCGCTCAGGCCGCACGGCAAGACGCACAAGAGCGTCGATATCGCGCGCCGCCAAATCGCGCGCGGCGCGGTCGGTGTGTGCTGTGCCAAGATCGGCGAGGCAGAGGTGTTCGCCGATGGTGGCATCCTCGGGCTGCTGATTACCTCGCCCGTCGCGGCACCGGCGGCAATCGTGCGGCTGGCGGCGCTGGCCGGCCGCAGCGCGGGGCTGATGGCGGCGGTCGATGACCCCGGCGTCGTCGCGCGGATGCAGCACGCGCTCGCCGAAGCGGGTACGACGCTCGATGTTGTGATCGACATCGACCCCGGCATCCGGCGCACCGGCGTCGCCTCGCCCGAGGCGGCGGTCGCACTCGCCGAGGCGATTGCGGCGTGCGACAATATCACGCTGCGCGGCGTGCAATATTATTGCGGGATACAGCAGCATGTCGAGGATTATGCCGCGCGCCATGCCGCGATCGTCGAGCGGACCGCTTATCTGTCGCGCGTCATCGCCGCGCTGACCGAGGCGGGCTACCCGCCCGAAATCGTGACCGGATCAGGCACGGGCACGCATCGTATCGATCTCGAACTCGGGGTCTTCACCGAACTTCAGGCCGGTTCGTATGTCTTCATGGACAAGCAATATCTCGATTGCGACCTGACCGGCGACGGTACCGCGCCGTTCGAACCGTCGCTTGCGGTCGATGCGCGCGTGGTCAGCGCCAATCACGACGCGCTGGTCACGATCGATGCCGGGTTCAAGTCGCTGTCGACCGACGGTGGGGCGGCGCAGGTGCGCAGCGGCGCAGCGCCCGAGACGATGGTCATCTTCATGGGGGATGAACATGCCGCGCTCGTCGCGCCGGGGATCGGCCTGGCGCTGCGTCCGGGCGACCTGGTCAGCCTGACCGTTCCGCACTGCGACCCGACCGTGAACCTCTATGACCATTATCATGTCGTCCAGGACGGCACGCTGGTCGAGATCTGGCCGGTCAGCGCGCGCGGACGCGCACGGTGACGGGGCGCGCCGGTCACGTCGCGGCCATTCTGGCCGTCGGCGTGATCGGCGTGCTGATCGCCGGGTTGCAGCCGCAATTGCTTGGCGCGCTGGCGTTGGAAGGTCGTCTTTCGGTCGCGGCGCTGGGCGGCCTCGCCACGGTCGAGCTGCTGGCGATGGGGATCGCAGCGGGCGCTGCGAGCTTCATCCTGCCAGCGCACCGACTGCGCGCGATCGCGTTTTGCGCGCTGCTGGCAACCGGGCTGCTCGATCTTGCCACGCCGCTGTGCAGCGACGGCGGCATTTTCGCCGCCCGGATTGCCGCCGGTCTGGGGGAGGGCGTACTGGTCTGGATCGCAATCGGCTTCATCGTCGGCACCGCGCGGCCCGAGCGCTGGTCGGGAATCTACCTTGCGCTACAGACGCTCGTCCAATGCGCGCTGGCCAGCATTCTCGGCCTGTTTGCAGCGAGCAGCACCTTTGGGTTTGGCACGCTTGGGGCAGTGACGCTCGCTGGCATTCTCGCGTTGCGGTGGATGCCGGATGCGCACGCGGCCAGCGGCGGGGACGCGGAATCCGGGACGCTACCGCACAGTCGCGGGCTACTCGCTTTGGTCGGCGTCCTTCTCTACCTCGCGTTCATCGTTGCAATCTGGGTCTATGTCGAACCGTTGGCGTTGCAGCGCGGCGTGCCGATGCAGACGGTGTACCTGATCGTGCCGCTATCGCTGGCGATGCAAGTGATCGGCGCTGGCGCTGCGACCGTATTGGCGGGGCGTCTGCCGCCACGCACCACGATCCTGTGCGTGGGCGGACTCAATCTCGGATTGCTCGCGGCGATGGCGTGGGCGCCTTCCGGCTTGTTCGTCGTGGCGAGCGCCGTGTTCGGCTTCCTGTGGCTGTTCGCGCTGCCGTTCCAGGTGCCGCTCGTCATCGCCGCCGATCCAACCCGGCGGGCCGCGATGTTGATCGGGGGCGCGCAATTGGTGGGATCGAGCCTCGGCCCGCTGCTTGCAAGCGGATTGATCGCGGATCGCACCGTCACGCCGGTTCTGCTGTTCGGCGCGATCTGCCTCGGCACGGCGGTGTTGGCGCTGGTGGCCGCGGGATCGGTGCGTCATAGCGCCGACGCATGACGACGCCCTTTGTCTCGAAACGCTCGCAACCCAAGCAGGAGCGCGCCCACGCGACCTATGAGCGCTTGCTCGATGTCGCGGGCACTCTGCTGGCCGAGGTCGGGATCGACCGCATTTCGACCAACATGATCTGCGCGCGCGCCGGGCTGACGCCGCCCGCACTGTACCGCTATTTCGACGGGAAATATGCCGTGCTGGAGGCACTCGGACGGCGTCTTATGGCGCGGCAGAACGTCGTGCTCGAACAGTGGATCGCGCGCCATGCCGAGCACGGCGTGGCGGCGTTACGCGACGGGATCGAGGAATTGCTACGCGAAACCGCCGCAGTGACGCAATCCGAGCCGGGTGCCGTCTGGATCCTGCGCGCGCTGCATGCCACGCCGCAACTGGTGCATGTCCGCCTCGAATCGCACCGGTATGTCACCGATCAGCTCGTCGCGGCTTATGCGCGGCACCTTCCGCATGTGGATCGTAGCGATTTGTGGCAACGCCTGCGGCTGGCGGTCGAGCTCGGTTTTGCCGTCGATGAAATGCTGCGGGAAGAGGATCGCATCGCCCCCGAACGCGCCTTCAAGCAGGTTGCAACTTTGCTTCGGATCGATCTCGCCGATTGAGCCTGCACCACCGCGCAGCCGTTTCGTGAAGCGCCGCCGGTCACCAACGCCTTGCGGCCCTGCAACGTGCCAAACGCCCCGGCATCCCCGTCGCCGGGCGGATCGCGGCGGCGCAGATGGAACGCGTGATCGGCTCGGGTGTTGGGGCGAAAGGTGTGGAATGGGGCGCGGCGGACTCTGCCTATAAGGGGTCGCGCAGCCCCCAATCTCGGCCTGATGACGACATACCGGCGCCATGGACGCCAACCTTTAGGAAACGCTCGTGTCCGATATCGCAGGATGGATTGCACCGGTCGCCACGATGATTGCTGCGATGATGACGGCGGCGAATCTCGGCGCGCGGGTTACCGGCTGGGGCTTTGTCGTGTTCACGCTCGGGTCGGTATGCTGGTCGATCGTCGGCCTGTCGACCGGGCAGACCAATCTTGTCGCAACCAACATCTTCCTGACTCTTGTGAATTTTGTTGGGATCTGGCGGTGGCTGGGGCGGCAGCGTGCGTATGAGGATGGTGGCCAGTCAGCCAAGAGCAAGAGCCGCCGCGCGGCCGTACCGTCACTGTTCACCGCGACGGGAATCGCGGGCATGACGGCACGGGACGTGCAGGGGGACGATGTTGGGAAGGCGGTAGAGGCGCTGATCGAGTGCGAGACCGGCGTCGTCAGCTATGTCGTGGTCGCGACCGGCGGACTTGGCGGGATTGCCGAGGAGTTGCGCTCGGTGCCGCGGGATCAGATCACGTTCGGCTGCGATCAGCTCGACCTCGGCCTGTCGCGGCGCGCGTTCGATGCGCTGCCCCCGCTGCCCGCCGGGGACTGGCCTGCGAACGTCTCGGATCAGCGCCCGCAAGGAAAAAGTGCGGAAAACATTAGGGTCGCCAGCACATAAAACGATTTTTTATCGTGCTTTAGCGATCCTCCCTCCGCGCTCTCCAAAGGCATCGGGCATTGCTACAAGTTCAGTGGGGGTGAACCATTTCGCTTCATGCCGTCCGAACACCCGCAGCGACGACGACGACCTTGCCGACGGCGTCACGCTGTACGAGCGCGGTCAAGGCCGGCCTGGCTTGCGCCAGTGTGTAGGACCGGAGCAATCGGGGCGGCAGGTCGCCGTCGGCGGCCTGCGCGAACATCGCGCTCCAGATCGCCATCGCGCGCTCGAGATCGCTTTCGAACAGATGCCGTGCATCGACGCCGATCAGCGCGCCGTTCTTCAGCAGCGGGAGATTGGCGGGAAGTTTGGGCACATCGCCGCCGGCAAAGCCCAGGATGAGGTGGCGTCCGTTCTTTGCCAGCGACCGGAACGCCGGTTCGAAACTGGCACCACCCACCGGATCGAACACCAGATCGACCGCCCCCCCAAGCGTCGCGCGCAGCGTGTCGCGCCAGTCGGGTGCGCGATAGTCGATCGCGAACTCGGCCCCGAGCGCGGTGGCATAGTCGCGCTTGAGCGGTGTCCCCGCGGCCGCAATCACGCGTGCGCCGGCTTTCGCGGCGAGCTGTACCGCAGCGCTACCGATGCCCCCGCCGGCCCCTAGAACCAGCACGCTCTCGCCGGCTTTCAAGCCACCACGATCGAACAGCGCGTACCAAGCCGTCAGATGATCGAGCAGCATGGATGCCGCGACGACGGACGACAGGTAATCAGGGACCGGAATCAGGGCATCGGCGGGGGCAAGCGCGAACTCGGCCAGTCCGCCGCCGGCGAGCAATTGCCAGCTTGCGACACGCCGTCCGACGGCGACGCCGGACACGTTCGGGCCCACCCGATCGACCACGCCGACGATCTCCGCGCCGGGCACATAAGGCGGCGCGGGCCGGTGCTGATAGCCTCCCGCTGCGATCAGCGCATCGACATAGCCGAGCGCGACCGCCTCGACGCGCAGCCGCACTTGGCCTTCGCCAGGTTCGGGCACCGGCACATGCCGAAAATCATAAGCCTCGGGCCGGCCCAGCGCGTCGCTGGTGAGGGCGAGCATGGTCGGCACAGCCATCGGCGTCAGTCCCAATGCGCCTCGAGCCGCGTCAGCCCGCGGAACAGGAAATTCTCGCGCCACGTCGCCGTGTCGAGATCGACCTCCAGACCGGGCAGCACGCTGGCAAGATGCTCGAACGCGATCCGCCCCTCGATTCGGGCCAGCTCGGCCCCCACGCAGAAATGGATGCCGCCGCCGAAGGACATATGGTCGGCGGCACCCCGCGCGATGTCGAACCGCTCGGGTTCGGCGAATTGGCGGCCATCGCGATTCGCTGCGCCGACCAGCGCCAGCACGCGCTGCCCCGCAGTGACCGGGTGTCCCGCAATCGTCGTGTCGTTCAGCGCAGTGCGATAGGTCGCGACCAGCGAGCTTTCGTAGCGCAGCACTTCTTCGTTGGTCGATGCGGCAAGGCCCGTCGGATCGGCGACGAGGCGGTCCCATTGGTCGGAATGGCGGCGCAGCAGGTACAGCCCGTTGCCGATGATGTTGGCGGTGGTCTCGAACCCGGCGCCGAACAAGGCGATCGCCACCGTGGTCGCTTCATGGACGCTCAATCCGTCGGGGGCTTCGCCGGTCTGCGCGAGTGCAGTCAGCAAATCGTCGCGCGGATTGGCCAGCCGGTCCTCAAACTCCGCGAGGAAGAAGGCCTCCAGTTCGTCGATCCGGCGGTTGGCGGTAGCGAGTTCCTGCTCGGTCAGCTTTCGCGCTTCGAACACGACGAAGGCTTCCGGGATCGCTGCGATCAATCCCGCCATCTTGGGGGTTTGATAGTCGATCCCCATCAGTTCGCAGATGACCATGACTGGCAATTGATAGGCGAACTGCGTCATCAGCTCGGCCTGCTTGTCGGCGATGAAGGCGTCGGTGAGTTCCTGACAGATTTCCCGAATGCGCGGCTCGAGTGCGCGCACCCGCTTCGCAGTGAGCGAGCCGGTGACGAGCCCGCGGATCCGCGTGTGCTGGGGCGGGTCCTGCGCGATGAACACCTCGGACAGCCAACGATAGCCGGAATTATCCAACACGTCGAAATCTGGGCCGTAGAACAGCTTCAGGTTTTCCGCGAAGTCACCGGTGCCAAAGTCCTTGCGGTTCATCAGCACTTCGCGAACATGATCGTAGCGCGACACCACCCAGTAACCGAGCTTCGACCAATGGAACGGGTCGTTCTCGCGGAGGTCCGCAAAGATCGGATACGGATTGGTAATCAGCGCGGGCAGGGAAGGGTCGAACGGCGCGATCTCGGCGGTATCGGTCATGGTCCTGTCTCTCCTTTGCCCGGTGATGCGACCCCAGGCTCGATCAGCTTGCGGCGGCTGCGAAATTCAGGTCTTCTGGGTCGGCCTGCCGCGTCATTCGCCAGAAGGCATCGTTGCGCCACGGCGTTATCGCGATGATCCGCCCGCGCGAATTGCGATACCAATTCTCGGCCCCGGGATGTGTCCAAACGAGCTTCTCATGCGCGGCATCGAGCTTGGCGACATAGCTGCGATACACGTCGTCGCGCACTTCGACCGAGGCGGCGTCGTGCGTCATAAGCGAATCGATGATCCGCATCGCATAATGCGCCTGGTTCTCGATGTTGCGGATCATGCTGCCGCCATGTCCGGCACCGACGTTAGGCCCCAATAGAATGAAGAAATTGGGGAAGCCGGGCACCAGCGTCCCGAGATAGGCCGACGCATTGTCGCCGTCCCACACGTCGCGCAGGACGAGACCATCGCGACCGATCACGTCATAGGAGCCGAGCACATTGGTCGTTTGGAACCCGGTCGCCAGGATGATGGCGTCGGCCTTCACTTCCTCGCCCGATGCCGCGACGAGCGTGTCGCCGCGCACTTCGGCGAGATGCTCCGGGATCAGCCGCACATGCGGTTTGCGCAGCGTGCGGAACCAGCCATTGTCGAGCAGCATCCGCTTCAGGAAGGGCGGGTAATCGGGTAACACCAGTGGCAGCAGATCCTGCCGGTCGCCCAATTGCTCCTCATAATATTTGGTGAAGAACTGCCGGTGCCCATCATTGACCGCGTTGATCGATCGCGTCGGATCGGTCCAGTCGGGATCGCGGGTCAAGGTGCCGTGGACGCGGTCGTTGAAGGTCCAGGACAGCCGCTGCTCGACCCAGTGACGGTATAGCGGGAACGCGCGCATCAAATAGCGAACGCCCTCCGGCACCGCTTTACGGAATTGCGGGAAGGGCGCGATCCATTGTTTCGATCGGGCGAAGATCGTCATTTCGGCGACCTGATCGGCGATTGCGGGGGCGACCTGCATCCCCGACGCGCCATTGCCGACCACGGCAACCCGTTTGCCGGAGAGATCGACATCGTCGCGCCAGGCTGAGGTGTGCAGCACCTCCCCAGTGAAGCTGTCGAGGCCGGGGATGTGCGGATATTTCGGGATGTTGAGGATCCCGACCGCGCTCATCACGATATCCGCGACATGCGTTTCGGTGACGCCGTCACCGTTGGTGGTGGTGACACGCCACTTGCTGTCGGCGGCGATCCACTCGGCGCGATCGACCTTGGTGCCGAAGTGCGCGTGGTCGTACAGGCCGAAGCTGCGCGCGGTGTCGAGCAGATAGGCTTCGATCTCGCCCTGCAGCGGGAAATATTGCGACCAGTCGGCCGGCTTGCATGAAAAAGTATAGGTCAGATTGGGCGTATCGACGCCGCAGCCGGGATAGCGATTTTCCCACCACGTTCCGCCGAAATCCGCATTCTTTTCGAAGATCGCATAGTCGATCCCGGCGCGGCTGAGTTCGATGCCCGCACAGATGCCCGAAATGCCGCCGCCGATAACGATCGCCGTCATGCCGGGCTTGGGCGGCGCGGGCCGGGCGGGGGGATCGAGTTGCATCGAAAACGCGACGACATCGCCATAATCCTCGGGCACCGGCTCGCACATGGCGATGCCGAGCATCGCGGCAAGTTCGGCATTGCTGGGGCGCGGTAATGCCAGCGGAGCGCCGGCGGACCAGGCCAGGATGGCGTCATAAGCCGCATCGCGAATCGTGCGCTGGATTTCGTCGCTCAGCCCGCCGCTATCATTGTCGTCTAATCCCCGCCCACGGCGCGGGACGAACGGACCCGTAAGCCACGCCGGATCGCCGGTCAGTTGCACCAGACACATCAGTAACGCCGGGACGTTCGCCGCGTCGATCCCCTGCCGCAGCCGGACCGGATCAAGCTCTTCGCCCGAGGATGGGCCGCTAACTTCCTTTGCCGTCATCGTTTTTCCTGACATGGCACCGACGGCGAAACTCTTACCGTCGATATTAAATAACTACTATATGGTAGCTAAAATCAATTGGATTGACCGCGTGAGCGCCGCGCGATCAGCTTGAAAACACCTCTCGGCGGATGCGCATCCCGGCTTTTTCCCGGTCCCACGTGTCGTGCGTGATGCCTTCTTTGCGCAGATCGCCCTTGAGCACCTTAGCCGAGGGCGTCTTGGGCAATTCGGGCAGGATGCGGATGTAGCGTGGCACCATGAAATACGGCATCTCGCGCATCAGGAACACGGCGAGTTCCTCATGATTGATTGTGCGGCCCGGCACGGGAGCCACGACCACCATCACCTCATCCTCGGAAAATTCGCTCGGCACCGCGATCGCGGCGGCTTCGCGCACGTCAGGATGCGCGCACACCTCGACCTCGACCTCGAACGACGAGATGTTCTCGCCCCTCCGTCGGATCGCGTCCTTCACCCGATCGACGAAATAGAAATAGCCGTCCTCGTCGCGGCGGAAGGCGTCGCCGGTGTGGAACCAGCCGTTGGCCCAGGCCTCGGCGGTCGCTTGTGGGTTGCGGTTGTAGCCGCTGTTCATCGCCCAGGGCCGATCGGTACGGACCAGCATCTCGCCGATCGCGCCGACCGGCACCTCGCAATCGTTGCGATCGACCAGCCGCACTTCGACATGCGGCCGCACCTTGCCGCACGTCCCGCGCTTGACCGGATTGGCCTCCGACACGATCGGCGACGAAATCTCGGTCATGTTGAAGATCGTGTAGATGTCGATCCCGAAGCGTTCGGTGAAGGCCGGCGCGTCGTCGGTCAGCGGCACCATGAAGGCGGCGCGGACGCTGTGGTTACGGTCTTCCGGGCCGGGCGCGCGCTTCATCAGGAAGGTCGCCATTACCCCCAGCAGGAACACCACGGTGGATTTGGTTTGCCGTGCGATGTCCCAGAAACGCTCGGTCGAAAAGGATTCGATCAGCGCGACCGACGCGCCGCGCGCGAGCATCACGAACGGCGGGCCCATGCCGCCGATATGGAAGATCGGCGCGACGCACATGTAGCGGTCATCCTCCCCAACCATCGGCCAGGATTCCGGTCCGGCATTCGAAAACATGTGGAGATAGGAGGACAAAACGCCCTTGGACGGGCCGGTCGTGCCCGAGGTGTAGATGATCGACTGGATGTCCCACGGCTCAATCGGGCGGTCCAGCGGGGCGAGCGTGTCCCCGCCGATCGCGTCGAAGCGCACCACCGGCAATCCGATGTCGGGCGCCACGCCGTTTGTCACGATGACGAGCTGTTGCAGATCGGCGCGATCGATCTCGCCCAGCCGCTCGACCAGATCGGGATGCACGATCATCACCTTGGCACCGGAATTGGCGACGACATGCGCCAGCAGATTGCCGCGGTACGCAGTGTTGAACGGCACGAAGATCGCGCCGAGATAATTGATCGCATAGAAAGCGATCAGCGCGTCGCGCCCGCTCGGCAGCCAGGCCGCGACATAATCGCCTTGCCGCACGCCGAGCTTTTCCAGCCCCGCAGCCTTGTCGATGACGCGGCGGCGCAGCTCGGCATAGCTCCATTCCTCGCCATCTTCGAAGATGACGTGGGTCTTGTCGGGCCGTTCGCTTGCCCAGCGATCGACCAGATAGCGCAGCACGCATTCGTCGCGATTGGGAATGCGCGGATCGCTAAAGTCGCGCGGACGCGCCAGGGTCGTCGTCACAGTCTCTGCCTCCCGAAAAGTGCGTGCCCCGGTGGCCGTCACGCCAGGCCGACAAGTCGCAGACAGGCTTCGACCGCCTGATCGACGACCGTCTCGGCGGAGCGTTTGCTGCCCGGACGATAACAATGGATGATCCAGCTCAGCAGCCCGCCGATCCACACCGACATCGCCGCCGCATTGTCGACGCTCACCGATCCGTCGCGCACGCAATCCTCGATCAACTTGCCGATGCGCAGGTCGAATTCGTGGCGCAGCCGCAGGATTCGCTGCGCATCAGTGCGATCGAGGTTCATCATCTCGCGCTGATAGATGACGAGATATTCGTGCCGCTTGACGATGATCTCGGCGACTTCACGCAGCGATGCCTTGAGTTGGTCGATCGGCTGGCGCTCGATTTCCTCGATCCGGTCGAGCGCGGCGAGCGATTCCTGCACGCCGGCTTCACAGATCGCGCTCAGGATCGCGCTCTTGCCTTTGAAATAGGTGTAGAGAAACGGCTTGGTCGCGCTGAGGCGATCGGCGAGCATTTCCAGCGTCGCCGATTCATAGCCCTTTTCGTAGAACAGGGCGCTGGCTTCCTCCAGGATCCGCGCGCGTTTGAACGCGACGACGCCGGGCTTGATTTCCCGGGCGCTCTGTTCGGAAACCGGCGGCGTTCTGGCGGCGGCGGCGCTGGATTTTGTCATGCGGCCCTTCTGAGAATTTCCAGGATGTCGGCAGGCTGGGTCACCGGACGCGGGTTGGTCCGGCCCCAAATGTCGAGCATGGTATATTCCGCGATTTGCTGGAAGCGCTCTTCGGTGACGCCGACTTCGCCGAGCGTGCGCGGCATCCCGAGCAAACGGATGAAGGCATCGAGGCTTGCGCCCGCAGTGGCATGGGTGTTGCCGAGACAGGCGTTGATGCGGTGCTGACGGCTGTCGTCATGCTCGGCATTCCACTCGAGCACGTACGGCGCCATCACGCACGAACAGTGGCCGTGCGGCACGTTGCAGGTGCCACCCAGAATATGACCGATCGCATGGCTCGCACCCATCGGCACGCCGCCGATGATCGAGATCATCGATTGCCACGCACCGATCTGGCACTTCAGCCGCCCTGCCATGTCGTTCGGATCCGCCTTGGTGCGCGACAGCCCCTCGACCAGCAGGCGCAGCGCATTGTCGGCAAGGCCATCGGCGAAGTCGTTCGACAGTTTGGAGCCGAGCGTCTCGACCGCATGATCGACCGAGCGCACGCCGGTCGACAACCACAGCCATTCGGGCGTGTGCACGGTCATCGCCGGATCAAGCACGACCATGATCGGCGCCATCGTGCGATGCTCATAGCCTTGCTTGTGCGCGGTCACTTCGTCGGTCGATCCCGACAGTGCGTTGAATTCGCCGCCCGACAAGGTCGTCGGCACGCAGATTGTGCGGATGTCCGGGCCGATCTTGACCGGATTGATGACATTGCCCGCGTCGTCGACATAGGTGCGCAGCGGCTCGAAATCCTCGACCGTGCGGACATTGTGCTTCAGCAGCAGCGGGATGATCTTGCCGGCATCGATAACCGATCCGCCGCCGATCCCGACGATCAGATCAGCATCGACCGCGCGCGCGGCCTCGGCGGCAGCCAGAACGTGGGAACGCGGGGCGTGGGAGGAGATGCCGCTGTGCGTGCCGGCGTGGCGATCGCCGAGCGCGGCCTCGATCTTGGTGATTTCGTCGGTTTCGCGGCGGAGCGTGTCAGATGTCAGCAGGAAGACCCGCCGCGCGCCCATGACTTCGGCCTGTTCGCGGACGGCTTCATGCGCCGGTTTGCCCATCGTCACGCGTTCGGTAACGGTAAAGGTCATCTGGCTCGGGATCACGTCTGCCACGGTCATCTCCTGCTACGACGCATATCTTTGCGGTCTTGCGGACATTATGCACATAGGCGTCCTACTAGCTAGTATATTTTTATACCGATGTTCGCAAAATGGATCTTGCGCAGCTTGACCGCGGCAATACCCACAGGTAGCCCTATCTCAGACTCGTCACACTATAGGTCCGCAGTGACGATGGGGGACCACAAATTGAGTTCTGATGGATCAGCAATTGCGTGTCGCTGATGTGCGGGCGCGTGACGTGTCGGAACGCCCGGGGCTGGCCCGCAGCATAAGCGCGGTGGCCCGGTGAGCGGTCCGCTGGCGGGCATCCGCGTGGTCGAATTCGCCGGATTGGGGCCCACGCCGTTCGGCGCGATGATGCTCGCCGATATGGGCGCGGAGGTACTGCGGATCGACCGGCACCGGGGTGAGGCTCTTGGCGGCGGAGACGAGCGCGACGATTTCCTCAATCGCGGTCGCCCCTCCGTCACGGTCGATCTGAAATCGCCCGAAGGCAAGGCGCTGGCGATCGCGGCCGCGACCCGCGCCGACATTCTGATCGAAGGCTTCCGCCCTGGCGTGATGGAGCGCCTCGGCCTCGGTCCGGAGCCCCTGATCGCCGCCAATCCCCGGTTGATTTACGCGCGCATGACCGGGTGGGGCCAGTCGGGGCCGATGACGCACAAGGCCGGGCACGACATCAATTATCTGTCGATGACCGGCGGGCTCAGCCTGATCGGGCCGTTCGACGGGCCGCCGGTGCCGCCGATCAACTACGTCGCCAATTTCGGTGGCGGGGGCATGTTGCTGACGGTGGGCGTGCTCGCGGCGCTGGTCGAACGCTCGGTCAGCGGGCGCGGTCAGGTCGTCGATGCCGCGATGGTCGATGGGGCCTCTTTGCTCGTGACGCAGATCTTCGCCTGGACCGCGATGGGGCGCTGGCGGCCGCAGCGCGGCGGCAATCTGCTCGACGGCAGCGCCTATTTCTATCGCTGCTATCGCACCGCCGACGACAAGTTCGTCGCGGTCGGCGCGCTTGAGCCGCAATTCCATGCCGAGTTGATCCGCGGCGTCGGGCTCGATCCGGCCGAGTTCGGCGATCATCTCGATCCGGTCTGCTGGCCGGTGCGCAACGCCCAATTGGAGGCGATCTTCGCGACGCGCGACCGCGATAGCTGGATCGCGCACTTCGCCGCATTCGATGCGTGCCTCAGTCCGGTGCTGAGCCCGGAGGAAGCGACGCGGCATCCGGCCAATGTCGCGCGCAATGTCCATGTGACGGTGGCAGGGGCGCTGCAGCCTGCCCCGGCGCCGCGCTTCGATCGTACCCCGTCGCCGCTGCCCGCGGCACCCGTCCGCGCCGGTGAGGGTGGGGCAGAGCGTTTGCGCGCCTGGGGGATTGACGCGGCCGGGCTATAAAGCAGGCGACAAGATCGGTCGGAAGCCTGTCCCGTCGCGCACCACGCGCGCGACATGGCTGCCGCCGAAATGCGCCGGGATCAGCAGCGCCTCGCGGTCGGCCGCTTCGCCCAGCACGTGCCGCCGCGTCTCGCGCGCCTGGTCCTGGTCCTCGCAGAACGCGCTATTCCATTCGGGCGCGTAGATTTGCGCGGGGTGGTGCACCACGTCGCCGACGAACATCGCCTCCACCCCGTCCGACGTAACGCGCATCACGCTACTTCCCGGCGTATGGCCCGGCCGCGATTGCAGCACGAACCCCGGCGCAACTTCGAATCCGTCATCGGCCCATTCCGCCCGGCCAGCCTCCAGGATCGGCCGCACGCTATCCTCATACATGCCGCCATTCACCAGCGTGCCGACATAGCCCGGGCCGACGCTCTCGACCTCCGGGTCCCAATAATCGCGGTCGCGCATCGGCAGAACATAGCGCGCGTTGCGGAAGGTCGGCTGCCAGACGCCGTCGATCAGCCGCGTGTTCCAGCCGACATGGTCGACATGGATGTGCGAACACACGGCGGTGTCGATATCCTCAGGCTGAAAGCCGGCGGCGGCGAGGCGGCCGAGGAAATCGGTCTGCAGATGCGCGAAGATCGGCAGATCGGGACGATCCTTGTCATTGCCGGCGCCGGTATCGAAAAGGATGCGCTGATCGCCGGTATCGAGCACCCAGCTTTGCAGGCACGCTACCAGCTTGCCCGAGGCCGGATCGAAATACTCGGGGACGAATTCGCGCTCGCGCCGGTCCCAATCGTCCGCTTGGAAGCCCTGGAACAGTTCGCTCGGCGGGCTGAAGGTGCCGCTCCATTCTTCGATCCGGTGGACCGCAATCTTGCCGATTTGAAAGCGGTCCACCGTGTCTGTCCCAACCGTCAGAAGTTGAAGCTCAGCGTCGCACCATAGGTCCGTGGCGGCATCACCGATCCGACGCGCGGGAATTGATAGGTCGCGGCGGCAATGATGTTGTTCGCGATCACGAACTCGTCACCGATGTTCTTGACCCACGCACCCAGCGACCAGCGGTCGCGCGCTGCATGATAGGTCAGGCCCATATTCGCCATGAAATAGGCATCCTGCTCGGCATCACGATTGTTGAACTCGGTGAAATAGACCTTGGATTGCCATTTCCCGTCCCCGTTCAGCGTCACTTTGCCCTCGCCGACCGGCACGTCCCAGGTGAAGCCGCCGCCAAGCGAGAAGCGCGGTGCGTTGGGCAGGCGGTTGCCGCTCAGATCGACCAGCCCGGGCTGGCCGGGGCAGGCGGCATAGGAAATGCCCGCGCGCGCCGGGAAAGCGGCACCGTAATAAGCGTTGCAGAATTTCGTGAACTTGGCGTTGAGGTAGGAGGCGTTGGCATTGACCGACAGGCCACCGCCGACGCGCGCCTCGAGTTCCAGCTCGCCGCCGTAGTTGCGCGCGGTCGCCGCGTTGATCGTCTGCACGATGCTATTCGCGTTGACGAAGCTGACCTGCAAATTCTTGTAATCGTAATAGAAGATCGCACCGCTCAGGCGGACGCGATTGTTCAGGAAGCGCTGTTTGAAGCCGGCTTCATAGCTCCACACCGTTTCGGGATCGATCGCCGGATCGGTGCTGCCGACGTTGATCACGCCCGATTTGAACCCCTTTGTGACGCTCGCGTAGAGCATTGTCGTCGAACTCGGGCGATATTCGACCAGCGCCTTGGGCGTGACCGCCGACCAGCCCTTCGCGACATTGGTCGGGATGTTGAGCCCGATCGCATCGAAGCGGAAATAGCCGTTGCCGCTGCGATGTTCGTAATTGTACCGCGCGCCGAGCGTCAGCTTCACCGCCTGGCTGACTTCATAGCTGCCTTGGAGGTACACGCCGACGGCGTCGATCTTCACGACGCCATTCTGCTCATACGCGCCATTGTCGAAAGTGTTGGCAGGCAGGCCGAACAACAGCCCGAGATTGGTCGTGGGCACGAGCACCTGACCGGTCAGCTTTTCGTTCAAGTACATCGCGCCGCCGAGCAGCGAGAAGGCACCGCTCTGATAATTGACGGTCACTTCCTGGCTGATCGAGCGGCTTTTTTCGACGTAATTGTTCTGGCCGGCCAGATTCACCTGCGAGGAATCGAGATCGTCGCGCTGGAAACGGTCGAAACTGCGATAGGCGGTGATTGTCTTGATCGACGCCGCGCCAAGATCGAAATCGAGCGTGCCGGTCGCGCCATAGCCCTTGCGGCGGTTGATCGCTTCCTGGTCCGAATAGATGTTGCGCAGGTTCGGCGTCTGGCCGCGCGCTTTATAGTAGCCGATCACCGTCTGACCGCCGAGGAGCGTGTGCGGGAGCGCATTTTCGGGGACCACCGATGGGCCGAAATAGTGGAACGCGTAATTATTGTCGTCTTCGTTGAAATGGTCGAGGACGAGCGTCGCCTTAACCGCCGGGCTGATCTTGCCGATGATCGTCCCGCGCAAGGAGTAGGCATCGCGATTATCGACTGCGGCACCGGTGAACAGATTAGTGCCATAGCCGCCGCGCTTTTCATACTTCCCGGCAACGCGCACCAGCAGCGTGTCATCGCCCGTCAGGCTTCCGCCGATTGCGCCCTCGAGGATCTTCGCGTCGTAATTGCCGTAGGTCGCGCGGAAGAAGCCGCCTAGCGCCTCCTTTGGGCGCGCGGTGACGAGGTTGATCGCGCCCGCGGTCGCGCCGCGACCGTAGAGGATCGACTGCGGTCCGCGCAGGACTTCGATCTGTTCGAGATCGAAGAAACCGCTGAGCTGTTGCGCCGGGCGCGGCAGGAGCGCGCCGTTTTGCAGGAAGGCCACTGCGCCTTCGCCGCCGACATCGAAATTATTGAGCCCGACGCCGCGGATGAAGGTGCGGTTCACGCCAAACTGATCGCCGATCGACACGTTGGGAACGACGACCTGAATGTCCGAGATGTTGGAAACGCCACCCGGACCGATATCGGCGGCGGAAAGCGCGGTGACCGATGCGGCAACGCGGCTGAGCGAGGTGTTCTCGCGCGTCGCCGTCACGATGATATCGTTGAAGCCGTCTTTGTCGGAGGCCTCAGTAGCGGGGGGTGGCGCGCTTGGGGCGGCTTGCGCGTACGCGAGGCTCGGCACCATTAGCATGGCCAAAGACGCATACCGCGCCAAGCAAAGGCGATCTACCATCGACACTCCCCTCATCTGACCACGATTAAGCACGTGGCTCCTTCTGATACTGATCGGTATATCTAGCTTTACGATGGTATTCAAGGGGGCATGCGATCGCGGCGCGGAGGACCGCATGCGTCGGTGGTGCGGGGATTGGCAAAGCTTCGTGCCCGATCATCCGGCGCGTGCCGGGCAGGAGAATGGTCGAGCGAGAGCGCTCTTATCAGGGGTAACCCTCCACCCTCTCGAAAATAGTCTATATGGTACTACTATCTCATCGCATTTTGCAAAGTGCTTAAGGGCGAGATCCTGCGCAAATAACCAATATGGTACTACCACTCGTGCAATTTGCCGGCCTCGTCCTAACCTTTGGTCAGTTCGCGGCGCGCACGCGACCCGGGCGCCCGGGCGACGTTAGCCTGGGACTATGATCGCTATATCAGTGGGTTGCGTGCCATATCTGCGGTCAGCCTCGGTATCGCTCGTGTCGCGGGTCACGGTTAGGCGTCTCGACCGGCATGCAGCGTCGATGCGCCGCGCTGCAACAAATCGCAGTTCCGAACATTGTTACGCTGCCGAACAGAACAGGTGGTCCGCATTTCCGTCCCCGCGCCTCCCCATGAATTCCTGCCGCATGAGCGTCCGTTCATGCCCGGATCGCCCGCGACTCCGTCGCATCCGATGCGGCGGCGTGTCGGATACTTCGCAATCGGCGTACTGCTGGCTGTCGCGGGCGGCTTCCTCAATGGCCTCTTGCTCGCCAATCTGCCGCAGATACAGGGTGCGCTGGGCCTGACGCCGGTCGAAGGCGGCTGGCTCACCGCGGCTTA
This sequence comes from Sphingomonas sp. HMP6, assembly GCF_013374095.1. Lineage (NCBI taxonomy): Bacteria > Pseudomonadati > Pseudomonadota > Alphaproteobacteria > Sphingomonadales > Sphingomonadaceae > Sphingomonas > Sphingomonas sp. HMP6. Next base: position 2,237,172 of record NZ_AP022672.1, on the reverse strand, counting down.
TTCGATGACCAACATCTGCATGAGTCTGCTGCTCATCAAACTACGCCAGCAATTCGGCATTCAGCGCTTCACCCGCGCCACGCTCGCAGGGTTCCTGGCGTTGAACGTGCTGCAATTGTTCGTCCATAGTTACAGTTTCGAGCTGTTTCTGCGCGCGGCAAGCGGGGTGGTGGCGAGCGGCCTGTCGACGCTCGCCTTATTTTACATCATGCAAGCGATGCCGGCAGCCAAGCGGCTCGGCGGGTTCGTGCTGGGCGTCGGCTTCGGCCAGATCGCGACGCCGTTGGCCCGCGTGGTTTCGCCTTTCCTATTAGGGCAGGGCGATATCGAGAACCTGTTCGTCTTCGAGCTCGGCCTGACGCTCGCCTGTCTTGGCAGTGTCGCGTTGCTGCGCTTGCCGCCCAGCGAGCGGGTTGAGGCGTTCGAGCCACTCGATTTCCTGACCTTTGCGCTGTTCGCGCCCGGCATGGCGCTGTTGTGCGCGGTGCTGGCGCAGGGCCGCATCATCTGGTGGAGCACGCCGTGGCTCGGGTGGGCGCTAGCCGGAGCCACCATCCTCATTTCCGCGGCGTTACTGATCGAACATAACCGGGCCAACCCCTTGCTCAACACCCGCTGGATCGGGAGCCGCGACGTCTTGCGCTTCGCAGCGGTCGCCGCGGCGCTTCGAATTTTGCTCTCGGAACAGAATTTCGGAGCGCTCGGCCTGTTCACCGTCGTTGGCATGACGAACGACCAGCTGGTGGGTTTCTATGCGCTGCTCACGCTCGCATCGGTTGCGGGGCTGGCGATCAGCATGGCGTTGCTGAATCCGCTCGATCTGCTGCGCCCGGTGATCTTCGCTACCGCCCTCATCGCGGTGGGGGCCTATCTGGACGCGAGCGCGACCAATCTCACGCGCCCGGAAAATCTCTATCTGAGCCAGGCTTTGATCGCTTTTGCAGCACTCTATTTCGTTGGTCCGACGATGATGGTCGGGTTGCTCCGCGCGCTGTCCAAAGGGCCGAGCCATATCATCAGCTTCTCCGCGGTGTTCTCGATCTCGCAGACGCTCGGTGGCCTCGGCGGCGCGGCGTTTCTTGGGAGCTTCCAGATCCTGCGCGAGAAATTCCATTCCAACGCGCTGTCGCAATCGCTGGTGCTGAGCGACCCGCTGGTCGCGACGCGGGTGCAGCAACTCGGCGGCGCCTATGCCCGCGCGCTCGGGGATCCGGTCCAGAGCCAGACGCAGGGGATCACCCTGCTCGGCCAGCAAGTTGCGCGGGAGGCCAACATTCTCGCCTTCAACGACGTGTTCCTGCTGATCTCTGTCCTCGCGCTGCTCGTGCTGGCATGGCTGCTGACGCGGTGGGCGTGGCTCAAATACCGCGGGATCAACCCGCTCGCCGAGGAGCTGGCGGCACTCCAAAAGATGATTGCACAAAGGTAAGCGACATGACCGAAGACGGCCGGCCGGTGGAACGCGACACCGATCCTAACGACGCAGCGCGGCTCGACGATCCGGTCGAGACCCAGACCGGACCCGGTGCCGCGAGCGCCGCACCGGTAGCCGAAGCCGAGGTACCAAGGCGCGGCTGGGCACCGCCGCGCGGCGGGCGTGGCGCGACGCTGGGCTTCATTGCGCTCGCTGTCATCGGCGTGTTGCTGATCCTGTATGCGTGGCGGCTGCCGCCGTTCACGTCTGCGATCGAAGCGACCGAGAATGCCTATGTCCGCGGGCAGACGACGATCATCGCGCCGCAAGTGAACGGCTATGTCGCGCAAGTGCTGGTGCAGGATTTCGATACGGTCCGCGCCGGACAAGTGATCGCGCGGATCGACGATCGCATCTATCGCCAGCGCGTCGAACAGGCGATCGCCGCGCGCGCCGGGCAGATCGCGACGCTTGCCAATGCCGCCCAGAGCCAGCGTTCGAGCGAGGCGACGCTGGGCGGTCAGGGCGCGGCGGTGCTCAACGCGCGCGCGCAGTTGCAACGCGCCCAGGCCGATATGGGCCGCGTCGATGATCTGGTGAAGGAAGGGTCGGTGTCGCTGCGCGAACGCGATCAGACGCTCGCCGCGCTGCGTCAGGCTGAAGCCGCGGTACTGCAGGCGCAAGCGCAGCGCAGCGTTGCGGCTGAGCAAGTGCGCACCGTGCAAGTCGGGCGTGGCGGGTTGAAGGCGGCGGTGTCGGGCGGCGACGCGGCGGTGCGGCTCGCCCAGATCGATTTGGCCAATACGGTGATCCGCGCGCCGCAGGACGGGCGGCTGGGTGAGGTCGGGGTGCGGCTCGGCCAATATGTCACGGCCGGCACGCAATTGACCACGCTGGTCCCGCCCAAGGTGTGGGTTTCGGCAAATTTCAAGGAAGCGCAGACCGCGCTGATCCGGCCCGGCCAACGCGCCACGGTCCGCATCGATGCGCTTGGCGGGGCGGAGTTGCGCGGAACGGTCGAGCGCCTGTCGCCAGCCGCAGGCAGCGAGTTTTCGGTAATCCGCCCCGACAATGCCACCGGCAATTTCGTCAAGGTGGCGCAGCGCATTACGGTGCGAATCGCGCTCGATCCGCGCGATCCGATGCACCAGCGGCTCAGCCCCGGCATGTCGGTCGAGGCGCGAGTCGACACGGCGTCGCGCCGATGAGGCCGCGGCACTTAGCAACCACGGGCACTATTGCGCTCGTCCTCGCCGGATGTATGCCCGGCCAGACGCCGCGACCCGAGGCGGCGCGTGTCGTGCCGCCGAACGGCTGGCGGACCCCGCTTATCGCCACCGTGCCGTTGAAGGCGCAGTGGTGGCGCGACTTCGGCGACCCGTCGCTCGATGCGCTGGTCACCGATGCGCTGGCGAACAATCCCGATATCGCGACGGCCGCGGCGCGGGTGCGTGAGGCGCGGGCGCAGGAATCGCTCGCCCGCGCGCAGCTTTTCCCGTCGCTCGATCTGGGGGCAGGCGGCAGCTATGGTCGCAGCGTCAGCCCGTTCGGAACGCCCGTGACGAGCGCGGGTGCCCAGCCGGTCTTTCAGGCGTCGTATGAAGTCGATCTGTTCGGCCGGATCGACAGTCAAATCACCGCCGCAAGTCTGAACACCTCCGCGCTGGACGCCGCGCGCGCGTCCGCCGCGCTCAGCGTGACGGCGGCGACGGTGTCGGGTTATCTGACGCTGCTCGGTCTCGATGCGCGCATGCAAGTCGTTCGCGATACGATCACCGCGCGCGCGGAAGCCTTGCGCATTGCCGGGTCGCGTGCCCGCGTCGGCTATACCTCGCAATTGGAATTGCGTCAGGCCGAGGCCGAATATCAGGCCGCCGCCGTGATCCTGCCGCAAGTGCAACTGGCGATCACACGGCAGGAGAATGCGCTGAGCACCCTGGCGGGCCGGACGCCCGGGCCGATCGCGCGCGGCGCGACCCTTGACGCGCTGGTCACGCCGGGCATCCCGGGCGGCCTGCCGTCCGATCTGTTGCGCCGCCGCCCCGATATCGCCCAGGCCGAACGGACACTCGCGGCGTCGGACGCCACGATCGCGGCGGCACGCGCGCAATATCTGCCCACGTTGCGGCTGACCGGCACGGGTGGTGCGGCGCTGTCCACGCTCCTCGCCAATCCGATCACGCTGTGGTCGGTCGGCGCCAGCGTGCTCGCGCCGATCTTTGAAGGAGGCAGGTTGCGCGCCAATGTCGATGCGACGACCGCGCGCCGCGATCAGGCGGCGTTTGCCTACCAGCGCGTCGCCCTCCAGGCGTTCCGTGAGGCCGAGGATGCGCTTGCGGCGATCGACCGGCTGACCGAACAGGACCGCGTCTTGCGCGCGCAGCGCGTGGCGGTGGCGGAAACGTTGCGGCATGCGACCAATCGTTACCGCGCCGGGTATAGCCCCTATCTCGAACAGCTTGACGCACAGCGCGCCTTGCTCTCGGTCGATCTCTCGCGGGTGCAATTGCGGACCGATCTGCTGAACGCGCGCGTGTCATTGTTTCAGGCGCTCGGCGGCGGCTGGCAAAGCCAATGAACCGCACGGACTTGGGTCGGCAGCGGCGATTGCTGCCGACCCTTCCGAACCCGCGCCGGATGGCCTATGCATTGGTCTTGCTTGCGATCTGAGGAATTCCGATGTCCGATCCGATCGCGTCCGCCGTACCGGCGGACTTGTCACTCCCGTCCGACCCTTTGTCGCCCGATATGCTGCGCCGGATGCATGGCTATTGGCGCGCGGCGAATTATCTGTCGGTCGGGCAGATCTATCTGCGGGCCAATCCGCTACTCGATCGGCCGCTGACGCTTGCCGACGTCAAAACGCGGCTGCTGGGGCATTGGGGTACGACGCCGGGGCTGAACTTGCTCTACGTCCACCTCAACCGGCTGATCGTCGCGCACGATCTCAACATGATCGCGGTGATCGGGCCGGGCCATGGCGGACCGGGGTTGGTCGCCAACACCTATCTCGAAGGCTCCTATACCGAGCGCTATCCCGCGATCGAGCGCAGCACCGGCGGGATGGACCGGCTGTTCCGGCAGTTCTCGTGGCCCGGCGGCATCCCGAGCCATGTCGCGCCCGAGACGCCGGGGTCGATCCATGAGGGCGGGGAGCTTGGGTACTCGCTGGCGCATGCGTATGGCGCGGTGTTCGACAACCCCGACCTGATCGTCGCTTGCGTCGTCGGTGATGGCGAGGCCGAAACGGGCGCGCTCGCGACGAGTTGGCACAGCAACAAATTCCTCAACCCGGCGCGCGATGGCGCGGTGCTGCCGATCCTGCATCTCAACGGCTTCAAGATCGCCAATCCGACCGTGCTGGCGCGGATCGGGCGCGAAGAACTGACCGATCTTATGCGCGGTTACGGCCACGAACCGTATTTCGTGGCGGGCGATGATCCGGCGGTGGTGCACCAATTGCTCGCCGCGACGATGGACCGCGTGTTGGCGGAGATCCAGGATATCCAGGCCGAGGCACGCCATGGTGCGAGCGATCCAGTGCGGCGACGCTGGCCGATGATCGTGCTGCAGACGCCCAAGGGCTGGACTGGGCCGAAATTCGTCGACGGCAAGCCAGTTGAGGGAACGTGGCGCGCGCATCAAGTGCCGATCGCCGACTTCAAGGATCCCGAGCATCTCGTTCAGCTCGAGGCCTGGCTCAAAAGCTATGACGCGCACGAGTTGTTCGACGAGACCGGCAAGTTCCGCGAGGAGTATGCGTCGCTTAGCCCCACCGGCCACCGCCGGATGGGTTCGAACCCGCATGCCAATGGTGGCGAACTGCTCAAGCCGCTCGTCCTGCCCGATTTCCGCGACCACGCCATCGCCGTCCCCGATCCCGGTGCGGTGAAGGCGGCGGCGACCGCTACGCTCGGCAACTATCTGCGCGACGTGATGGCGCTCAACATGGCCACCGCCAATTTCCGACTCTTCGGCCCCGACGAGACCGCCTCGAATCGCTTGCAGGCAGTCTACGACGTGACGGGCAAGGCGTGGATGGCGGAGACCGAGGCGGTCGACGAGCATCTCGACCGCGACGGGCGCGTGATGGAGGTGCTGAGCGAGCATCTCTGCCAGGGCTGGTTAGAGGGCTATTTGCTGACTGGGCGGCACGGGCTGTTCAGTTGCTACGAAGCGTTCGTCCACATCGTCGATTCGATGGTCAATCAGCACGCCAAATGGCTCAAGGTGACGCGTGGCATTCCGTGGCGGCGGCCGATCGCGTCGCTCAACTATCTGCTGACCTCGCATGTCTGGCGGCAAGACCATAATGGCCTGTCGCATCAGGATCCTGGTTTCCTCGATCACGTCGCCAACAAGAAGGCGGAGGTCGCGCGCATCTATCTGCCGGCCGATGCGAACTGCCTGTTGTCGGTGGCCGATCATTGCCTGCGCAGCCGCGGCTATGTGAACGTCATCGTCGCGGGCAAGCAGCCCGAATGGCAATGGCTCGGGATCGACGATGCGGTGCGGCATTGCACGACCGGGGCAGGAATTTGGGACTTCGCCAGCGATGCGGGCGAGCCTGACGTCGTGATGGCGTGCGCGGGTGACGTGCCGACGCTGGAGACGATGGCGGCGGTCACGCTGCTGCGCCAGCACGTGCCCGACATCCGCATCCGGGTGGTCAACGTCGTCGATCTGATGGTGCTGCAACCCCAATCCGAGCATCCGCACGGCCTCGACGACCGGGCCTTCACGGCGCTGTTCACCGCCGACAAGCCAGTCGTGTTCGCATTCCACGGCTATCCGACGTTGGTGCACCGGCTGACCTATCGGCGGCCCAACCACGATAACTTCCATGTGCGCGGCTATAAGGAGGAGGGCACGACGACCACGCCGTTCGACATGGTCGTGCTCAACGATCTCGATCGCTACCGCCTTGCGCTCGACGCGATCGAGCGCATTCCGCGCCTCGCGCACATGGTCCCGAATGCCCGCGCCGTCTATTGGACCGCGATCGAGCGCCACAAGCTCCATATCGCCGAGCATGGCGAGGATTTGCCCGAGGTGCGCGACTGGCAATGGACACGGTGATGCGCGTCCTGACCCTCAACGGCGGGTCGTCGTCGGTGAAGTTCGGGTGGTATGACGCGGGGCAGGCGGTGGTCGAGGTATCGGCCGGGGAAGTCAGGCATGCGGATGGCGACCCGTTCGGGTCGATCGGCGATCTGCGACCCGACGCGATTGGCCACCGCATCGTCCATGGCGGCGTCGACCTGTTCGCGCCGGTGCTGATCGATCCGGCGGTTCTTGCCCGATTGGAGCGGGCTTCCGCCTTTGCGCCGCTCCATGGCCCGGCGGCATTGGCGATGATCGCGCAGGCGGAGGCGCGCTATCCCGATGTGCCGCAAGTCGCGTGCTTCGATACCGGCTTCCATGCCGATCTGCCCGATGTGGCGGCGGTCCTGCCGCTACCGGCCGACCTGCGGGGGGAAGGCATCCGCCGCTATGGATTCCACGGACTATCGTGCGAATCGATCCTGGCGCAGCTCGGCGACGCGGTGCCCGAGCGGCTGATCATCGCCCATCTCGGCAATGGCGCGAGCGTGACGGCGGTGCGGGGCGGGCGTTCGGTCGACACCAGCATGGGGCTGACCCCGTCGGGCGGCGTGGTGATGGGCACGCGCACCGGCGATATCGATCCGGGCGTGTTGCTCTATCTGCTGCGCGAACGCGGCCTGGATGCAGCAGCGCTCGAAGCGGTGATCGACCGGCAATCCGGGCTGCTCGGCCTGTCGGGGCGGTCGTCCGATTTGCGTGTGCTGCATGCCGCCGGGGACGCCGCTGCGGACCTTGCGATCCGTATCTTCTGCCGCTCGGTCGCAAAGGCGATTGCGGGGATGCTCGTGACGCTGGGGGGTGCCGATCTGATCGTCTTTACCGGCGGGATCGGCGAACACGACGCGGCAGTGCGCGCCGCCATTTGCAGCGACCTCGCCTTTGCCGGCCCCATCCCTGCGCACACCATGCCCGCGCAGGAGGGGCTGCAGATCGCGCGGCACGTCGCCGCTCTTACATCATAGCCTCACATCGCGCGCGGATATGCCCCCGGCGGCAAGCCATCGGCCATCAGTTTCCGGCTGACCAGCAGCAAGCTGTCGTCGCCCGGATAGGGTTCGACCGTGAAGCCCATGTCGCGCTCCAGTTCGATCGCAGCGTGGTTCTCGCGCGATTCGATCGCCTCGAGCACGCGCACGCCCTTGGCCTCGGCAAAGCGCGCGACATGCGCCAGCAATTCCCAGCCGATGCCGTGAAGCTTGTAATCCTTCGACAGCGCGATCGCGACCTCGCCATGCTCGAACGTCGCATCGCAGGCGAGCATCGCGGTGGCGATCATCGTCGATCCGTCGTTGGTGAAGGCCAGGAAATTCTCAGACCACCGATGGTCGACATGTGTCAGCGCGACGATCTGGGCGTGGCCGACCTCGGACAGGCCGGTCAGGAAGCGGAAGCGCAAATCCTCGCGCGTGACGTGTGTGAAGAACTCGGCGACCGTCCCTTCATCCTCGGGGCAGGCCGGACGGACGTGAAAGTCGAACCCGGTGCGGGTGGTGAGGTGCTGGCTGGGTGTGTGCATGGCGACCCCTGTAGCAGAGAATCACGGCAGGCGGCAGGACGGAATAGAGCCGGACGATAGACCCCCGGCCGATCGACGCGCGTTAGCGCTTGCCCCCGCCCCCCGGCATCGTTCATGCGAGCGCGATGACGTTTCAGGTCGACATGGGGCTCGACGGCGCGGGTCAGTCCGTGCCGATCGATCTGGAGGAATTGCTGGCGACGCGGTTGCTTGTCCAGGGCAATTCCGGTTCGGGAAAATCGCATCTTCTCAGGCGCTTACTCGAACGCAGCGCGGCGCAGGTGCAGCAAATCATCATCGATCCCGAGGGTGATTTCGTCACTTTGGGCGACGCGTACGGCCATATCGCGATTTCCGCATCGGAATATTCGATCGCCGAAGTTGCAAAGTTCGGTGCGAGAATCCGGGAACATCGCACCTCCGTCGTGCTCGATCTAGAGGGGCTGGAGATGGAGGGGCAGATGCGCTGCGCCGCCGCGTTCCTGTCGGCGCTGTTCGATGCGCCACGCGAACATTGGTACCCGGCGCTCGTGGTGGTCGATGAAGCGCAAGTCTTCGCGCCGTCGCAGGGCGCGGAGGTGACCGAGGAAGTGCGGCGCGCGTCCTTGGGCGCGATGACCAACCTCATGTGTCGCGGGCGCAAGCGTGGGCTTGCCGGGATCATCGCGACGCAGCGCCTCGCCAAGCTCGCCAAGAATGTCGCCGCTGAAGCCTCGAATTTCCTGATGGGCCGCACCTTCCTCGACATCGACATGGCGCGCGCGGCCGATCTGCTCGGCATGGAGCGGCGCCAGGCGGAGCAGATTCGCGATCTCGCGCGCGGCACTTTCCTCGCGCTCGGCCCGGCGGTATCGCGGCGGCCGGTGGCGATCCGGATCGGCGCGGTCGAGACCGGATCACGCGGTGGCGGCCCGACGCTGACCCCCTTGCCGCAACAGCAAGCGGGCGAAATGCGGCAATTCCTGTTCGCCGAAATGGAGGAGCCGGTGCGCCCCGCGCCACCGCCGCCGCGCCCACCGCGCGCGGAGCAAGTGCTCGACCGGATCGAAACGGTGGCAGAACCCGATCGCGCGCCCGCCGAGCCACGCTATGACGCCGCGCAACTGGCGCAGGTCATCGGCGACGTGCTCCACGCGATCGTCGCCGATCCCGACGCGGCGTCGCGCCCGGCATCGGTGCTGTATCAGGATTTTCAGGTGCGCTGCCGGATGGTCGGGGTGCATCCGGCCCCGCTCGATCCATCGGCCTTCTCGCGGCGACTCGCGGCGGCGCGCGCGGGGATTTTCGACGGGCTTGATGAGGAATGGGCGGAGGTGATCGCGGTGGCGGATGATCTGCCCGATGAAATGCTCGGCTGTTTCCTGTTGGTCGCCCGCGCCGCGCGCGAAGGCGCACCGTGCCCCAGCGACGAGGATTTGGCGCGCACCTATGGCACTTCCTCGATCGGCCGCGCGCGGCGGGTGCTCGGCTATATCGAGGGGCGCGGGTTGCTCGTCACGCGGATCGATCTCGCGGGGAAGCGCTCGGTCACCGTGCCGGCGCTGGGGTGGACCACGGCGTCGGCCGACGCGGGGTAAGACCGCCCCTCCCCTGAAGGGGAGGAGCGGTCTTGTGAAATGCCGCATCACGTGAACAAAAGGTCACCCTCGCTTAATCCAGTCTCTGTTGCGGTGCGGCACATCGCGCCCTAGGCAAGCCAGCGATGAGCGCCGAGTCCTATAGTTCCGCATCGGACCGGCCACGCTGGCGCGGGATCGTCCTTGCGTTGGTGGTCGAGGGCCTCATTTTGCTGCTGCTGACCACGCTCGGCAGCGGGATGTTCAAAAAGGTCGAGAAACAGCCCAAGCTGACCACCTTCGACGTGCGCCCGATCGGCCCGCCGGTCTCGAAGGAAGCGCAAAAGGCCAAGGTCGCCAGCAAGCGCAACCCGGTGAAGACCGCGTCGGCCGCACCACCCCCGCCGGTCGCGCCGCCGCCATCGCCGCTGAAGGCCCCGCCGACCAAGCTGATCCAGCTCAGCCCGGATGAGTTTGCCGCGTCCGATATCGGCAAGATCCCGTCGGCGCAGGGCGAGGGCGCGGGGCAGGATAGCGGGCGCGACAGCGTGGCGGCATACGGGCCGGGGCAGGGGCCGGGCGGCGGTGCGCTCTACAATGCCGAATGGTATCGCGAGCCGCGCGACGCCGAACTGGCCCCCTATCTGAAAGAATATAGCAAGGGCACGGGCTGGGCGCTGATCGCGTGCAAGACCGCGCCCGATTACCGCGTCGAGAATTGCCGCTCGATCGACGAATCCCCGCCGGGCGGCGGCCTGTCGCGCGCGTTGCGGCTGGCGGCATGGCAGTTTCGGGTGCGGCCTCCGCGGGTTGGGGGCAAGCCGATGATCGGGGCGTGGGTGCGGATCCGGTTTGATTTGACGGTTGGGTTTACGAAGTAGTTTCGTGTCGGGGAGACTGCGGCTCTTCTTCCTTCCCCTTCAGGGGATGTCGAACGGCAGCTATTCGTCGGGGAAGCGGACAGTTAGAAACCGCCCCGATTGCCGACCTTCATTCGGCCCACTCGCTTTCCAGTTTCAGACCCTTAACCCCAGATGATATGATGGCCCATGGGACCGATGCTCATCTTCGATAAATCGTTCTTGCAAAGCCTCAATGTTGATGAGGCGGTGATGCTCGACCAAATGTTTTGCTGTGTAATCACACCGCTTTTCTTCGCGGAAACGATGGCGGATTTGGCCAAGGATACCACCCGCGGGAGGACAGCTGAGCAGATTGTAGGGGGGCTGGCTGAACGAACTCCGGTCGTTCAAAGCTACGTAAACGCCTATCATCAGGAGCTCATTCTCGATGATCTACTGGGAGATCGTATAACAATGGATGGCCGACCAGCCCTTCCCGAGGGGATCCCGGTACGGGCGGAGGGTAAGACAGGTGTCGTCTACAAAAAATCACATGAAGCCGATGCCTTTGAGCGTTGGCAGCGAGGCCGGTTCTCCGAGGTTGAGCGGATCACTGCCCAGCTCTGGCGGGATGCGCTCTCCGATCTTGATCTGACTGCAATTTCGAAGGCGTACCGGTCGGCGATGCGGCGAGAAATTATACCAAAGAGTCACGAAGAGGCGCGCACGCTCGCCAGGAACATCATTGATGCGCCCAATCAGAACTATCGCGCCTTAATGCTCGCGCACTCGCTGTTGGAGCTGCCTCCGGAAGCACTCAAAGACATTGTCCGGGCGTGGCGCACGGCTGGCACTCCGCCATTGAGGGACTATGCTCCGTTCGCGGCGCACTGTTTGGAAGTCGATCTGTATTTCAGTCTGGCGCTTTCGAACGGCATCATTGGCGATCGCCGCGCAAGCAACAAAATCGATATCACCTATCTTCACTATCTGCCATTCGCGCAAATATTTGTGTCGAACGATCGTCTCCACCGGTCCTCGGTGCCTCTCTTTCTCGGGCCGAACCAACACTTCGTCTGGGGGCAAGACCTTAAGGCGAGCCTCGGCGCGCTTAACGCGACATTTCAGGCGATGCCTGATGAGGCGAAAGCGATGGGCCTATTCAAATTGGCGGATCGGCCACCGGTCGACGATACCGGATTATGCGGCGAGCTTTGGGATAAGTGTAGGCCAGGTTGGCGCAAGCCGCGCAAACCGATCCCTGAGCTAACTCCTGAACAACACGCGGAGATAGTCGGTGATGGGGATCGTTTTAGGGAGGCAGCATACCGAAGACCGGCGACGTACGTTGGCTCGCTAACTCAGCCAAGCAACTTCGATAACGTGCTAATTGAGCGGGCTATCCCGCGGCAGCGGGGTAGCTGGCGCATGTTTTCAGCGGAGATCGAGAAGTCGGAAGATGAGCTCAATGTCCGTCGTCGGGAGACGAAGCACCTCGATTGAGGTAACGACGAATGTCCGTTCACCTGAAGTCGCTGCTCCGAAGCGGCGTTCCCGCTTTCCACCATTTTTCGCCGTTCAGCCCGCGCATTGACGCTGCCCCATGCCATGAGGCCACGCCCTAACCCCCCGGCAAAGCCTCCAAAAACGCCCGCACCTCAGGCGCGATCGGTAGCGATTTCCCCGTCGGCAGGTGCACATTCACGATGACCATCTCGATCTTCGTATGCACCGCGCCGGTTTCCGCGTGGCACAGCTCGAAGCTCTGCGTCATGCTCGACGCGCCGATCCGGCCGATCCGCACGAACGCCTCGACCGTGTCGCCCAGCACGAAGGGCTTGAGATAGTCGATCTCGGTATGGCGGACGTGGAATTCGGTGCGCTCCCACGCCTCGCCCAGCGCCGCCGTGATCCCGGTCCAGTCCCAGAATTCGGTGACCGCGACATCGGCATATTCGAGGTAGCGCGAGTTGAAGACGACCTTCTGCCCGTCGATCTCGGCATAGCGGACCTTGAACTGGCAGGAAAAAGCGAAACCCGGACGCGCCATCAAAACAAACCCAATAATTTCACGCCGACCAGCGCCAGCACTACGGCCAGGATCGGCCCCAACACGCGGTCCGATATGCGGCTCGCGATCACACTGCCAATCACGATTCCCGGAATCGATCCGACCAGCAACGATACGAGCAATGCGCCGTCGACCGAGCCGAGCAGCCAATGGCCGATTCCGCCAAGCAAGGTCAACGGCACGGCATGGGCGATGTCCGATCCGACCAGCCGTTTGAGCGGCAGATCGGGATAGAGGATCAACAGCGCGGTCATGCCGAGCGCGCCCGCGCCGACCGAGGTGAGCGACACCAAAACGCCGAGCGCGATGCCGAGCAGCACGGTGAGTTCGCGCGCGCGGGTGTGGCCGATCTTGCCGAACGCGCGCTTCAGCGTGGCGACGATGCGCGCGCGGAACAGCGTGGCGAGCCCCGACAGGATCAGCGTGATGCCGAGCGCGATCGAGATCGCGCGACCGGTGGTGGCCGATTGCTCTCCGGCGGAATGGAGCGCCACCAGCGTCAGCACAGCCGCCGGTACGCTGCCCAGCGCCAACCAGCCGACGACGTGCCAATCGACCGTCCCGCGCCAGCCGTGGACGGTCGTGCCGACGGTCTTGGTCGCCGAGGCATAGAGCAAATCGGTGCCGACCGCGGTCGCCGGGTGGAAACCGAAAGCGAGCACCAGCAATGGCGTCATCAAGGATCCGCCGCCGACGCCGGTCAACCCGACCAGCAGCCCGACGAGCACGCCGGCCAGCGAATACAGCGGGTTGATCAGCATTGGGGGTCGATCAGCATTCGCGGGGGTCAGCCGGCCTTCGTGCTGGGAATGTTGACGCCCATCGACTGGAGATATTTCTTCACGTTGCGCGCCGCTTGCCGCAGCCGCTGTTCGTTTTCGACCATCGCGATGCGCACAAAGCCTTCTCCGTTCTCGCCATAGCCCACCCCTGGCGCAACCGCGACCTGCGCGTGCGTCAGTAATTGTTTGGAGAACTCAAGACTTCCTAAGTGCGCGAGCGCGGGCGGCAGCGGGGCCCAGGCGAACATCGACGCGCGCGGGGAGGGGATGTCCCACCCGGCGCGGCCGAAACTCTCGACCAAGACGTCGCGGCGCTTGTGGTAGAGCTGGCGGTTGGTCTCGACGATATCCTGCGGGCCGTTGAGCGCGGCGCAGGCGGCGGCCTGGATCGGGGTGAAGGCGCCGTAATCGAGGTAGGATTTCACGCGCGTCATCGCCGCGATCAATTTCTTGTTGCCGACCGCGAAACCGATCCGCCAGCCCGCCATCGAATAGGTTTTCGACAGCGAGGTGAATTCGACCGCGACATCCTTCGCGCCGGGCACTTGCAGGATCGAGGGCGTCGGATTGCCGTCGAAATACAGCTCCGAATAGGCGAGGTCGGAAATGATCCAGACCTGATTGTCCTTCGCCCAGGCGACGAGGCGTTCGTAGAAAGCGAGATCGACCGCCTCCGCCGTCGGGTTGGACGGGTAGTTCACCACGAGCACCGAGGGGCGCGGGACGGTGAAGGCCATCGCGCGTTCGAGCGCCTCGAAATATTTCTCGTCGGGCGTCGTCGGCACGGCGCGGATCGTCGCGCCGGCGATAATGAAGCCGAAGGTGTGGATCGGGTAGCTTGGGTTGGGGGCGAGCACCACGTCGCCGGGCGCGGTGATGGCCGTGGCGAGGCTGGCAAGGCCTTCCTTCGATCCCATCGTGACGACGACTTCGGTTTCGGGATCGAGATCGACGCCGAAGCGGCGGCCGTAATAATTGGCCTGGGCCTTGCGCAGGCCGGGAATGCCCTTTGATTGCGAATAGCCATGCGCGTCGGGCTTGCGCGTGACCTCGATCAGTTTCTCGATCACGTGCGGCGGGGGCGGCAAATCGGGGTTGCCCATGCCGAGATCGATAATGTCCTCGCCGGTCGCCCGCGCCGCGGCCCGCATCGCGTTCACTTCGGCGATAATGTACGGCGGCAAGCGTTTGATGCGATAGAATTCATCGGACATTGCAGGGATTCCGGCTAGAGAGACTTCGCTCCTTACGGCATTCGCGCTTTCGTGGGAATGACCGGCGGGGCCAGGACGAAGCGAGAGGACCGCCCGATGGCCGATATGCCGGATACGCCCACTGTCGCTTTGCCGAGTCTGGCGGAATTGCAGCATTGGACATGGGTGCTGGGGCGCGCGCAGCAAATGGTGCTGGAGCAGGGTCTGGACCTGGCGGGCAGCGTCCTGCCGCCGATTCCCGGGGTGACCGATCCCGCTACGCTTGCCCGCACGCGCGATTTCTGGACCGAGAGCCTGGGCCTGTGGCAGCGCATGCTGACCCCCGGCGAAGCGCCGGCGCCTGCTGAAACGCCCGAGCAGGCGCGCGACAAGCGTTTCAAGGATCCGCGCTGGCGGGAAAATCCGGTGTTCGACTGGATCCGCCAGAGCTATTTCCTGCTGTCCGACCAGATGCTCGCGCAAGTCGAGGCGGTGCAGGGGGTGGACGACAAGCAGCGCGAACAGATGCGCTTTGCCGCACGCGGTTTTCTCGATGCGATCAGCCCGTCCAATTTCCCCGCGACCAACCCAGAAGTGCTTGAGAAGACGATCGAAACCGGCGGCGAGAATCTGCTCAAGGGTTTGCAGAACATGCTCGCCGATCTCGGCAAGGGGCAATTGACGCATACCGACGCGGAGGCGTTCGAAGTCGGGCGCAATCTGGCGATGACGCCGGGCAAGGTCGTGCTGCGCACCGATCTGTACGAGTTGATCCAGTACAGCCCGACGACCGAAACCGTGCTGGCGGTGCCGCTGGTGATCTTCCCGCCGTGGATCAACCGTTTCTACATTCTCGACCTGACGCCTGAGAAGAGCTTCATTCGCTGGGCGGTGGAGCAGGGGATTACCGTGTTCATGGTGTCGTGGCGATCGGCCGATGCCAGCATGAAGGATGTGGTGTGGGACGATTATATCGCCGCGCAGATCGAGGCGATCGATACGGTGCGCGATGTGCTCGACGTGCCCGCGGTGCATACGATCGGCTATTGCGTGGCGGGAACGACGCTGGCGGCGACGCTCGCGATTCTGGCGGCGCGGGGCGAGGCGGACAAGGTCAAGAGCGCGACCTTCTTCACCGCGCAAGTCGATTTCGAAAAAGCGGGGGAGCTGCTTCATTTCGTCTCCGACGAGCAACTCGCTTTGATCGATTCGGTGACCAAGGACGGGTTTCTCGACGGGCGCTATATGGCGGCGGTGTTCAATCAACTGCGCGGGCGCGACCTGATCTGGAATTACGTCACCAACAATTATCTGCTCGGCAAGGACTATGCGCCGTTCGATTTGCTGCACTGGAATGGCGACACGACCAATTTGCCCGCGACCTGGCATCGGCGCTATCTGACGGATCTGTACCGCGACAATTTGCTGAGCAAGCCGGGCGCGCTGAGCGCGCTCGGCACCCCGATCGATCTCGGCAAGGTCACCACGCCAAGCTATATCCAGGCGGGACGCGAGGATCATATCGCGCCGGCTGAGAGCGTCTGGGCGCTGATGCGACTGTTCGTTGGCGAGAAGCGTTTCGTGCTCGCTGGCTCCGGCCATATCGCTGGCGTCGTCAACCCGCCCGCCGCGCACAAATACCAATATTGGCTGAACCCGACGCCGGTCGGGTCGATCGAGGAATTCGTCGCGGGGGCGACCGAGACCAAGGGGAGCTGGTGGCCCGACTGGATCGAATGGTTGCGGACGCAGGATGCGGCGATGGTCGACGCGACCGGCGCGCGGCGTCCGGGTGCAGGGGCACTGCCGGCGATCGCAGATGCTCCCGGGAGCTATGTCCGTACAAAATAAGCTTGTAGATCAATAGCATGGTCAACGCGTGTAACGTTATGTTGCGCCGCACCATTTTGCCTTGCAAATACGCCCCTTTGCTTTATATTGCAGTGCAGCAATAACGCGGGAGGCAAGCCGATCATGGCCAGTAAAGGTCCCAAGTCCGACGCATCGACCCCGGCAGCAAAGCCGGTTGAGAAGGTGGCGGCCAAGCCGGTGACGAGCGCGAAGCCGACGGCACCGATTGAAAAGACCGCCCCGGTTGCCGCGAAGCCCGCCGCCCCGGTTGCCGCGAAGCCCGCCGCGACGGTGGCCGTGCCGACGGCCGCCGCCGTCATTGCGGCCGTGCCGACGCCCGTCGCAGCCGTGCCGAAGTCGGCGCCCGTCGCGCCCACGATTACTACCGAAGCGAAAACTCCGGCCCCCGCACCAGCGGTGGCCATCCTCAAGAAGGAAGTCACCACCATGGAAAACACCATCAAGTCCGCCGCCGAGAAGGTTCAGGCCCAGGCCACCACGCTGTTCGGCGACGTCAACGAGCGCGCCAAGACCGCGATGGAAAAGGGTTCGAAAATGTTCGAGGACATGAACGAATTCTCGAAGGGCAATGTCGAGGCGCTGGTCGAATCGTCGAAGATCGCCGCCAAAGGTGCTGAGGAAATCGCCAAGTACACGACCGATTACGTAAAGACCTCGGTCGAGAAGGCCACCGCAACCGCCAAGCAGTTCGCCGCGATCAAGTCGCCGACCGAATTGTTCGCGCTGCAGAGCGAGCACGCCAAGTCGGCAATGGATTCGATGATGGCCGAAACCGCCAAGTTCACCGAGAACTATCTGAAGCTGCTCGGTGAAATCGCGCAGCCGATCTCGAACCGCGTCGCGGTTGCCGCCGAGAAGATGAAGATCGCCGCATAAGCGCTTCATGCCAAATTCGATGCGAAAGGGCGGTCCCGCGAGGGGCCGCCCTTTTCGTATGGCGGCATGCATCAGCCCCCTTGCCCTTACCCCCCGCAATGCCATATTTTGCGGGTACATGATCGACAGCACAACAATCTCGATGGCCGAGCGCCGCGATGGTCCCGACGATGGCGGAAAAGGTGACGACGAGGGCACCGGCATTGGTGTCGCGACCCGCACGCGCGCCAAGACCAAACAGCCCACGCCCTACCGCGTCCTGCTGCTCAACGACGATTACACGCCGATGGAATTCGTCGTGCTCGTGCTGCAGCGCTTCTTCCGCATGGATATGGAAGCGGCGACCCGGGTGATGCTCCACGTCCATCAAAAGGGCGTCGGGGTGTGCGGCATCTTCAGCTACGAAGTGGCCGAAACCAAGGTCAGCCAGGTTCTCGATTTCGCGCGGCAGAACCAGCATCCGCTGCAATGCATGCTGGAAAAGGCGTGATCTTCTAAATCCTTCCCCATTGGGACAGGATCTGAGACGTCAGCGGCCAGCCGGCAACCATCCCAGATCGAGCCCGGCATAGCGATCGACGAAATTCGCTGCCCGCTCCAGCGCGCGTTCGTCCGTAAAGGTGAAACGGCCCGCTTCACGCGCGAGCATGCCTTCATCCTCTAATTGCCGCAGCATCCGGTTGACGTGGACTGCGGTCAAACCCGTCGCATCGCCAATCTCTTCCTGCGTCAGGCCAAGCGCAAAGCTGGTGCTGATGCCAGCGTCGAGCATCCGCATCCGGTTGCGCAAATCGATCAGGATCGCCGCGACGCGCGCCTTGGCAGAGGTGCGCCCCAGCACCGCCAGACGATCGGTCAGCGCGGCACGCTCGACCTGGTTACATACTATGATGAGCGCCGCGAGCCGTGGATGGTCCGCCAATACCGCCGCGAAGGCGGACCGTTCGAACGGGCAGACCACGCAGTCGGACAAAGCCGAGATCGTCTCGCTCGCCTCGCGATACGCCAGGCCCGATACGGCGATCATGTCCCCCGCGAAATGAAAGCGGAGGATTTGGCGACTGCCATCAACCAGCAGGACCGAAGACATCATCATCCCTGTTCGAAGGATGAACATCTCTCCGGTCGTATCGTTCTCGCGCTGTACCGTGGCCCCGCGTGGGACCGGTCGGGTGCGCTCCTCCAGCAGCTCGAGCGCCCGCCGTTCGTTCGCGGTCAGCACTACCATGTCGCCCAGACGATTGGCGAAACAACTTCCTGACACGCGCGCACCATCCCCCTTGAACGATCTACACAAAGCAGGGCCGCGCCGAGTGTGCATTAAAGTCGATCAACCGGTCACCACCGGCGATCAGTCCGGAGCGGCCCAATCTATCGTGCTTGCGCGGATGTGGTGAGGCGATAAACGAAGCGGATGGATCGCATTCTCATTCGTGGCGGTAACCGCCTGTCGGGGCGCTTGCCCATTTCCGGGGCCAAGAACGCCGCGCTCACGCTGATGCCGTGCGCGCTGCTGACCGAGGAGCCGGTAACGCTGCGCAATCTGCCGCGGCTCGCCGATGTCGACAGCTTCGGGCATTTGCTCAACCAGCTCGGCTGTTCGACCCGGATCGAGGGTGCGCGGCCCGAGGATTTCGGCCGAGTGATGACGATCCGCGCCGGGAAACTCACCGCGACCGAGGCGCCGTATGACATCGTGCGGAAAATGCGCGCGTCGATCCTGGTGCTCGGACCGCTGATTGGGCGCGCGGGCGAGGCGACCGTATCGCTCCCCGGCGGCTGCGCGATCGGCAACCGCCCGATTGATCTGCATTTGAAGGCGCTTGAGGCGATCGGCGCGCAGCTCGAAATGGCGGCGGGCTATGTCAAGGCGACCGCACCGGGCGGGCGGCTGTCGGGGGGCAAATATACCTTCCCGATCGTCTCCGTCGGCGCGACCGAAAATGTCGTAATGGCCGCCGCGCTGGCCAAGGGCGGCAGCCGGATCGAGAATGCCGCGCGCGAACCCGAGATCGTCGATCTGTGCAATCTGCTCGTCGCGATGGGCGCGAAGATTTCCGGCATCGGCACCGAGACGCTGGAGATCGAAGGCGTCGATCGGCTGCACGGTGCGACCTACCGCGTGATGCCCGACCGGATCGAGGCGGGCAGCTATGCCTGTGCGGCGGCGATCACTGGCGGATCGGTCGAACTGCTCGGCGTGAAGCTGTCGGACATGCACGCGACCACCGATGCGCTGATCGCGGCGGGCGTGACGCTGGAGGAGCGCGGTGACAATCTACTCGTCTCCGCCTCCGGCCCGCTACAGCCGCTGACGCTCTCGACCGCGCCCTATCCGGGCTTCGCGACCGACATGCAGGCACAATTCATGGCGATGCTGTGCATGGCACAAGGCGCCAGCGTGCTGACCGAGACGATCTTCGAAAACCGCTACATGCACGTGCCGGAGCTCGCGCGGATGGGCGCGAATATCGAGGTTCACGGCCGTACCGCTGTCGTCCGCGGGGTCGAGCGGCTGACCGGCGCGCCGGTGATGGCGACCGATCTGCGCGCGTCGATGAGTCTGATCATTGCCGGGCTGGTGGCGGATGGTGAGACACAGGTCAGCCGCGTGTACCATCTCGATCGCGGCTATGAGCGGTTGGAAGAGAAGTTGAGCGCGGTCGGGGCGGATATCGAGCGGGTTGGGGACGGCTGAGCCAGTTTCGGTATAGATCCCGTTCGGGCTGAGCTTGTCGAAGCCCCCGCGCCACGTACGGACCGCGCGCCTGTTGAGCGGTGCCCTTCGACAGGCTCAGGGCGAACGGGAGTGGTTACCCTCGCGCCACATAGGCATCAAGCGCCGCGAGATGCCCCGCCACCACATCATCCGGCAGGAAGCTGCCGAGAAAACTGTTGCGCGCCAGCGTGACGAGATCGGCGCGGGGCAGGCCGCGTGCAGCCTCGATCGCGCGGTAATTGTCGGCGACGTACCCGCCGAAATACGCCGGGTCATCCGAATTGATGGTCGCGCGCAACCCTTCCCGGAGCATCCGGTCGATCGGATGCGCGGCCATGTCGCCGACCACGCACAGTTTGAGGTTCGAAAGCGGGCAGACGGTGAGCGTCATCGCCGACCGGGCGAGGCGCGCGACCAGCACCGGGTCCTCCAGGCTGCGATTGCCGTGGTCGAGCCGGTCGATCTCAAGCAGGTCGAGCGCCTGATAGACATAGTCCGGCGGGCCTTCCTCGCCGGCGTGCGCGACCGCTTTCAGCCCGAGCGCGCGGGCGGCGGCGAAGACGCGCACGAATTTTTCGGGCGGATGGCCGAGTTCGGACGAATCGAGCCCGACTGCCGCGATCCGGTCGAGCCACGGGCGCGCCGACTCGAGCGTCTCGAACGCGTCGGCTTCGTCGAGGTGCCGCAGGAAGCTCATGATGAGCTTGGTGGTCATGCCGTGTTTTGCCTCGGCCTCTGCCATCGCAGACAATAGCCCGGTGATGACGGTGTCGAATGCTACGCCGCGCGCGGTGTGCGTCTGCGGATCGAACATGATCTCAGCATGGACCACGCCGTCCGCCGCGGCGCGGTCGAAATAGGCGGCGGCGAGATCGTGGAAGTCCTGCGTGGTGAGCAGCACGGCGGCCCCGGCATAATAAATGTCGAGGAAATCCTGCAACCGCGAAAATTGATAGGCGGCCCGCACTTCCTCGACGTTCGCATAGGGGATTGCGACCGCGTTGCGCTTGGCGAGCGCGAACATCAGTTCGGGCTCGAGGCTGCCCTCGATGTGCAGATGCAGCTCGGCCTTGGGCAGGCTAGCGATGAAATCGGTGGGGGCGGTATGGGGCGTAGACATCGGCCATCCCTACGCTGCAGCCCGCACGAAGTTTAGCGCAAAAGCGATCATCCGGCGGTGTGCTCCTATGTTTACGAGACGTAGAGCCGCCTTGGTTATAAGCAGCGCGGATGAAACGCCTCCCGGTCCTGTTCCTGCTGCTGGCGACGGCTGTCCTGCTCTATGCCGCGTGGATGCCGCTAGCGACGCTCGATCCGCGCAATGTCGGCTGGTTGCTCGACGGGCATGACCATGGGCAAAGCGCGATCGGGCTTGCGGCCTATCTCGCCGGGGGTGGCTGGCCGCCGTTCCACATCGCCTTGCTGTCGGCGCCCGAGGGGACGAGCTTGCTGCTGACCGACAGCATTCCGTTGCTTGGCCTGTTGCTCGGGCCGTTCGCCGGGGTGTTGCCGCCCGGCCTGCAGTTCGTCGGGCCGTGGATGTTCGCGTGTCTGGTGTTGCAACTGCTGTTCGCTTGGGCGTTGGTCCGTCCGCACGCGCCCGATGTGCCGACGGCGTGGTTCGGTACCGTCCTGCTCGCGGCGATGCCGATGCTGTTCAACCGCTATCCCCATGCCAGCCTGTGCGCGCAGTGGCTGATCCTGTGGGCGCTGTGGATCTATGTCGCGCCGCGTCGTGCCGACCGGCCGTGGTGGTGGCTGGCGGTGCTTGGCGTGGCGGCGCTGGTGCACAGCTATCTGTTGCTGATGGTCGCAAGCATCTGGGGCGCATCGCTGCTGCGGCGGCTGATCGAGCGTCGGCAGGTGCGCCCGCTGATTGAGGCAGTGGGGATCATCGGCGTCGTCACGCTGCTCCTCGCGGCGCAGGGGGTGTTTGGCGGCGGGTTCGGTTCGACGCATACTTACGGCGCGTTTCCGATGGCGCTCGATGCGTGGTGGAACCCGGCCAACCCAACCTATTCGGCGCTGCTGCCGTCCTCCCCGCAGGATCACGGCCGCGGGTTCGAAGGGCTGAATTACCTGGGGGCCGGGCTGTTGCTGACGGTGCTGGTCGCGGCGGCGACGCGGCGCGTGGCGCTGCGGCAGCTGCTGTGGTTGCTGCCCGGCTTCGCGGTGCTCGCGCTCGTTGCGATCGGGCCGCAGCCGCTGTTCTTGGGGCAGGCAATTACGACGGTGGATCTGCCCTTATGGGTCACCGATGCGCTTGACCCGGTGCGCGCTTCGGGCAGGCTCGCCTGGCCGCTGACCTATACGCTCGTCTATGCCGCTGTCGTCAGCGTCATGGCGCTCCGCCGCGCGACGCTCTTGCTGGCCGCGGCGGTCGCGCTGCAAGCGATAGATCTGGCCCCGATGCTCACCGCGATCCGTGCTACGGCTGCGCGGGCGAACAGCAGCACTGTTTTCACGCGCACCCCCGACCCGCGCTGGGACAGCTTGATCGCGCGCGCGCGCCAAGTCGATTTCACACCGGCGGATGCGTTCATTAACTTGGAAGTGATGGAGGAGATCACGTGGCGCGCGGTCCGTGCGCGGCGCCCGGTCGGCTTCACCTACACCTCGCGCACCTCGCGCGCGACGAAGTTGCGCACCGCGGCGGATCGTCAGGCCTTCGAACGCGGCGTGGTGAAGCCGGGGCATCTCGTGATCGTCCAAGATGGCGCGGTGCCCGCGACGCTCGCCCTCCGCGCGATGCGGATCGACGGCGTCACGGTTATCGCGCCCTGAGCGATTGGCTCAGATCGCCGCGAGCGCCTGTTCGAAATCCGCGATCAGATCGTCGGCATCCTCCACCCCGATCGAGATCCGCACGAGATTGTCGGTGATGCCGAGCGCCTGCTTGCGCGCGTCGGGCACCGAGAGATGCGTCATCGCCGCCGGGTGCGAGGCGAGCGTCTCGGTCCCGCCGAGCGATACCGCGAGCTTGGCGATCTTCAGCGCATCGAGAAAGGCGAAGGCTTCCTTTTCCCCCCCGTTGACGAGCAGCGAGAAAGTGGAGCCCGCGCCCGTGCAATGCCGTGCGTAAATGTCGGCCTGGCGCTCCATCCCCGGCGTATCGGCAAGGAAGCCGAGATAGCCGACGCGCTCGACCTTGGGATGCTGGCGCAGGTATGCGCAGACCTTGACCGCATTCTCGCCCGCGCGGCTCATGCGGAGTTCGAGCGTTTCGAGGCTGCGCATCAGCATCCAGGCGGTGTTGGGATCGCAGATCGTGCCGATCGTGTTGCGCATCATGCGGATCGTGTTGATGTGCTCCTTCGAGCCGAGCACGCCGCCCGCGACGAGATCGCTATGCCCGCCGGCATATTTGGTGAGCGAATAGACGACGATATCGGCGCCGTGCTGCAGCGGCTTCAGCCACAACGGCCCGAGGAAGGTATTGTCGATCGCGATCGGCGGCTTTTCGCCCGTGAAGATCGCATCGCGGCTGGCGGCGACGGCCTGGATATCGACCAGCGCATTGGTCGGGTTGGCGGGGCTTTCGAGGTAGATCAACGCCACGTTGCCGGCGGTGGACGCTTTAGTGAGCACCGCGTCGATGTCTTCACGCGTCGCGCCTGCCGGAAAATCTAGATAGTTGACGCCGAACTTGCCGAGGATCCGCGCGATCAGCGTCTCGGTTGCCGCATACAGCGGGCCGGAATGGACGATCGTGTCGCCGGGTTTAACCATCGACAGGAACAACGTCGCGATCGCCGACATGCCGGACGAGAAGACCAACGCGTCCTCTGCCTGTTCCCAGACGCCGAGGCGATCTTCGAGGATTTCCTGGTTCGGGCCGTTGAAGCGCGAATAGACGAGGCCTTCGGAGCCGCCGGGGCGCTTGCCCGTCACGCCTTCGAAGTGACGCTTGCCTGCCGCCGCGTTGGGGAAGACGTAGGTCGAGGTGGCGAAGATCGGCGGCTTCAGCGATCCTTCCGAAAGTGCCGGATCATAGCCATGGCCCATCATCAGCGTGGAGGGCTTTAGCTTGCGCTCGCCGATCTTCTCGATCGAAGGCTTGGGCTTGGTGCGCGCGGCGACGCCGGTCAGATCGGCTTCGGTTTCATGCGTTTCGGTCTTCGCCATCGGATCGATCCTTCAAAAATGCTGCGCGACCCTAACGCGGGATAGTCTCAAATGATACCATCTGTGGTCGCGGATCAGAGCCCGATGATCGAAATCTGCCGGCCGTAACCCGGCTCGCCGCGATGCGTCGCGCGGCGGAAGCTGAAGAAGCGCGCTTCGTCGGCATAGGTGTCGAGGCCGAGCATCGCGACGCGGCCGATTCCGGCGCTGGCAAGGCGGTGCGCGACATAGGCCTCCAGATCGAACTGGAAGTGGCCGTCGCGCGCTTCGACGAAAAAGCGTTCATTGGCAGGGTCGTGCGCTTCGAAGCGGTGGGCGAAGGCGTCATCGACCTCATAACTGTTGCGCGCGATACACGGGCCGATCGCGGCGGTGATCCGTTCGCGCTTCGCCCCCAGTGCTTCCATCGCGAGGATCGTCGCGTCGGTGACGCCGCCGATCGCACCCTTCCACCCGGCATGCGCCGCGCCGATCACGCCTGCGTCTTTGTCGGCGAGCAGCACTGGTGCGCAATCGGCGGTGAGGATACCGAGCGCGAGGCCGGGGCGATCGGTCACCAGCGCATCGGCGCGCGGGCGCAGCCGGTCCTCGAAGGGGCTGCGGACCGTCACGCAATCGGCGGAGTGGATTTGATAGAGCGTGACGAGCGCCGCACCCGGCAGCACAGCTTCGCTCGCCAGCCGCCGGTTTTCGGCAACGGCGGCGGCGTCGTCGTCGGAACCGATCCCGACGTTCAGCCCAGCATGGAGTCCGGTGGAAACACCGCCTGTGCGCCCGAGAAAGCCATGCGCCACACCGTCGAGCGTGGCCGCGCGGACGCTCTCGACGCTCACAGCGCCAGCCGCATCAGATTGTCGTCGTCGACCGTCTCACCGACGCGAAACGCGATACGCCCGATATCCTCGAACCCGTATTTCTCGTAAAAGCGGTGCGCGCGGTGATTGTCGACATAGACGCTGAGGATAATCTCCTTCGCGCCGTGGCTGCGGGCATGTTCCAGCGACCAAGCCATCAATTCCTGCGCGACGCCCTGGCCATGCCATGCGCCGAGCACGTAGAATTGGTAGAGTTCGATCGCATCGGGACGCCATTCGCCCGGGAAGGTGACCGGGCCCATTTTGACGAAGCCGATGATCTCGTGGCCACCTTTTTCATTGGCCGACAGCGCGAGCCGGATTGCAAAATCGGGGTCGGACAATTGCGACGGCAAGCCGTTCGCGCCGAACGCTTCGTCGAGGAAGGCGGCGAGGTCGGACTGGCGATAGAGCGTGCCGAACGTCTCGGTAAAGGAGCGCCGCGCCATCGCGGCGAGCGGGGCGCCGTCGATGGTGCGGGCATCGCGATAGGTGATCATGCAAATCCTGCGGGGTTGGGCCAGCCGGGCGCAGTGACGGCGAGGACCTGAAAGAGATTGCCCATGTCCTGCGTCAGGCGCGCTTTGTCCACGGCGATCTGATCGGCGCGGTCGGGCGCGGCCTTGGCGAGCGCCGTGGCGCGCGCGTCGATGCCGAGCGCAGTGAGAAACGCGCCCTGGCCGACCGGACCAGCGACGTGCGCGCGCTCGACCAAAGCGGCGGCGGCGAGCGTGCCGAAATCGACATGCGCGGTCAGATCCTGTTCGCCGGGCGCCTCGAATGGGTTGGCGAATTCATGGCCGCGCACCGCCTGCAGCGTGTCGCCGATCGCCGGGCCGTCATAGCCATAATCGATCGCGAGCAGCGCGCCGCCCTGCGCCACGATCCGCTGCGCCAGACCGCGCAGGATCGCGACGCTGGCGGGGGAGGTTTCGATCACCGATCCGGCGGCGGCATCGCGCAAGGATTCGGGGATGACCGAATCGGGGACTTGCTTGCCCGCGATCGGCAGGAACAGCGTGTCCTGGCACGCCACGAGCCGTTCGAACCAGCCCGCGCTCCCCCGCACTAATTGCCGGATCGGTAGTGCGTCGAAAAATTCGTTGGCGATGACGATCAGCGGACGATCGGTCGGCAGCGTGTCGATCGCGTCGTGCCACGTCGCGTGCGGTATGCGCTCACCCTGGCGGCTGCGCAGTACCGGGCTGGTTTCGACCAGATGCACCGGTGGTGTGAAGCTGGCTTTGGTCATCGCACGCATCGCATCGGCGCTGAGCGTTCCGCGACCGGGGCCGAGTTCCACCCAAGCTGCCTCGGGGCGTCCGGCACGATCCCAAAGGTCTGCGCCCCAAAGCCCGATCAGCTCACCGAACATCTGGCTGATTTCGGGGCTGGTGGTGAAATCCCCGCCAGCGCCCAGTGGATCGCGCGTCGCATAATAATGCTGGTTCGCGGCTGCCATGAACTGCGCGAGCGAGATGGGTCCGGCCAGCGTGATCGCGCGGGCCAGGCGGTCGGCGAGGTTTTCTTCCCCCCTCCCGCTTGCGGGAGGGGCTGGGGACGGGCTCACGCTTTCCCTCGCAGCCTACCGTTTGGGGCTGGCGTCGCGCCCTCCCCCAGCCCCTCCCGCACGCGGGAGGGGAGAAAGAAAGTGCGCCCTCCCCTCACGCGACGCTCTCGCCCCCGGCGATCGGCTCGATGCGGGTACGGCGGCCTTTTGCGGTGACGATCAGGTACAATCCGCCGACGATCATCGGCAGCGTCAGCACCTGACCCATATGGATCGTGTTGGCGAAGAAGCCGCCCGCCCATTCGCGGAATTGCCCGTCGGGCTCGCGAAAATATTCGACCGTGAAGCGCGCGAGGCCGTAGCCGAACAGGAACAGCCCGACGAGCTTGCCCGGCTCATAACGCGCCTTGGTCCGCCAGAAGGCGAACCACAGGATCGCGAACAACGCGAGCCCTTCGAGCCCCGCTTCGTACAATTGGCTCGGATGGCGCGCCGGTTCGATCATACCGGACATGACCGTATCGGGGAATATGATCGCCCACGGAACGTCGCTCGGCTTGCCCCACAATTCGCCATTCACGAAATTGGCGATGCGCCCGAAAAACAGCCCAAACGGCACCGCGCAGGCGAGGTAATCGTGGATTCGCAGCCAATCGAGCTTCTGCTGCCGCGCGAAGAGAATGATACCGATCGATGTGCCGATCATTCCGCCGTGGAACGACATGCCGCCGTCCCACAGCCGGAAGATGCCGAGCGAGAACAGCAATTGCGGGGCGTAGAACGCGGCATAGCCGATCCGTCCGCCCAGGATGATGCCGAGCGTTGCGTAGAACACGAGATCGTCGGCATGGCGCCGCGCCATCGGGCTGCCCGGCTGCGCGATCAGCTTGAGCAGATACCACCAGCCGACGACGATGCCGGTGATGTAGGCGATCGAATACCATTTGATGTCAAAATTAATGATCCAGAAATGAATCGGCAGCGCGACCTTGCTTAAGCCCAAGTCGGTGAAATGCAGGTGCTGGGTGCCGCTCGCTGCAGCGGCATCGATGAGCGGGCCGAGCACCGGTTGAAGATGAGACAGGATCAAGGCTTTTCCCCGGAGGTTTGCGCCTCCATAAAGGCGGTAAGCAATAAGACCAAGTGGAGAGCGTGGATGCCGAGCAAACTGGACCTGCGGATGGATGCTGCGCTGGCCGCGTTGACCGGGGCGGGCGGGCCGCTCGCGCTCGGCTCGGTCAATGTCGGCGGGATCGAGCTGCCGCTGATCACCGGCGTGCCGCAGACGCTGCCGCCCTATTTCGCGCATTATTGCGCCGAACATGCCGACAAGACCTTTCTGGTTGCGGGCGATGAGCGCCTGACCTTCGCCGCCGTCTATGCGGCTGCCGCACAAGTGGCGCGGGCGCTGGTGGCAACGCACGGCGTGCAGCCGGGCGATCGCATCGGCATTGCGATGCGCAATTCGCCGTCGTGGATCGTGCTGTATATGGGCACACTCATGGCGGGCGGCGTTGCGACTCTGCTCAACGGCTGGTGGCAGTCGGTAGAGCTCGCCGCAGCGATGGCCGATGTCGAATGCAGCATCGTCTTCGCCGATCCGCCACGCGCGAAACGGCTCGCGGCGATCCCCGATCTCAAAACCACGGTCGTGACGATCGACGACATGCAGCCCTTGGCAACCGCGCTCGCCGTGCTGACCGCGGCTGGCGACATGACGCTTCCGACGGTCGCGCCGACCGATCCTGCGACGATCCTGTTCACCTCGGGCTCGACCGGCCAGTCGAAGGGCGCAATCAGCGATCACCGCGCGGTGACGCAGGCGGTCTACAATTATCTGGCGCAGGCGCTGGTCATGCTCGGTATTACGACCGCCGACGGCAACCCGCCGGTCGGGCAGCCCGCGACCTTGCTGAACGTGCCTTTGTTCCACGTCACCGCCGAAGTGCCGGTGTTCCTGCAAAGCTTCGCGATGGGGCGCAAACTGGTGCTGATGCCGAAATGGGATGCCGAGGAAGCGATGCGGCTAATCCAGGCCGAGCAGGTCAGTTACTTCGTCGGCGTGCCGCTGATGAGCTTCGAAATCCTGACCCACCCCAAGCGCGGCGACTATGATCTGTCGACCGTGACCGATTTCGCCGCGGGCGGTGCGCCGCGCCCGGTCGAGCATGTCCGCCGCATCGCCGAGGAAATGGGCGGGCCGAAGCCTTTGCTCGGCTATGGCCTGACCGAGACCAACGGCATCGGCTGCGGCAATTTTCGCGACAATTATCTCGACAAGCCCAATTCGACCGGGCGCGCGTCGCTGCCCTTGGTCGATCTCGCGATCCTCGACGGATCGGGCAAGCCGGTCGCACAAGGCGAACGCGGCGAGGTCGCGATCCGCTCGATCTGCAACTTCACCGAATATTACGGGCGGCCCGATGCGACCGAGGCGGCGTTCACGCCCGACCGCTATTTCCTGACCGGCGACATCGGCTATGTCGATTCGGGCGGCTATCTGTTCATCGTCGATCGCAAGAAGGACATCATTATCCGCGGCGGCGAGAATATCTCGTGCCAGGAGGTGGAAGCCGCGATCTACGAACATCCTGCGGTCGCGGAGGCGGCGGTATTCGGCCTGCCCGACGAACGGTTCGGCGAAGTGCCCGGCGCGGTGGTGCTGGCGCGGGCTGGCGAAGCGCTCGACACCGAAGCACTGTGCGCCTTCCTGTTTGCGCATATCGCGGCGTTCAAGGTGCCGCAGCGGATCTGGTTCGTTGATGAGGCGCTCCCGCGGCTGGGGACCGAGAAGATCGACAAGGTGTCGCTGCGGACCAAGTACCGCGAGATCGCGGCGGCGGAGGCGAGCGAGACGGTGGGGGCATAGCGAGCGAACACCTGCCGTTCGTGCTGAGCTTGTCGAAGCACTGCTTGCCCTACGCATGGCGTCGCGTGCGCAGAGGTGCCCTTCGACAGGCTCAGGGCGAACGGAACCGGAGGCGCGGCGTTACCCCGCGTCGCGCGCGCTGCTGATCAGGAGCTTATCGATCCGGCGGCCGTCGAGATCGACCACTTCGAATTTCCAGCCTTGCTCGACAAAGCTCTCGCCCTCGCCCGGCAAATGGCGGAACACCGCGAGCGCGAGGCCCGCGACGGTCGCGTAATCGCGTTCCTCGGGCAGATCGATGCCGAGCCGTTCGGCCAGCGCATCCGCCGCCATATGCCCGGCGACGAGCAGCGATCCGTCGTCGCGCGTCACCACGGTGGGCGCATCTTCCGGGTCGGCGTCGGAGGCGAATTCGCCCGCAATCGCGGCAAGCAGATCGGCGGGCGTCACGATCCCTTCGAAATGGCCATATTCGTCGTGGATTAGCGCCATCGGCACCTCGGCCTGGCGCAGTGCATCGAGCGCGTCCATCGCGTCGATCTGGTCGAGTACGACCGGTGCCTGCCGCATCAGCGTGCGCAGGTCGAGCGGCTCGCCCTTGAACAGCGCGACCGCAATATCGCGCGCCTGCACCACGCCGATGACCGCGTCGACCGATCCTTCGGCGACTGGCAAGCGGCTGTGTGACGCCTCGACCAGCGCAGCACGCAGGCCCGCATCATCGAGCGTGGCGTCGATCCATTCTATGTCTGTTCGGGGCGTCATTACCTCGCGGACGGGGCGATCCGCCAAGCGGACGACGCCCGAGATAATCGAGCGTTCATGTTCCTCGATCACGCCCGATTTGCTCGCTTCGGCGACGATCAGGTGCAGTTCCTCGGCGGTGACATGCTCCTCCGATTCGCGCTTCAGGCCCATCAGGCGGAAGAGCGCGCCGCTCGACGAATCGAGCAGCCACACGACCGGGGCAGCACCCCAGGCGAGCGCCATCAGCGGCCCCGCCATTGCCGCTGCGATCGGCTCGGGCGCGCGCAGCGCGATTTGCTTGGGGACAAGCTCGCCGATGACCAGCGACAGATAGGTGGTGATGCCGATCACGATCGCAAAGCCAAGCGACTGGGTCGCTTCGGCGCTAAGGCCGAGAAATTCCATCCGCGCCGCGACCGGCCCGCCCAGGCTCGCGCCCGAATAGGCACCCGCCAAAATCCCGATCAGGGTGATGCCGACTTGGGTGGTCGACAGGAATTTGCCCGGGTCGGCGGCGAGCGCCATCGCCGCGCGCGCGCCGCGCTTGCCAGTGCGCGCCATCGCCTCCAGCCGTGCTTTCCGCGACGAAACAATCGCCAGTTCGGACATGGCGAAAACGCCGTTCAACACGATCAGCGCGAAGATGATCGCGACGTCGATCCACGGGAAGGGGGGAAGCGGGTGCATAATACTGTGCGCTTCCTTCGCGCGATTCGGGCGAATTCACAACCGTCGCTTTATTTTCGAATGTTGCTGGGGTGCGGGCCTCAGCGCCGCGTGGCAAAGAAATCGCGGAGCAAGGCGGCGGCTTCGCCTTCGCCAAAGCCTGGAAACACTTCCGGCCGGTGGTGGATCGTCGGCTGGCTGAACAGCATCGGGCCATGCTCGACCGCGCCGCCCTTGGGATCACTCGCGCCATAATAGAGCCGCGCGATCCGGGCGTGGGCAATGGCCCCGGCACACATCGCGCACGGCTCCAGCGTCACCCACAAATCGCAATCGCTCAGCCGATCTGAGCCGATCGCCGCCGCTGCCGCGCGAATTGCTAATATCTCGGCATGCGCGGTGGGGTCGTGCAGGGCGCGCGGGGCGTTGGCGGAAGTCGCGATGATTCGCCGGCCCTGCACGACCACCGCCCCGACCGGCACTTCGCCCGCCGCTGCCGCGCTGGCGGCGGCGTCGAGCGCGGCGCGCATGGGGGCAGGGAGCGGGATCATCCGCGCCCCATGCCTTACGCTAGGCGAAACCGCCAGATCGTCGGTGCGATCATCAATGATGTTATTGCGTCGTGACGGTATTGCCGTCCGCGCCGGCCGGCTTGATCACCTTGACGGTCGGCACCTCGACCGTCTTGGTGGTGGTGCCGAATTCGACCGTCGCCATATTGGCGGTCACCTCGGGGGCCTTGCCGCCATTGACGCTGACCGTCGGCAGCGAGCCCGCCTTGCTGTCGATCTTTAGCATGCCGAGTGACACGAGCGCGACGACGACGAGGGCGGCAAGGCCGACCAAAGCCAAAAGGAAACGCATGGGAACTCTCCTGTTATGCCCAGCGAATGGGCCAAATCGATCCGTTACCGTAACCAAACGCCGGGTCCGCGCGATCGTTGCATGACCGATGCGCATTTGGCGAGGCCGGTTTTGCGCTCAGGCCGCACGCGATGTTGACCTGCCCCCCGCCTTTCGGTATGCGCCCCGCCTTCACGAGCCTCATTACGGGCTCGCTCATCGACTCAGGAATTCACGATGGCCCGCATTTGCGAACTGACCGGCAAGGGCCGGATGGTGGGAAACAACGTCTCCCACGCCAATAACAAGACCAAGCGCACGTTCCTGCCGAACCTGCAGAACGTCACGCTGATTTCGGATGCGCTGGGTACCAGCGTTAAGTTGCGCGTTTCGGCCCATGGGCTGCGTTCGGTCGAGCATGTCGGCGGGCTGGACAATTGGCTGGTCAAGACGACCAACGACAAGCTCTCGCTGCGGGCACGCCGCTTGAAGCGCGATGTGTCGAAGAAGCTGACCGCAGCCATCTCGGCTGCCGCTTAATCCTTATTTCGCCCGGTTCCGCTGCGGTGGAACCGGGTCGAGCCTGAATTTCAGCAGCAGGCTGCGCTGAACCGGAAGCTGGTTGTCATCGGACACCAGCCAGAGGATTGTCGCGCGCCCTTCGCGCGTTGCGGCGACCCCTTCGAAATTGTCGTGGATGAGTGGTGCCGCGAGCGTCGCGATGTCGCGACCGCGCACTGTCGCGCCGGGCCGGACTTGCGCCGGGTCGACCACGCTCAGCACGCTCGAAAAACGCGCCCAGCGAAACCCCCGATTCAGGATCAGCCAGCGCCCATCGGGCAGCACGGTCATGTCGCTCGGATCATAGCCTTGTGGCGGCAGATAATTGAAGCGGAAGCCGCTGCGCGGGTGGAGGACAGGATCGCCGTAGAAGACGATGCCTGCGCGCCCCGGCTTGCCGGGCCATGGGCGCTGCTCGCCGATCGTGGCCATCCCACCGCCGGGCAGCAGCGTCATCGCCTCTGGCCCTGCATTCTCGCCCCAATCGTGCATCGCGGGCGGGCTGACGCGCGCCTCGGCCCGGGCGAAACCGGGGGCATAGCGCCAGAAGGCGTTCGCATTCTCGAACCCGACCCAGATTGCGCCGGTCTTTGGATCGACGCTCATCGATTCGCTGTCGCGACTCCGCTTCGACCAGCCGGTGCCCGGCCCGCCGGGCAAATCGCCGAACTCGGCCGCGCGGACTTTCCAGTCGGACCCCAACACGAATCGCACGATATTGCCGCCATCGCTCAACAAGGTGAAGTGATCGCCAGCGATGGAAAGGGAGGAATAGCCGCCAAAGGCCGGGTCATGGCTCGAGAGTTTGATCCCGCCGAGCCACACCAGATCGCCGACGCGGCGACGGCGCGAATCGTCGCGATCGAGCATAACCGGCGTCGCGCGCATGTCTGCCCGCTTCCCCAGCACCGGGCGATGCACCGGTCGCGTTCCTTCGGGAACGAGGAACAGCACAAGTAGGAGCGACCAGAATATCCGCATTGCCTGCCCCTGCGGGAGCCGAAGGCATCGCGCAACCATCGTCTCCCCACCGGGCGTGATGAACGGCGGCTAACAACCTCATTCAGCCTCGTCTCAGTGCGACTCGGCCATAACCGCATCATCGGACACAGCCCAACCGGCCCCGAACAGGAGACGTACCATGATGAAGAAGCTCACGCTCGCCGCCACCGCGCTGGCCATGACCGCGACCGGTTTGGCCGCAACGCCCGCCGCCGCACAGCGCTACGACAACAGCCAGTCCTATGCCTATGATCAGGCGTATAGCGACGGCTACAATCGCGACGATGTTCAGTATCGTCGCGATTACCGGGACGACCGGCGCGATGATCGCCGTTACGACCGGCGCGATGATCGCCGCCAGTATCAGGACCGCCGCTATTACAACCAGTCGCGCAACCGCTGCCGTAGCGACCAGGGCACGATCATCGGCGCGATTGCGGGCGGTCTGCTCGGCAACGTGATCGCCGGGCGTGGCGACCGAACGCTCGGCACCGTGCTTGGGGCAGGTGGTGGTGCGCTTGCGGGCCGCGCGATCGATCGGGATGGGTGCCGGCGGTAAGGGCGCAGGGGCGGCTACGTCCGCCCCTATGCTCGCCTAAGCGAGCAGCGCCCTTACCGGACGGCGGGTCGCCCTAGCGAACCCGACCGACGGCGGCTTTGCCGACCGGCGTTGAACAGTTTCACAGGTACCCCCGTGTTGCGCAGCCGGGGGGCGGGGCCGGCCTTTCCTCGAGAAGGCCGGCCCCGTTTGGTTTTTCTCCGGGGGCGCCGACGGCAAAGCCGTCGGCCGGATCGGGGCGCTGCCCCGTCCGTCGTCCGTGCCGGTTCGTGCGCTGCGCGCAGCGGCGCGGGCGTGGCCGCGCCTCGAACCGTCAGTACATGTGCTGCCCGCCGTTGATCGACAGCGTTGACCCGGTCACGAACCCACCCGAATCGCAGCACAGGAACGTCACAGCGCGCGCGATCTCGGTCGCCTGGCCGAGCCGCCCGACCGGGATCTTCGCGACGATCTTCTCCAGCACGTCGGCGGGCACCGCCGCGACCATGTCGGTGTCGATATAGCCCGGTGCGATCGCGTTGACCGTCACGTTGAACTTCGCGCCTTCCTGCGCCAGCGCCTTGGTGAAGCCGTGAATGCCCGATTTGGCGGCGGCGTAATTGACTTGGCCATATTGCCCGGCTTGGCCGTTGATCGACCCGATGTTGACGATCCGGCCCCATTTGCGCTCGCGCATGCCCGGGAACACGCCCTTGGCCATGTTGAAGCAGCCGCCGAGATTGGTGTCGATCACCTCTTTCCACGCCTGATAGGTGAGCTTCATGATCGTGCCGTCGCGCGTGATGCCGGCATTGTTGACCAGCACGTCGACCGGCCCGAGATCGGCGGCGACGCGGGCGCAGCCGTCCTGGCAGGCGTCATAATCGGCGACATCCCATTTATAGGCGGCGATCCCGGTGCGTTCGGTAAACTCGCGGGCGCGCTCGTCATTGCCGGCATAGGTTGCCGCGACGGTCATACCCGCCTCTTTCAGGCCAAGGCTGATCGCCTCGCCGATGCCGCGTGTTCCGCCGGTTACGATTGCCACGCGTGCCATATGTCTCTCCTCCTTGGATCTTCGTCCGCGAAGGTACGCTAGGCGGGCGCGACCCACCCTTCAAGTTCCCGTGCGAGTAAAGTCTGTAACATATCAATGCCGATATCGCTGTCGTTAAGGCACGGAATATAGGCGAAGTGCGTCCCGCCTTTCTCCTCAAAGCTCTCGCGCCCGCGAATCGCAAGTTCTTCGAGCGTTTCGAGACAATCGGCCGAGAAACCCGGTGCGAAGATGGCGATCTTGGTGATGCCCTTTTCGGGCAGTTCCTCAAGCGTGGTGTCGGTCGCGGGATCGAGCCATTTCGCACGTCCGAAGCGCGACTGGAACGAGACGACGAGCGGCTTGCCCAGCCGCTCGCCCAACAACCGCCCGGTCTTCTGGCAATGGCAGTGATAGGGATCGCCCAGTTCTAGCGTGCGCTCCGGCATCCCGTGGAAGCTGGCGACGATCGCTTGCGGTTCGAAATCGAGCTTCGCCACCGCCGCCTCGATCGATTCGGCGAGCGCGTCGATATAGGCGGGGTCGTCATAATATGGCGGCAGCGTGCGAATCGCCGGCTGCCAGCGCATCTTCGCGAGCTTTTCGAACACCTTGTCGTTGGCGGTCGCGGTGGTGGCACCACAATATTGCGGGTAGAGCGGCGCGATCAGGATGCGGTCGCAGCCGGCGTCCTTCATCGCCTGTATGCGCTCGGGAATCGACGGCCTGCCGTAACGCATCGCCCAATCGACCATCACGTTGGGCCCAAACGCGCCCTGCAACGCGGTATTCTGCGCCTTGGTGATGGCAGCGAGCGGCGAACCGTCGTCGCTCCACACTTGCGCATAGGCCTCGGCCGATTTGGCGGGGCGCGTGTTGAGGATGATGCCACGCAGAATCGGCTGCCACAGGATCGACGGAATTTCGACGACGCGCTTGTCCGACAGGAATTCGAGCAGATACCGCTTAACCGATTTTACGTCCGGCCCGTCGGGCGTGCCGAGATTGGTGAGCAACACGCCGACCTTGCGGGTGCGCACCGGCGGATGCTCCGGGGGGAGCAGCTCGGGAGGAAGGGGAGGCGGAAGAACAGGCGGCATCAGACGGTTCCGGGAACGAGCGGCAGGCTCCGCAAGCGTCCCCCCGTAGCGGCTTGCAGCGCGTTGGCAATCGCCGGTGCAACCGGGGGCACCGCAAGTTCGCTCACGCCACCCGGTTCGGCCTCGCTCGGGATCAGTTCGACCGTGATGTCGGGCGTGTCAGCAAGCCGCGGCAGGCCGAGCGCGCCGAAGCTCCGCGCCTGTGCCAGATTCGCTTTGAACCCGATTCCACCGCCGATCGCGGCGGCCATGCCGAACAGCAGCCCGCCTTCGATTTGTTGTTTGACGATGTCGGGATTGACGTGCCGCCCGCAATCGACCGCCGCGACGATTCGGTCGACGCTGACCGCTTGTCCTTCCCCGACATGCGCTTCGACCAGCACCGCGATGTGGCTCCCGCGAAAGCTGTGGCAGGCGATGCCCTGGCCGCTACCCGCGACGCCGCCCTCCCAGCCGCCGAGTGACGCGGCGGTCGACAGGCAGCGCGCGAGCCGCGCATCGCCACCGAGCATCCCGATGCGATAGGACAGTGCTTCGGTGCCCGCCATGTGCGCGAGTTCATCGAGAAAACATTCGGTGAAAAAGGCGGTGTAACTGTGCGCGCCCGATCGCCAATGTCCGGTCGGCACGCCGATCTCGGCCGGGTGGTGATCGATCGCATAGGCCGGGATGCGATACATCGGCTTCGCGCCCGCGACGGCATAGCGATCGCTCGCCCCGGCCAGCGACAGCGCCGTGCTGAAGCCGCGATCCTGCGCGAGCAGGCGGCGGGCAAGCTGCTGCCCGGTGGCGGGGGCAGCGATCTTCGCCTGCCAGCCGAGAATTTGTCCGTTCGCGCCGAGGCGTGCGTTCATCCGCGCGCGCGCTGGCGGACGGAAGCGATCGTGCAGCAAATCCTCCGCACGGCTCCACACCAATTGCACCGGGCGGTTGAGCGTCTTGGCGAGCACCGCTGCCTGCGCCGCGCACTGCGTTTCCAGATTCGCGCCGAACGACCCGCCGATCAGCATCGGGTGCACCAGCACCGCATCCTCGGACAAGCCGATCGCGGCGGCCGCTGCGGCGCGGGCCAGACCGGGGGCTTGGGTCGGCAACCATAGATCGAGCTTGCCGCCGCGCAGCTGCGCGGTCGCGGTCATCGTCTCGATCGCGGCATGGGGGGCGAG
Source organism: Sphingomonas sp. HMP6 (assembly GCF_013374095.1). Classification (NCBI taxonomy): domain Bacteria; kingdom Pseudomonadati; phylum Pseudomonadota; class Alphaproteobacteria; order Sphingomonadales; family Sphingomonadaceae; genus Sphingomonas; species Sphingomonas sp. HMP6. Next base: position 2,200,208 of record NZ_AP022672.1, on the reverse strand, counting down.
GCCGACCTGATAGTCCGCCGTGACCAGCTTGGCGTCCTTGAACGCCGCCGCCACATCGCCGGCTTGGGCGAGTCGCGTGCCCGGCGCGTCGAGCGCGGCTTTCAGCGCAGCCGCGATGCTGGCATCGTCGATTCGGCCCCCGCGCGTTTCGAAACGCGGGGCCATCGCGTCGAGCGCCGCGTTCGCTGCCCACCAGCTATTGCCGACCGCCGCGACCCATTGGTCGTTGGTGACGACGTGCCGCACGCCCGAAATCCGGTCCGCCGCCGCGCGGTCGACGCGCACCAGCTTGCTGTCGCCGACCGGCCCCTGGCGAATGCTGGCGAAGAGCATGTCGGGCAAGCGGATGTCGCCCGCGAAATTGGCGGAGCCGTCGATCTTCGACGGGGCATCAAGGCGGGGGAGCGATTGGCCGTAGAGGCGGTTGGCAGTATCGCCGCGCAACGGCAGCGGATCGGGCAATGCGGTATCGCCGAAGTCGCGCGCTGCCTCTGCCGCCAGCTCGGCGAAGCGCAGCCGGTCCTTGCCGTGCGTGACGAAGCCGTCGCCGGTCGCGCAGGTCTGCCACTCGACCTTCCAGCGTGCGGCGGCTGCCTTGCACAACAGGATCCGCGCCGCCGCGCCCGCCGCGCGGAGCGGATCCTCGAAAGCGCGTACCGAGCTCGATCCGCCGGTGAACCTCAAGCCGATCTGCACTGCATGGGCGTCGCGCCATGCTTTCATCAGAGCATCGTCGCCGCCCTCGAACAGTTCCTCCGCCCCGAACGGATTGGCGTAGAGCGGATTGAGCGGGGCCGGTTCGACCGCGACGGTGCGCCAATCCGCGCCCAGCTCATCCGCGACGATCTGGGGAAGGGTGGTGTAGACGCCCTGGCCATGCTCGGCCTGCGGCACCGCGACCGCGACATGGCCGTCATCGCCGATCTTGATCCACGCGCCAAACACCGTCTCGCCCTGGTCGGCGGTGAGATTGGGCAGATATTTCCGCGGCCACAGGTTCCACGCGACGACCAGCCCGATCCCGGCGCCACCGCCGATCAGCAGCGTGCGGCGGTCGATCCGGGGAAGCGAAGGCGCGGGCATTGCCTTGCTGTATCGCGGCTGTGCAGGCGGCGAAAGGGGCGTGCGCCTATCCGCCCAATTTGCCGAAGGCGGCCTCGTACCCGGCATGATCCCCGGCGGCGAGCAGCTTGGCCTGTTCGATCCAGCGGTCGCGTGCCATCCGGCCCTGGAACGTGCCGAGCTTTGCGTCGAGGTCGGCAGCCGTTTGCGGGGTGAGCGCCGCGATCTGTTCGATCCGGGTGATGCCCTCGCCAGCAAGTGTGGCGGCGAGCTTGGGGCCAAGGCCCTTGATCCGGGTCAGCTCGGTTGCTGCCGGTGTCTCGGCGGTGGGAGCCTCCGCAACCGGCTCGGCGGGCACGTCGCTGACCGCGCCATCGCTGGAGATCGCGGTCGGCTCGGTCGTCGCCCCATGCTCTTCGGCGACCGCGAAATCGTCGGCCATCTGCTTCTGCGCGGCGGCGTTGCGGCGGCGTAGCACCGTCCCCCACCAGATCCCGGCGATGACCGCTACCGCGAGGACCAGGATCAGGACGACGTGGGTAATGGTGATCGGCACCATCATGTCGATCGCCTGGTTCGGATTTTGTGGGCCATCGGCCATAAAAATGCTCCTGTGCGTACAGCCAGATACAGCCAGATACAGCCAGATACAGCCTTCGATCAGCCCGCGTCGCGTTCAATCTCGCGCCACCCGATATCGTTCCGATAGAATCCGCCGGGAAAATCGATCGCGGTCAGCGCGCGATACGCGTCGGCCTGCGCATCGGCGATCGTCGGCCCGGTCGCGGTGACCGCGAGCACGCGCCCGCCCGAGGAAACGATCTGCCCGTCCTGCAGTCGCGTGCCCGCCTGAAACACCGTCGCGCCCTTCGCCTCGGCCGCAGCGATGCCGTCGATCGGGGCGCCGGTCTCGGGCGTGCCGGGATAGCCCTTGGCGGACATCACCACGGTGAGCGCCGCCGCATCACGCCATTTGGCGGGGCCGCGCGCGCCCAATTTGCCCGTCGCCACCGCCAGCAGCACCGCGAGCAAATCCTCGTCGAGCCGTGCCATCAGCACCTGGCATTCCGGATCGCCGAAGCGGGCGTTATATTCGATCAGCTTGGGGCCATCCGCCGTGAGCATCAGCCCGGCATAGAGCACGCCCGAAAACGGTGTCCCCGCCGCCGCCATTGCCGCGACCGTCGGGCGTACGATCTCGTCGAGCGCGCGCGCTTCGAGGTCTGGCGTCAGCACGCGCGCCGGGCTGTACGCGCCCATCCCGCCGGTATTCGGCCCAGTATCGCCGTCGCCGACGCGCTTGTGGTCCTGCGCGGTCCCAAACGGCAGGATGTCGGTCCCGTCGGTCAGCACGAACAGGCTAACTTCCTCGCCCTCCAAGAACTCCTCGATCACCGCTTCGCCGCCGCGCGCGCCAAACAGGTCAGCCAGCGCACCTTCCGCTTCCTCGCGCGTCATGGCGACGGTGACGCCCTTGCCCGCGGCCAGGCCATCGGCCTTGATCACGACCGGCACGCCGAACTTGTCGAGCGCCGCGCGCGCCTCGGCGCGGCTGGTCGCGTGGATATATCCTGCGGTCGGGATGTTCGCGCGGTCGCACACCGCCTTGGTGAAGGCTTTTGATCCCTCAAGCTGGGCGGCGGCTTTGTCCGGCCCGAATACGGCAATCCCGGCGGCGCGGAGACTGTCGCCCAGGCCATCGACCAGCGGCGCTTCCGGGCCGATGACGACAAGCTCGATCGCCTTGTCTGCACAAAACGCGACGGCCGCGGCATGATCGGTCACATCGAGCGCCACAATCTCCGCATGCGCCGCAATGCCCGGATTGCCGGGCGCGGCGAACAGTGTACCCAAGGCTGGCGATTGCGCCAGCTTCCACGCGAGCGCATGTTCGCGACCACCCGAACCGATCAGCAGGACATTCAATGGCGGACCCTCAAGACGTGTTGTTCGATGCGGCAGCGCGCCTGCTAGCCGACAGCGCGCCCGACGACAACGTGAGTGCGCCGGGTAATTCGGTGATGGGCGTCGGCGAGCTTGCCAACAAGCTGAAGCGCGTGGTCGAGAGCGAATTCGGCCATGTCCGGCTGCGCGGCGAGATTTCGGGCTATAAGCGCGTCGCCTCGGGCCATGCCTATCTCAGCCTGAAGGACGAAAACGCCGTCATCGACGGCGTGATCTGGAAGGGCAATGTCGCGCAACTGGGCTTCACCCCGCAGGACGGGGCCGAGGTGATCGCGACCGGCAAGGTCACCACCTATCCCGGCCGCTCCAAATATCAGATCGTGATCGATCGCATGGAATTGGCGGGCGAAGGCGCGCTGATGGCCTTGCTCGAAAAGCTCAAGGCCAAATTGGCGGGGGAGGGGGTGTTCGCAGCTTCGGCCAAGAAGCGGTTGCCGTACTTGCCCGCGCGGATCGGCGTGGTCACCTCGCCGACGGGAGCGGTGATCCGCGACATTCTGCACCGGCTCGAGGATCGCTGCCCAACGCATGTGCTGGTCTGGCCGGTCAAGGTGCAGGGGGCCGGATCGGCGGCAGAAATTGCCGCCGCGGTGCGCGGGTTCGACGCGATGCCGCCCGAAACGCGGCCCGATCTTGTCATCGTCGCGCGCGGCGGTGGCTCGATCGAGGATCTGTGGGCGTTCAATGAAGAGGTGGTGGTGCGCGCGATTGCGGCGTGCAGCATCCCTATCATCTCGGCGGTCGGGCATGAGACCGACACCACGCTCGCCGATTTCGCCGCCGATCTGCGCGCGCCGACGCCGACGGCAGCGGCCGAAATGGCGGTGCCGGTGCTCGCCGATCTGCGTCTCACGCTGGCGGGCTATGGCCAGCGCACCGAGAAATGCGTGCGGCGGTATCAGCAGCGCGGGCGCGAGCAGCTCGACGCGCTGGTCCGCGTGCTCCCGCGCCGCGACGCGTTGCTCGGGCCGCAACGGCAGCGTGCCGACGACCTCGGCGCGCGGCTCGATCGTGGGCTGGAACGCCGCGTGACCGTGGCGCGCGGGCAGCTCGACCGCTCGGGCGCTGCGCTGCGACTGTCGACGCTCGAACGGCAGCTCGAACGCGCGAAGGAGCGGGTTTCGGCGACATGGCGGCTGGTCGAATCGCTCGGGCCGAATGCGATCCTCGACCGCGGCTATGCCTTCGTGTCGGCGCGTCCTTCCGGTGCAGTGATCGGATCGGCCGAGGCGGCGCGTGGTGCTGGCGCGGTCACGCTCCATTTCCGGGACGGACAAGTCGATGCGAAGGTTGAGCGCAGCGGCCCCAAAGCATATGGTGCGGCCAAACCCGATCAACCGATCCTTTTGTAAGCGAGCCCGCCATGCTGATGTCCAATACTGATCGCGCGGCGCGGCTCCATTTCATGGCGAACGGGTTTCGCGTGCTCAGCCCGGGCGACCATGTCGTCTGCGCGTCATCGGGTGCGCGGGTTGCGCTCGACGATCTGCGCTATTGGAGCGTCGCGCGGCAGGAGGCCTATGCTACCGCCGCACTGGCCACCGCGGCGATGAGCGAATGACGCAGTCATGAAGCGGCGCGGGGGGCGCTCGGAAAGGCCGGCATTCTGGACGATCGGCCTCGCGGCAATGCTCGTACTGGGTAGCTGCGCGACCGTGCCTGATCGCCCGCAGATTCAGCCGCTTCCGCCCACGCCAATCGAACGCAAGCCGACCGTTCAGCCGCGCCAGGGGCCGGTGCGCGACAGTTTCAGCTATGCGGGATCGATGATCCAGGGCGGAATCGTCATCGGCATCGCGCCGAGCGGCACCAGCCTGCTCAGCTTCAACGGGGTGGACGTGCCCGTGGCCGCCGATGGCCGCTTCCTGATCGGGTTCGATCGCGATGCCGGGCCGACCGCCACGTTGGTCGCGACACTCGACGATGCGCGGCGCATTCGCGACACGCTGACCATCGCGCCGCGCGGCTGGGACGTGTCGCGGCTCAACAGCCTGCCCAAGATCCCGCTACCGCAGCCTGAATTCGATCGGCTTCGCCCGGCCGAACTCGCGCAGATCAACGCCGCGCGCCGAATCCAGTCCGATTCGCAAGGCTGGCGGCAGACTTTCCTGTGGCCGACGACGGGGCGGATTTCGACGCTGTTTGGGTCGCAACGCATCTACAAGAATGGCGAGGCGGGATCGTATCATTCGGGGCTCGATGTTGCGAAACCGACCGGATCGGTGATCCTGGCGCCCGCCGATGGTGTGGTGATCCTGGCGGCGGATCGTCCCTTCACGCTGGAGGGCAATTTGCTGATGATCGATCATGGCGCCGGGTTCAACACCGCCTTCCTGCATCTGTCGCGGATCGACGTGCGCGTCGGGCAACGCGTGATGCGCGGGCAGCCGGTCGCGCTGTCAGGCGCGACCGGGCGTGCTACGGGTCCGCATCTCCACTGGAGCCTCAGGTGGCGCGACGCGAAGATCGACCCGCTGCTCGTTGCGGGACCGATGCCGCGCGCTGAGTGACGCTCACTCGACGCGCAGCTCAAGCTTCCCGTCACCTTCATCGACCTTGACCGTCGCGCCGTCCTTCACCGCGCCGCGCAGGATCAAATCGGCGAGTGGGTCCTGCAGATAGCGCTGCACCGCGCGCTTGAGCGGCCGCGCGCCGTACACCGGATCGTACCCGACCCGCCCGAGCCACAGCCGCGCTGCGTCGGTGAGGTCCAGCCCGACCTTGCGCTCATCAAGCAGCTTGGCGATCCGCGCGACCTGAATGTCGACGATCGGCGCCATTTCCGCTTGGCCCAGCCGGTGGAACAGCACGATCTCGTCGAGCCGGTTGAGGAATTCGGGGCGGAAATGTCCGCGCACGATCTCCATCACTTGCGGCTCTACACTCGCGACATCCTCGCCATCGCCCAACGTCGTCAGCACCTGGCTGCCGAGGTTGGAGGTCAGCACGATGATCGTGTTGGTAAAGTCGACCGTGCGGCCCTGCCCATCGGTCAGCCGCCCGTCATCGAGCACTTGCAGCAGGATGTTGAACACATCGCCGTGCGCTTTCTCGACCTCGTCGAACAACACCACCTGATACGGCCGCCGCCGCACCGCCTCGGTCAGCACGCCGCCTTCCTCATAACCGACATAGCCCGGAGGCGCACCGATCAGCCGCGCGACGGCGTGCTTTTCCATGAACTCGCTCATGTCGATGCGGACCATCGCGGTCGGATCATCGAACAGGAATTCGGCGAGCGCCTTGGTCAGCTCGGTCTTGCCGACGCCCGTCGGCCCAAGGAACAGGAAGCTGCCGAGCGGCCGGTTGGGGTCCTGCAACCCCGCGCGTGCGCGCCGCACTGCGGTCGAGACAGCGCGGATCGCGTTCGCTTGCCCGATCACGCGCTTGCCGATCGTCGCTTCCATCGCGAGCAATTTGTCGCGCTCGCCTTCGAGCATCCGCTCGACCGGAATGCCGGTCCAGCGCGCGACGACGCCCGCTATATCCTCGGCGGTCACTTCCTCGCGCAGCATCGCGCCCTTGGTCGCGCCCGCCGCTGCATCCAATTGCCGCTGCAATTCGGGAATGCGCCCGTAAGACAGCTCGCCCGCCTTGGCGAGGTCGCCCGCACGTTGCGCCTGTTCGAGTTCGAGCCGCGCGGCGTCGAGCTGTTCTTTCAGCTTCGCCTCGGCTGAGATCTTGTCCTTCTCGCCCTGCCAACGTGTGGTCAGTTCGGCCGATTGCTGCTCCAGATTGGCGAGTTCGCCCTCCAGCGTGACGAGCCGGTCCTTCGACGCCGCATCGGTCTCGCGCTTCAAGGCTTCGCGCTCGATCTTTAACTGGATGATGCGCCGGTCGAGGATTTCGATTTCCTCGGGCTTGCTCTCCACTTCCATGCGGATGCGGCTGGCGGCTTCGTCCATCAGATCGATCGCCTTGTCGGGCAGGAAGCGGTCGGTGATGTAGCGATGCGACAGCGTCGCCGCCGCGACGATCGCGGCATCGGTGATCCGCACGCCGTGGTGGAGCTCGTATTTCTCCTTCAACCCGCGCAGGATCGAGATCGTGTCAGGCACGGTCGGCTCGCCAACGAACACCGGCTGGAAACGGCGCTGGAGTGCTGCATCCTTCTCGACATATTTGCGATATTCATCGAGCGTGGTCGCGCCGACGCAATGCAGCTCGCCGCGTGCGAGCGCGGGCTTGAGCAAATTGCCCGCATCCATCGCGCCTTCGGATTTCCCAGCACCAATCAGCTGATGCATTTCGTCGATGAACAGGACGATGTCGCCCTCGGCCGCCTTCACTTCGTCGAGCACGCCTTTCAACCGCTCCTCGAATTCGCCGCGATATTTCGCACCCGCGATCAGCGAGCCCATGTCGAGCGACATCAGCTTGCGGTCCTTCAGCGTGTCGGGAACGTCGCCATTGGCGATGCGCAAAGCGAGCCCTTCGGCGATCGCGGTCTTGCCGACGCCGGGTTCGCCGATCAGCACCGGATTGTTCTTTGTGCGGCGTGCGAGAATCTGGATCGTGCGGCGGATTTCCTCGTCGCGGCCGATCACCGGGTCGAGTTTGCCGTCGCGCGCCGCCTGCGTCAGGTCGCGCGCGAATTTTTTGAGCGCGTCGAATTTGTCCTCGGCACCCGCGCTGTCAGCGACGCGGCCGTTGCGCACCGTCTCGATTGCTTTGTTGAGTGCTTCTGGGGTTACGCCTGCCGTCTTGAGCGCCTTGCCCGCCACGGTGTTCAGCGACAAGGCCAGCGCCACCAACAAGCGCTCGACCGTGACGAAGCTGTCGCCCGATTTGGTCGCGATTTGCTCGGCCTGGTCGAGCACGCGCACGGTGTCATTGTCGAGCCCCGGCGTTGCTTGCGCCCCGCCGCCGCTGACCGCGGGGATCTTCGAGAGCGCGAGATCGGTTTCGGAAAGCGCGCGCTTGGCATCGCCCCCGGCGGCGGCGATCAGGCCCGAGGCCATGCCCTGCTCGTCCTCGAGCAGCGCCTTCAGCACATGCTCGGGCGAAATCCGCTGATGGCTCATGCGGATCGCGACGGTCTGCGCGGATTGCAGGAATCCCTTGGCCCGGTCGGTAAATTTTTCGATGTTCATGGTGGAAGTGTCCCTCCTTCGTTGCACCGCATGTAGTGTTGCATATGTGCAACACAAGGGCCGGAAGGCGTTCGATCGCCACTGTAATGTTTCGGACGCAAAAGGATCATGCTTCCGTCTCCAAATTTACGCATTGCCGCAACGCAGCATCGGTAGGCGCTGGGCCGGCGCACAGGGAGTGGTGTCGCCACATCCACGAAAGATGGGGTCTACATCATGAACCGTTCTGCCTTCTTCCTGCTTGCCGGCGTAGCTTTGTCCTGGCCGCTCGCCGCGTCCGCGAGCGATGTGCCGGCTGCTCCCGCTCTTGCTCCCGACGCGACGCCTGTCGCCGACGAACCCTCAGGCGACATCATCGTCGTCGGCAAGGGCCAGACGCGCCAGGTGCAGGAACTGAACCAGGCCGATATCGCGATCCTGGCGCCCGGCACCAGCCCCTTGAAGGCGATCGCCAAGCTCCCCGGCGTCAACTTCCAGTCGGCCGATGCGTTCGGAGCGTACGAATGGTCGCAGCGCGTCTCGATCCGCGGCTTCAACCAGAACCAGATCGGTTTCACGCTCGACGGCATTCCGCTCGGTGACGGGTCTTACGGCAACACCAACGGCTTGCATGTCAGCCGTGCGATCTCCTCCGAAAACGTCGCCCAGACGATCGTATCGCAAGGCGCCGGTGCGATCGGGACGCAGGCGACCAACAATCTTGGCGGCACGATCGAATTCCGTTCGTCCGATCCGACGTCGAAATTCGGCGTGCAGGCGAACGGCACCTATGGCAGCAACGATACCTATCGCACGTTCTTCCGGCTCGACACCGGCGTGCTGGGCGACAATGGCCCGTCGGCCTATGTCTCCTATGGCTATCTGACCACGGACAAGTGGAAGGGCTTCGGCAAGCAGAAGCAGAACCAGGTCAACGCGAAGTTCACCGCACCGGTGTCGCCAGACGTTCGTCTCGTCGGCACGTTCAACTTCTCCGACCGGCGCGAGCAGGATTATCAGGATCTGTCGCTCAACCAGATCAGCCGGCTGGGCCTCAACCTCGACAATATCGCGAACAATTTCCCGCTCGCGATCCGGATCGCGGATGTCGCCAACAACATCGACACGCGCAACAACACGACCGGCGCGTTGGGTGCCGACGGCTTCTCCGATGTGACGGGCAATCGCCCGACCAACCCCGCTGCGGGGACGGTGTATCCGGCTCCTTACGGCGCGACCGGGACGGTCGATGATTCCTATTTCGATGCCTCCGGTCTGCGGCAGGATTATCTCGCGTCGTTCGGCGTCGAGACGCGCAAGGGCGCGGCGATCCACGGCGAACTCAAGGCCTATTACCATTCCAACCACGGCCAGGGCACGTGGTTCACGCCCTATGTCCCCTCGCCATCGGGCGTGCCGATTTCGGTGCGCACGACCGAATATGACATTCGCCGCAAGGGCGTGTTCGGATCGATCGGCACCAATCTCGGCATGTTCGGCGATGTGACCGTCGGCGGCTGGTATGAACGCAATGATTTCCGCCAGGCGCGCCGTTTCTACGCGCTCGACAGCCGCACTGTCCCGACCCGCAGCGCGCTCCAGCTCCAGGAAAATCCCTTCTTCACGCAGCGTTACGGCGCGTACACGACCGACACGCTGCAATATTACGTGCAGGACAAATTGAGCTTCGGCGCGTTGACGGTCGATCTTGGCTGGAAGGGTTTCCAGGTCAAGAACAAGGCGAGCCAGATCGTCGTCAGCGACACGGCGGTCGGCGCGATCGATGCGACCGACTGGTTCCAGCCGCACGCGGGCGTCTCGTACAAGCTGAGCAATTCGGCCGAGCTGTTTGCCGATTTCACCGAATCGAAGCGCGCCTTCGTTTCGGCCTGGACCAACGGCCCGTTTTCGACCGGTCAGAATGGGTTCAACGCGCTGATCTCGACGAACAAGTTGAAGCCGGAGCAGTCGGACACGTTCGAAGGTGGCGCGCGCTTCAAGAGCGGCCGCTTTAACGGCTCGCTCGTCGGCTATTATGTCGATTTCAGCAACCGCATCCTCGGCACCACGGTCGGCGCCGGAATTGTCGGCAATCTCGCGACGCTCGCCAATGTCGGGTCGGTTCGCTCCTACGGGATCGAAGCGGCGGGCGAAGTGAAGCTGCCGTACGGCTTCGGCATCTTCGCCTCCTACGCCTATAACGACTCGACCTACCGCGATAATGTGCCGGTCGCGGGCGGCACGCCGATCGCGATCAAGGGAAAGACCACGGTCGATACCCCGAAGCATCTCGCCAAGGGCGAACTGACCTATTCCGGTTCGGTGTTCTTCGGGCGGATCGGTGCGGACTATATGAGCCGTCGCTACTTCACCTACACCAATGACCAGTCGGTGGCGGGGCGCGTGATTGTCGATGCCACGATCGGGGCGCACGTCACCATCGCTGACCGCAAGTTCGAAATTCAGGGCAATGCGACCAATCTGTTCGACAAGAAATATGTCGCGACGATCGGGTCGAACGGCTTTGGCTATGCGGGTGACAATCAGACGTTGCTCGCGGGCGCTCCGGCGCAGTTCTTCGTGACGCTGAAGGCCGGCTTCTGACCGGGCGACGGTGCCACCCCGGCCGGGGTGGCACCGTCACAAGCCGCTCGCACACCGCGCGGTCCCGCGCTAAAGCTCCGCCAAACGATAAGAGGTTAGGGCGGATGCGGGGCTGGTTTGGGCGTGGAATAGCCGGGTTGGCGCTTGTCGTAGCGCTCGCCGCGTTTGGCCTTGCGATGTGGGAGCCGCTTGCGGCCACTTCGGTCGCGGCACCGCCCGCACATCGCTATGACAGCGTCATCGCGCGCGACCGCTACGGCGTGCCGCACATCTTCGGCAAGACCGATCCCGACGTGGCGTACGGTGTGGCCTATGCCCATGCCGAGGACGATTTCGCGACGCTGCAGGAAGCGGTCGCGATGACGCGCGGTCGGCTGGGCGCAATGAGCGGGGCGGACGGCGCGAAGGTCGATTACACGCTGGCCCTGCTCGGCGCGCGTGAGACGGCGCACCGCGATTACGACAAGCAACCCGCCGATATTCGTGCGCTGCTCGATGCTTATGCGAGCGGCCTCAACGCCTATGCCCGGCGGCATCCGGAGGAGGTGCGACTGTCGAAACTCTTCCCGGCGAATGGCGAGGATATCGCGACCGGCTTCGTGTTGCGCACACCGTTCTTTTTCGGGCTCGACCAGACGCTCGGGGCGCTGACCGGCGACAAGCCGCTGCCGCGTGAGGATGCCGGCGCAACCCCCGACAGCCCCGATCCGACCGCGCTCCCCGCAACGGGCGAGGCGATGCCGAACGGCTCCAACGCCTTTGTCGTCGCGCCGAAGCGCTCGGCCGACGGCTTCACGCGTGTCGTGTCGAACTCGCATCAACCGTGGAAGGGGCCGGTCGCCTGGTATGAACTCAGCGTGCAATCGGGCACCGGCTGGCATTTCTCGGGCGCGACCTTCCCCGGCGTGCCCTTCCCGGTGATGGGGCATAACGAGACGCTGGGCTGGACCAACACCGTCAACCGGCCCGATCTAACCGACGTCTACAAACTCGTGACCAACGCCGATGGCACGCAGTACCGCTTCGACGGGAAATGGCTGCCGCTCGAAGCGAAGCGCGTCTGGCTCAAGGTCGCGTTCGGGCCGTTCGTGCTGCCGATCCCGAAAATGGCATATCGCGCGGTGCAAGGGCCGGTGGTGGTCAACAAGAGCGGGGCCTATGCGATCCGCTATGCCGGGGCCGACCAGCTCCGCATGGTCGAGGAATATTACCGCCTGACCCGCGCGCGCAATCTCGCCGAATGGCAGAAGGCGCTGGCGATCCAGGGCGTGCCCGCGACCAATTTCCTCTACGGCGATGCGCAGGGCAATATCGCTTATGTCTACAACGCGAGCTTCCCCAACCGGAAGCCGGGGTTTGACTACAAGCGCGTCCTGCCCGGCGACACGTCGCGTGATCTGGCGGCAGGGACGGTGCCGTTTGCGCAGGTGCCGAAGAATGTGAACCCGGCGTCGGGGTTTCTGGTCAACGCCAACAACACGCCATTCCAGGCGGCGGGGGCGGGCTCGGAACTCAAACCGGCGGACTATTCCCCGCTGCTCGGAATCGAGACCGACACGACCAACCGCGGCACGCGCGCGGTGGAGCTGATGGGGCAGGATTCGTCGATCTCGGCGGCCGATCTCGACCGTATCAAATACGATACCGGCGTCAGTCGGCTGAGCTGGGCGGCGCGCTGGTACCGCGATGTCGCGGGCGTAGATCCGAAGGACGACGCGCAGCTCACGGCGGCGGTGGCGCTGCTCAAGCGCTGGAACTGGGATTTCGACGGGAAGCACGCTGGCCAGGCGCTTGCCGCGATCCTGCTGCGGACCGGGCAGAAATGGCATTATCAGCGCCGTCCTGAACTGGATCCGCGCGATGCGCTGGCCAAGGCGGCGGCCTATCTCCAGACGCATTTCGGAACGCTCGATCCGCCGCTCGGCACCGTGCTGCGGTTGCGCCACGGGAAGGTTGATCTCCCGCTCGATGGCGCGCCCGACGTGCTGCGCGCGGCCTCGACCTGGACCGAGGCGGATGACGGGCGGCTCGTCGTCAATCACGGCGACAGCTTCATCATGTTCATGGAATGGGACAAAAAGGGCCGCGTCGCCTCGCAATCGATCCAGCCATACGGTGCGGCCACCACCCGTCCGGACTCGCCGCATTACAGCGATCAGGCGGCGTTGTTCGTCGCGCACAAGACCAAGCCGGTGCACTTCTGGCGCAACGATCTGCGGCGGAATGTCGAGCGGGTGTACCGGCCCTAAAGGGTGCGATTGCCTCCGCCAAACCTCCCGCTATACTCCGCCACCACAGTAAAGTTTTCATCGCCTTCCCAAGAGGATATCTCATGACCGTAAAGCTGTTCGCGCTCTCGGGCGTTGCTTTGACGACGCTTGCCATGCCCGCTTTCGCCCAGACCGCGGCGCCCGCGCCGAAGCCGGTGCCGGTGGCAGAGCTCGTGAAGCAGGTCGATATCCCCTACAGTGAATTCCGACTCGACAATGGCCTGCGCGTCATCGTCAACACCGATCGCAAGGCGCCCGTCGTCGCGGTCAGCGTTTGGTACAATGTCGGTTCGAAGTTCGAACCCAAGGGCAAGACCGGCTTCGCGCATCTGTTCGAGCATCTGATGTTCAACGGCAGCGAAAATGCCCCGGGCGATTACTTCACCTACACCAAGCAGATCGGGGCGACCGATCTCAACGGCACGACCTATTTCGACCGCACCAATTATTTCGAGACCGTGCCGTCCTCGGCGCTCGAGCGCACGCTGTTCCTCGAAAGCGACCGCATGGGCTATCTGCTCGGCGCAATCACGCCCGCCGTCATCGACGAACAGCGCGGCGTCGTGCAGAATGAGAAGCGCCAGGGCGACAATCAGCCGTTCGGCCTGGTCGAATATAAGCAGGTCGAGACGCTGTTCCCGACCGACCATCCGTATGGCCACAGCACGATCGGATCGATGGCCGATCTCGATTCAGCCAGCGTCGAGGATGTGAAGAACTGGTTCCGCGCGAATTACGGCCCGAACAATGCCGTGCTCGTCTTGTCGGGCGATATCGACGCCGCGACCGCCAAGACGCTCGTCACCAAATATTTCGGTGCCATCCCGAAGGGGCCGCAGAGCGTCGCCCCCGCCGCCGCCGTGCCGACGCTCGCCGCGCCCAAGGTGGAGACGATGAAAGATCGCGTTTCGAACACGCGTATCTATCGCATGTGGGCCGTACCCGGTCTCAACGACAAGGATTCGGTCGCGCTCGATGTCGCGGCCGGTGTGCTCGGTGGCCTGTCGAGCAGCCGGCTCGACAATGCATTGGTGCGCAAGGAAAAGCTCGCCGTGCGTGTCTCGGCGAACAATGAAAGCTTCGCGCAAGTCGGCATGTTCAGCATCAGCGCCGATGTGCGCCCTGGCGTCGATGCGGCGCTGGTCGCCAAGCGGCTCGACGAGATCGTCGCCGACCTGATCGCCAACGGCCCGACCGCCGACGAAGTCCAGCGTGTCGCGACGCTCAACGCCTCGGGCCGCATCGCGGGGCTGGAATCGGTCGGCGGCTTCGGCGGCAAGGCGGTCGCGCTTGCCGAGGGCGCGCTCTATTCGGATGATCCGAGCTTCTACAAGAAGCAGCTCGCGACGCTTGCCGCCGAGACGCCCGCGCTCGTCAAGGCGGCGTCGGCGAAATGGCTGACGCGCCCGGTCTATGCGCTGACTGTCGTCCCCGGTGCGCGCGATGCCTATGTCGAATCGACCCCGCCCGCCAAGGTCGCCACCGCGCCGGAACCGGCGGGCGCCAAAGCCGTGGGGGGCACGCGCGGCGCGCTGCCACCGGTCGGCACGATCTCCGACCTGGTCTTCCCCAACGTCGAGCGCACCCGGCTGAAGAACGGGATCGAGCTGGTCTATGCGTATCGCAACGCCGTGCCGATCACGCAGGCAGTGATCAGCTTCGACGCCGGTGTCGCGGCCGATGTGCCGGGCAAGCTCGGTACGCAGCAACTGACCCTCGACATGATGGACGAAGGCACGACGACGCGCGATTCGATCGCGATCGCGGAGGCCAAGGAACGGCTGGGTGCGAGTATCTCGACCGGCTCGGGGCAGGATCGCACGACGCTGTCGATGTTCACGCCGAGCGCCAATCTGGGCGGTTCGCTCGAACTCTTCTCCGACCTCGTGCGCCATCCGAAGTTCGATCCGGCCGAAGTCGCCCGCCTGAAGAACCAGCAAGTCGCGCGGATTTCGGCCGAACTGACCAACCCGCAGGGCCTTGCGCAACGCGTGCTGCCGAAACTGGTTTATGGTGCGGCCTCGCCTTATGCGAAGGGTTTGGGCAGCGGCGATGCCAAGGCGGTTGCACAATTGACGCGCGACGATCTTATTGCGTTTCAGCAGGCTTGGCTGCGCCCCGACAAGGCCAAGATCTTCGTCGTCAGCGATCGCCCGCTGGCCGAAATCAAGGCAGCACTCGACACGCGCTTCGGCGATTGGACCCCGATGGGCGCCGCCGGCACCAAGGATTTTAGCGCCCCCGCCACCCCCGCCGCGCCGAAAATCCTGCTGATCGACCGGCCTGATTCGCCGCAGTCGCTGATCATCGGTGCCGCCCCGACGGCGTTGGTAGGGACCGACGAATTGCTCCCGCTGCTCGCTGCCAATGATTCACTCGGTGGGGATTTCACCGCACGGCTCAACATGGACCTGCGTGAGGCGAAGCATTGGTCGTACGGCGTCAGCGGTAATTTCCGCCGCGCGCAATATCAGACGCCCTATGTCATCGGTGCGCCGGTCCAGGCCGACAAGACCGGCGATTCGATCAAGGCGTTGCAGGGCGACGTGAAAGCGTTCCTCACCACCAACGGCGTCACCAAGGACGAGTTCGATAGCACCGTCAGCGATGCCATCCGATCGCTGCCCGGCAATTTCGAAACCTCGGGCGCGGTCTTGGGCGCGATGCAGCAGAACGATCTCTACAAGCGTCCCGACGATTATTACGCGTCGCTCCCGCAAAAATATCGCGCGCTGAGCGTCGCCCAACTTGACGCTGCGGCACGCGCGGCAATCGACCCGGCCAAGTTCATCTGGATCGTCGTCGGCGATGCGTCGAAGGTTCGCCCTCAGCTTGACAGCATCGGGTTGCCGGTTGAGGTGGTGAGTGCCGCATCCGTCGCGGATGTGCGCTGAAGATTCGCGTTTAGGAGAGAGATAATGGCTGCAATCGACGGAAGCTGGGATACGGTCGTCAAGTCGCCGCTGGGCGACCAGAAGGCCACGTTGACGGTCAAGACCGACGGCGCGAGCTGGACTGGTTCGCAAGTGGGCGCACAGGGCAGCCACGAAATCACCGACGGCATCGTCGAGGGTGAGACGATCAAGTGGACGATGTCGATCGTCGTGCCGATGCCGATGACGCTGACCTGCCAGGCAACGGCGGAGGGCGACACGCTGACTGGTTCGGTCGGCGCAGGCGCCTTCGGCAGCTTCCCGATGACCGGCACGCGCCAGGCGTAAGCCTACGCTTCGAAACGACACGGGGCCCGCTTCCGCAAGGGAGCGGGCCTTTTGCTTGACGGGAACGGGCGGGCGCTAGATTCTGGTGCCCGAACGGAGAATCAAGATGCGCCTTTGGTCGGTCAGCATGATGGTGGTCGCGTTCGGCACTGCGTCGATGGCGCAGGCTGCCGAAACGACGCCAAACTACACCTTCGATTATGCCTATCCGGCGGCGGCGGGTCAGATCGGCCCGCTGCGTGCCTGGCTGGAGGCGGATAAGGCGCGGATGCGCGCCAAGCTCGCGGCCGACGCCGCCGCCGCCCGCGCCGATGCAAAGAAGGAAGGCTTCCCGTTCCGCAGCTACGACGCGTCCAAGACGTGGAAGGTGGTGACCAGCACGTCGCGCTTTCTCAGCCTGTCGGGCGATGTGGGCAGCTACACCGGCGGCGCGCACGGCATGTCCCAGTCGCTGTCGCTGGTCTGGGACAAGAAGGCAGGGCGTCAGGTAAAGTCCAAGGATGTGTTCGTATCGTCGGCGGTGATCCAGGCTGCTTTCGGCACCGCGTGGTGCGCAGCGTTGAAGACGGAGCGGACGAAGCGTCTCGGCGCGGACGCCGGGCAGGACGATATCTTCAAATGCCCCAAGGTCAGCGACCTCACGCTCTTGCTGGGATCGTCCAACGGCCGGGTGATCAACCGGATCGGGCTGATCGCCGACCCCTATGTCGCGGGCTCCTATGCCGAAGGGCCGTATGAGCTGACGCTGCCTGTTGGCGCGGCAGCTCTACGTGCCGTCAAACCCGCCTATCGTAAGGATTTTGCACGCCCCTGAAGCTCGCAGCCCGGCGCGTTACCGGCCCAGCCGCGTAACATGCCCCATCTTGCGGCCCGGGCGTGTCTCCTTGCCGTACAAATGCAGATGCGCGCCGGGTTCCGCCAAGATCGCGGCCCAGCGGTCGGCATCATGCCCGATCAGATTTTCCATCGCCACCGTCGGCGCGGTTAATCCCGTGTCGCCGAGCGGCAGGCCGCAGATCGCGCGAATGTGGTTTTCGAATTGCGAGGTGACCGCGCCTTCGATCGTCCAATGCCCGCTATTGTGGACGCGCGGCGCCATTTCGTTGAACACCGGGCCATCGGCGCTCGCAAAGAACTCGCACGCCAGCACCCCGACATAGCCCAATCGGTCGGCGATCCGCCCGGCGAGCGCGGCGGCCTCGCCCCAGCTTGCCGCGATCTCTGCGGGTGCGGGCAGGGTCGAGCGCGCCAGCACGCCGTCCTTATGTTCGTTCCACGGCGGCGGATAGCTGACCATCTGCCCGTCGCGCCCGCGCACCAGCAGGATCGAGAATTCGTGGCTGAACGTCACGAACCCCTCAAGGATCGCGGGCCGCGCGCCGATCGCCTCCCATGCCGCCGGAACGTCGCCGGGCGTGGTGATGCGCACTTGCCCCTTGCCGTCATAGCCGAGCCGCAGCGTCTTGAGGATCGCCGGGCAGCCGATCTCCGCCACCGCTGCCTCCAATTCGGCGAGCGTCTCGACTTTGGCCCAGGGGGCGGTGCGGCCGCCGAGCTCGCCGACGAACTGCTTTTCCTGCGCGCGGTCCTGCGCGATGCCGAGCGCGGCGGGGGCGGGGTGGACCGGCACCTTTGCCGCCAGATAGATCACCGGATCGAGCGCGATATTCTCGAACTCGTACGTCACGACATCGGCCGCCGAGGCGAATTCGTCGAGCACGATGCGGCTGTGATAATCGGCGCGGGTGAAGCTGGTCGCGGTCTGCGCCGCCACCGCTTCCTCGTCGGGCGCGAGCACGCGGGTGTGATAGCCAAGCTGGGCTGCCGCCACCGACAGCATCCGCCCGAGCTGCCCGCCGCCGAGAATGCCGATGGTGGAGCCGGGGGGGAGGGGGTTCATACGATCGATCTCGAATGCCGTTCGTGCGGAGCTTGTCGAAGCACAGCTCTCCGCGAACGCAGGTGGCGTTTGTTGCTCGGGCCCTTCGACAGGCTCAGGGCGAACGGATAGCGGTGGGCGTCGCGCCTCACGCCGGATCGACCGCGACGCCGTCGGTCTGGGCCGCACGCCACGCCTGCAACCGCGCGCTCAAATCCTCGTCGCTAAGCGCCAAAATCGCCGCCGCCAGCAACGCTGCATTCTTCGCACCCGCCTTGCCGATCGCCAGCGTGCCGACGGGCACCCCGGCGGGCATCTGCACGATCGAATAGAGGCTATCGACGCCCTTCAGCGCCTTGCTCTCTACGGGAACCCCCAGCACCGGCAAATGCGTCAGCGCCGCCGCCATGCCGGGCAGATGCGCCGCGCCGCCGGCCCCTGCGATCACCACCTTGATCCCGCGTTCGGCCGCGCTGGTGGCATAATCGTAGAGCCGCTGCGGCGTGCGGTGCGCCGATACCACCTTCGCTTCGTGCGAAACGCCCAATTCGCGCAGCACATCGGCGGCATGGTGCATCGTCTCCCAATCGGACGTGCTGCCCATGATGATGCCAACGTGGGGAATCTCTGCCGCGGTCATGCCATTTGCCTAGCGGGCGGCGCGGGGCAGGGCAACCGTGGCGAAACGGAACATTGCAGCCCCGGCATGAGTTGAGCAGCGCACTAACCACCACAGGAGGTCCTTTTCATGACCCGTATTTTCAACGCCGTTTCGGTCGCCGCCATGTCGGCTGCGCTCGTCTTCTCCAGCCCGGTTGCTGCCGCCGGCAAGCACGAGCGCGCGCAGGCCGCAATCGCCGAAGCGCGCGCGAAGATCGACGCCTCTGTCAAGATCGGCGCGAGTGCGCAGTCGCCGCGGCTGCAGGCCGATGCCCAGGCCGCGCTGCGCACCGCCGAGGAACGCCTTGCGCGCGGCGACAAGGAAGAAGCGATCGCCGCCGCGCACCGCGCCAGCCAGCTTGCCGATACGGCGTTGGGTGAGGCCCAGCGCGCGCAGACGTTGAACGCGCAGGCCAACACCGCCAATGCGCAGGACGCTGCGGCCGATGCGCAGGCCCAGGCGGCGGCCGCCAATGCGCGCGCCAATGCCGCTGAACAGGCTGCGGCGAGTGCGGAAGCCGCTGCTGCCGCCGCGCGCGCGGCACCGCCACCGGCGCCGGTCGTGATGGTCGCTCCGCCGGCCCCGCCGACGACGACGGTCACCACCGAGGTGGTCAAGACCGCTCCAGCCGCGAAGCCGAGGACGGTCGCGAAGCGCAGGGTCGTCCGCCGCAGCGTGCGGCATGTCGCGGCACGCCCCGCCCCGAGCGTAACGACCAAGACGACAACGACGATCAAGACCGAGCCGAACTGAGCCCGGCCCGGCCCGCCGCCGCTACCGTTCGCTCAGATAATAGCGATCGGTGGCGGTGAGGGCGTCGTCGAGTTCATAGACGATCGGCTGGCCGGTCGGGATTTCCAGCGTGGTGATCGCGTCATCGGGAATGCCCGACAGATGCTTGACCAGCGCGCGCAGCGAATTGCCGTGCGCGGAGATCAACACGCGCTTGCCCGCCCTGAGTTCGGGCGCGATGCGACCCTCCCAATACGGCAGCACGCGCGCGATCGTGTCCTTCAGGCTTTCCGCATTGGGGATCGCGATGCCCGCATACCGCCGATCGGCCGACAGGTCATAGGCGCTGCCCGGCTCCATCGGCGGCGGCGGGATGTCGAAGCTGCGGCGCCAGATATGCACTTGGTCGGCACCATATTCGGCGGCGGTCTCGGACTTGTCGAGGCCGGTCAGCCCGCCATAATGCCGCTCGTTGAGCTGCCAATTCTTCTCGACCGGCAACCACAGCCGCTGCATTTCCTCGAGCGCCAGATTGAGCGTCTTGATCGCGCGCGTCTGCAGCGACGTGAAGCAGAGATCGAAATCGAGCCCCTTCTCCGCCATCAACCGCCCCGCCGCGCGTGCTTCCTCGGCGCCCTTCTCGGTGACATCGACATCCCACCAGCCGGTGAAGCGGTTTTCGAGGTTCCAGGCCGACTGGCCGTGGCGGATCAGGACGAGGGTGGGCATTGATTATTGTCTCCTTCCCCGGCGAAGGCCGGGGCCCAGTTGCGCTGTCGGATATCGTTAGGGCGCGACACTATCAACCAACCTCTCGCGACTGGGCCCCGACCTTCGCCGGGGAGGCGAGGAGGCCTTAAATCCCGTCGATCATATCCGCCAGCACCTCAAGGCACGCATGCGCCAGCGCCTTCGAGCGCTCGCCCGACCAGCCGAATTCGGCGTCGGGGTTGGGATCATGGTCCTTGAACGGCATCTCGAGCGTCATCGACACCGCGCCAAAGCGCTCGGCGAGTTGATTGGTCGACATCGACAGATTGGCGCGGCCCGGCGCGGATTTGTCATAGCCCTTGGCGGTCTGGAAATCGGGCGTGTGCGCTTCCAGCCGGCGGCCGAAATCATAATATTTCTCGCCCAGCGCATCGGTCCACGACGGAATCCCCTCGAACCCGGCCAGGAAATTGGCCGCGATCGCTTCGTCGCCGTGCACGTCCATCGCGAACGCCACGCCGGTCTCGTCCATCGCGTTGCGGACGCACAAAACTTCGGGTGACTTCTCAGGGGTCGGCGTGTGCCATTCGCGGTTGAGGTTCACCCCCGCCGCATTGGTGCGCAAATGCCCGCGGAACGACCCATCGGGGTTCATATTGGGCACGCAGTGGAAGGTCGCCTTGGCGAGCAGCGCCTCTGTCACCGGGTCGGCGGCGTCGGTCAGCCGTTCGAGCACGCCCTCCAGGAACCATTCGGCCATGCTCTCGCCGGGATGCTGCCGCGCGTAGAGCCAGACATGCTTGGGGCCGCTGCCGATGTCGAGGCAATCGATCGCGCGTCCGTCGATCGACTGGCCAAGCTCGCGGTGCGTGACGCCCGGGCGCGCGGCGATGCGCGCGACCAGCGCGTCGTGGCGCTCCATCGTATAGGGTTGGAAATAGGCGAACCACACCAATTCGCTGGTGCCGGTCCATTCGAATTCGAGCGCCCCGTCGACATAGCGCGTCGGCGCCATCCGCCACGTCTCGCGATCGGTGCTGACGCGCACCTTGTATCCCGGCCAGCCGAACGGGTACGCCGAGCCGCCCGCATTGGTGATGCGAAAGGTTACCGTCCGCCCGCGCGCGCCCGCCACCCGGAAGTGGAACCATTGGTAGAAATCCGACAGATGATCCTGCCGGATATTCAAGGTGACGCGGTCATCCTCGACCGCGACAACCTCGATATTACCGCTGTCGAAGGCGGCGTTGATGCTGAGCGTTGGGGGCTGGGTCATTTCACCGTGATAGTGCGGCCCGATTCCCCGGGGAAGCCCTGGAACAGCGCGCGCGCCAATTTCGCCGCGGTCGGGTCGGTCTGCGCTTCGGGTGCGGCCCCGTCGGCACTGGTTTCAGCGCGGCCTTCCCAGATCACCGTGCCGTCGCGGCGGCGGCGGATCTGCACTGTCATTTGCGTGACGACGACCTCGCGGAACCGCTGCGTGCCGACCGGGAAGGACACGCCGCCGCCAAGACCGACGCCGCCACCACCACCGCGACCACCGCTAAACCCGCCGCCGCCCAGGCCGATCGTCAGCCCGCCGCTCTTGGGCGGGCCCTGTCGCGCGGTGCGGCTGAAGCCGAGCACTGCGACATATTGCGCGGTCGTCCCGCTCGCCGGGATGGTGAAGCCGTTCTTCAGGGCCTCGGTCTCGATCGCGGCGGCGTAGCTCCGGAATTCCAGCCCCGGCGCGCCGGCACCCGGCATCGGCTCGGTCGTCAGCGTCCCCGTCTCAAGCGGCGCGCCCAGATGGAAACGCGATACTTCGACCGGCGCGACTCGCGGCGTCGTCGCGCACGCACCGAGCGCGGCAGTTGCCGCCAGTGCCAATCCCAAACCCAGTTTCATCATGCTATTCCTCGACCAGCAACAAACGTTGCACGGGTGTAACGCTTGGACCCCGGCTGCCGGTTCCGCGCCTTTTCGCGGGTGCTTCGGCTTGACTTAGCCGGAAGGCGACCATATGCGCAGCCCCTCTTTTCCACATTCCAGAATTTGCAAAGCGAATCGATCATGAAGATCCGCAATTCCCTGAAGTCGCTCAAGGGCCGTCACCGCGATAACCGCGTGATTCGTCGTCGTGGCCGCACGTATATCATCAACAAGACGAACCGCCGGTTTAAAGCCCGCCAGGGCTGAAGCCAGTGGCGAAGGCCGTCGTCTTCGACGTCGGCAACGTCCTGTACGACTGGAATCCCAGGTTCCTGTACGAGCGCCTGACCCCACCGGGTCCGGCGCTCGATGCGTTCCTGCGTGATGTCGCGACCAAGGACTGGCATTTCCAGCATGACGCCGGCCGTCCGTTCGCCGAAACCTCGGCCGAGCTGAGCGCTACGCATCCCGACCATGCGGACTTGATCGCGCAGTGGGGGCCGCGCTTCACCGAACAGCTCGGCGACATGCTGCCGGACATGCGCGATCTTGTGCTGGAGCTCGATACCGTAGGCGTGCCGCTTTACGCGATCACCAATTTCTCGGGCGAATTCTGGCCACCGTTCCGCGCGCGTGAAGCGGATCTGTTCGATCGCTTCAAGGGCATCGTGGTGTCCGGCGACGAACTGCTCACCAAACCCGATCCCGCGATCTACCGCCTCGCCCTCGATCGCTTCGCCCTGGGCGCGCCGGACTGCGTGTTCGTCGACGACCGCGCCGACAATGTCGCGGGCGCGCAGAATGTGGGGATGGAGGCGGTGCTGTTCACCGACGCGACCGCGTTGCGCGGCGATTTCGCGCGGTTGGGTGTCCTCGGATAGGTCAAGCTGGCAGACGAACTGTCTGGGATTGGTGCTTAGCCGCCAGTCCGCTTTTAGGTTTTCAATCGCGGAAAGCTGCCCCTATCGTGGGCGTCTGCGGGTGGGGGATGATCGATGAAAGGTCTTTTGAAGTGGGCGTTCGCGCGCAAGCTGGCTGACCCTAGCGCAGGCTCCGTGCCTACCTCAATGGAAGTCGGACAGGTCTACTCCTTTCAAACTCGGCCCTATACGGAGTTTTCGCCTCCCGCGACAGGCCGATTTGCTGCGATCAAAATCCTCGGCATCAATGAAAATTATGTTTTCATTGCTGTTCTGGACGGCATTTGGTCCAACCCGCCGACGGTTGCGGAGGTCCGAACAGCGTCCATAATCAACGAACATCGCTTCGCCCAAACGGGTAGGCCGGCCGTTTTCGGTGTCATCCGCGAGTGGTGGAAACCAGCGAGCGATTTAGACGAGTTCAAGTTTGTGGGAACGCAGCCGGCCTCTCGCGCGGAACGATCGTATTTTGATGCGTTTGTAAGCCACGCTCCCGGATCATGTACTTCCACATTGTTCGGTGCAAACCACGCCGCAGAAGGTGAGTGGCGCTGGTCGAATGACCGGGAAAACGTCGTCATCGAGGTCGAGAAAAAGAACACCAAGAATGAAGCCGAGCGAGCGGCCAAGGAGGAGCGGTATCGCACCCGGTTGATCAAGCTTACGTGGGAGCAGCTTAAATCGGAGACGCCTTTCGAGAGATGGTCCCCATCGCCACCGTTCCCGCCCGAAGAGTTCACGGATGCCGCTCGCGCTGTGATCCGCAATGCTTGCGACGCCCTCAAAGAGCTTGGCCCCAAACCTCGAAGGGCGGATGTCCGGACCGTCCTGAAGAAGACCGTCATCTGGTTCAACGAAGCGGACGAGAAGGCCGGTGGCGTCATCGAGACCGAAGAGCGCGAGGACATATGCGCCGTGCTCGAAGAGATGGCCCATGTGGCGCGGCAGAAGGTCCTCGTGGAGGAGATAGACGAGTGGCGCGAGTGGTAAGGCTTGGGGTGGTCTTACAACAGAACGGCAGGTTTCGGGTCGTTCGATCCTCTGCCCTAATGGCAGAAATTGGGCGAAAGCCGCCGCCACCCCTCAGTGCGCATACCCCTTCAACTCATCCCCGACGATCCGCACCACATGCAGCACATTGGTCGATCCCGGGGTCTTGAACGGCACGCCCGCCATCAGGATCACGCGGTCGCCGGCCTTGGCCAGGCCGTGGCGCAGCGCCATGCGCTTGGCCTTGGCGACCATTTCCTCGAACGAATCGACGTCCTTGGTGTGGATCGCATAGGCGCCCCACAGCAGCCCGGCGCGGCGCGCGGTCTCCAGCGTGGGGGTCAGCACGATCAGCGGCACGCCCGGTCGCTCGCGCGCAACGCGCCGCGCGGTCGAGCCCGAGGTGGTGAAGCACACGATCGCCACCGCATCGACCGTCTTTGCGATGTTCTTGGCCGCCTCGGACAGCGCGTCCGCCGTGGTCGGGTCGGAGCGGATCACGGTGAAATGGATGCGGTCGCCATGCGTCGGGTCGCGTTCGACCGCTTCGCCGATCGCGTTCATCATCGCGACCGATTCGGTCGGCCATGCGCCCGCGGCGCTTTCCGCCGACAGCATGATCGCATCCGCCCCGTCATAGATCGCCGTCGCCACGTCGGACACTTCCGCGCGGGTCGGGGAGGGGCTGGTGATCATCGATTCGAGCATCTGCGTCGCCACCACCACCGGGCGGCCGAGCCGACGCGAAACCTCGATGATACGCTTTTGCAGCGGCGGCACGCTTTCGGGCGGTAGTTCGACGCCGAGATCGCCACGCGCGACCATCACGCCGTCGCACGCCTCGACGATTTCCTCGAGCCGGTCGATCGCCTGCGGTTTTTCGATCTTCGCGAGCAGCGCCGCCTTGCCGCCGATCAGTTTTCGCGCCTCGGCCAGATCCTCGGGCCGCTGGACGAACGACAAAGCGATCCAGTCGACCCCCTGGTCGACTGCGAAGGCGAGATCGCTGCGGTCTTTCTCGGTGAGCGCCGCCATCGGCAGCACGACATCGGGCACGTTCAGCCCCTTGCTGTTCGACAGCGCGCCGCCGACCACGACTTCGGTGGTGATCGTCGTCGCGTCGTGCGCGGTCACGCGCAGCACGAGCTTGCCATCGTCGAGCAACAGCCGCGCGCCGACTTCGATCGCCTCGAAAATCTCGCGGTGCGGCAATTCGACGCGGGTGGCGTCGCCGGGCGTCGTGTCGCGGTCGAGCGTGAAGGTCGCGCCTTTTTCCAGCACGGTGCGTCCGCCGTCGAACTTGCCGACGCGCAGCTTCGGCCCCTGCAGATCGGCCAGGATCGTGGTCGGACGACGGTAGATCCTTTCGAGATCGCGGATCGCCGCGATCACCGCGACCTTTGATTGCTGATCACCGTGGCTCATGTTGACGCGAAACGCATCGGCACCGGCTTCGAACAGCATGGCGATCATCTCGGGGCTGCTGCTCGCGGGGCCGAGCGTCGCCAGAATGCGTACCTTGCGCGAACGCGGAACAAACGCCTTTGTCGGGGAAGTTTCGATCATGGGGAGGTCCTGGCTTGTGCCTGCCTGCCTCTAACCCCTATCTCCGCGCGATCAACTGCGGAGCGCTACCATGGCCGATTTGGATACACTCGACGATGCGGTCGCCGCCGCCGCCTTCCGTCGGCTGGTGCGGCATTTGCGCCACCGCGACGATGCGCAGAATGTCGATCTGATGGGGCTGGCCGGGTTTTGCCGCAACTGCCTGTCGGATTGGGTGCAGGAGGCGGATGGTGGCCTGTCTAAGGACGCCGCGCGCGAGATCGTCTACGGGATGCCCTATGCGCAGTGGAAGGCCGAGCATCAGGGCGAGGCGAGCCCCGAGCAACTTCGCCGTATGACCGAGAGTGTTGCGAAGAATGCGTGACGGCGGCGCTTCGCTGCCCTAAAGCGCCCGCCTTTCACTGATTCACATGCGGGGAGCATTACCGTGAGCGAGATCATCGCCGCCGACCAATTACGCCTTCTGATCGAACGCATCGAGCGGCTCGAAGAGGAAAAGAAGGGCATCGCCGACGACATTAAGGATGTCTATGGCGAAGCGAAATCGACCGGTTTCGACACCAAGACGATCCGCCAGATCGTGCGGCTCCGGAAGATGGAAAAGCACCACCGCGACGAAGCGGAAATGCTGCTCGAAACCTACAAGCAGGCGCTCGGGCTCGTCTGAGCGTCGCCCTCTTCCGTTCGTCCTGAGCTTGTCGAAGGACTGCTTCTTCTTCTAACTGCGCCGCAGGAGAAGGGCAGGGCTTCGACAAGCTCAGCCCGAACGGCAGTTTTCAGGACCACACATGGCAGGCCATTCCAAATATAAGAACATCATGTACCGCAAGGGCGCGCAGGATAAGAAGCGCTCGGGCATGTTCTCCAAGCTCAGCCGCGAAATCACCGTCGCGGCGAAGATGGGCTTGCCCGATCCCGACATGAACCCGCGCCTGCGCATGGCGATCAACGCCGCCAAGGCGCAGTCGATGCCCAAGGACAATATCCAGCGCGCAGTCGACAAGGCAGCGAAGGGCGATACCGAGAATTACGAGGAAATCCGCTACGAAGGCTTCGGCCCCGGCGGCGTTTCGCTGATTATCGAGGCGCTGAGCGACAATCGCAACCGCACCGCCACCAACGTCCGCATCGCGATGACGCGCAACGGCGGAAACATGGGCGCATCGGGCGCGGTCAGCCATGCGTTCGACCGGATGGGCCTGATCAACTATCCGATTAGCGCAGGCGATGCCGAGAAGGTGTTCGAGGCAGCGCTCGATGCGGGCGCGGAGGACGTGTCGTCGAGCGACGACGGCCATGAAATCTGGACCGCCAACGATGCGCTTCACGAAGTCGTCACCGCGCTCACGCCGGTGCTCGGCGAACCCGAAGGCGCGAAGCTCGCCTGGCGCCCGCAAACGATGGTCGAAGTTGGCGAGGAGGATGCGATCACGCTGTTCAAGCTGATCGACGCGCTCGACGATGATGACGACGTGCAGACCGTATGGGGCAATTACGACGTGCCCGATGCTATTTTGGAAAAGCTGGGGTGACTGAAAATTCCCCTCCCGCTTGCGGGAGGGGTTAGGGGAGGGCATGTCGCGGGGGTGCCAAAACATTCCCTCTCCCAGCCCCTCCCGCAAGCGGGAGGGGAGAAGCGCCCATGCTGATCCTCGGCCTCGATCCCGGCCTTGGCACCACCGGCTGGGGCCTGATCCGCGCCGAGGGCAACCGCCTGAGCCATGTCGCCAACGGCAAGCTCAAGACCGACACCGCCGCCACGCTCCCGCGCCGCCTCGCGCATCTCGATGCGATGCTGAACGCGCTGCTGATCGATCACGCGCCCGAGGCGTGCGCGGTCGAGGAAGTGTTCGTCAACGCCAACCCGCAATCGACATTGAAGCTCGGCCAGGCGCGCGGCGTGGTGCTCTGCGCGGCCGCGCGCACGGGGCTCGAGGTTGGCGAATATGCCGCGCGGCTGGTCAAAAAGGCGGTGGTCGGCGTCGGTAATGCCGAGAAAGCGCAAGTCCACGCGATGGTGTCGCGCCTGCTGCCCGGTGTGAAAATCGACGGACCCGACGCCGCAGACGCGCTCGCGGTGGCAATTTGCCACGCGCATCATCTGGCGAGCGCGCGCGCGCTTCGTTGATTCCGGTCGTCACCCCGGACTTGTTCCGGGGCCCACCGTGCCGCATAGAAATACCCGCGGCGCTTGCGGCCCGGTGGATGCCGGAACAAGCCCGGCATGACGAATGGTGGCTGGGTTGATCGCGCATCTCAAAGGCAGGCTGGACGCGACGGGGCTCGATCATGCTGTGATCGATGTCGGCGGGGTCGGCTATCTCGTCGGCTGCTCGTCGCGCACGCTGTCCGCCATCGGCCCGGTCGGCGAAGCGGTGATGCTCCACACCGAAATGCTGGTGGCGGAGGATTTCATCCGCCTGGTCGGCTTCGCGAGCGCGTCCGAGCGCGACTGGTTCCGCTTGCTCACCGGCGTGCAGGGGGTGGGTGCGCGCGTCGCGCTGGCGATCCTCTCCGCGCTCGAACCCAACGACCTCGCCCGCGCGATCGCGGCGCAGGACAAGGCGATGGTCGCCCGCGCCAACGGCGTCGGGCCAAAGCTGGCCGAGCGCATCGTGCGCGAGTTGAAGGACAAGATCGGTGGCGTCGAAATCGGTGGCGCGAGCATCTCGGTCGCCCCGACCGGCGCGGGCGCGGATGCGGTGTCCGCCATGCTCAACCTCGGCTTCCGCCCCGCCGAAGCCAGCGGCGCGGTCGCGGCGGCGGAGGAGGAACTGGGGGCAGGCGCGAGCCTCGACGCGCTGGTGCGGCTGGCGCTGCGCAAGGCGGCGAAGTGAGCTCGCTGGACCAGCATGAAGCGAAGGGCTATAACGAGAACATGACCCTTAACGTCGCCTTGTCGCCCGATCTTCAGAGCTACGTCGATGCGCGTGTTGCGCAGGAAGGTTTCGCCGATCCAGCGGATTTCTTGCGCGATCTCGTCCGCCGCGACCAAGACGCGTATGAAGCCGACGTCCAGCGCGTACGGGCACTGATCCAAGAAGGCGTGGATTCCGGCATCGTCGATGCAGAACCCGAAGATATTCTCGATGAAATAATCGCTGGTATCCATCATCGGCATGGCTGAGCTGCGCGTTAGCGCGAAGGCGCGTCGCGATCTCGAACAGATTGGCGATGCGGGCGCGACAGAGTATGGCGCGGTCGCCTCTGCTCGTTATGTCGAGGGCTTTCGTCGGCTATTCCGTTTGTTGCAGGCGCAGCCGCTCGCTGGCCGCCAGCGTCCGGAACTCGGGAAGGATGTTCGGTCGCTATCGCACCGGCCCCATGCGATTCTGTACCGTGTCATCGGCGACACCGTCATCACCGACCGCATCCTTCATCAGGCGCGCGATGTCGGCCGAGCGCTGCGGGACGACCAATGACCGATAACCCCCTCCTAACCCCATCCCGCACGCCCGAGGACGTCGACGCCGCACTCCGCCCGAAATCGCTCGACGATTTCATCGGGCAGAAGGCGGCGCGCGAGAATCTGCGCATCTTCATCGCCGCTGCCAAGGCGCGCGGCGATGCGCTTGACCATGTCCTGTTCTTTGGGCCGCCGGGGCTCGGCAAGACGACGCTCGCGCAGATCGTCGCGCGCGAGATGGGGGTCGGGTTCCGGGCGACCTCCGGCCCGGTCATCGCCAAGTCGGGTGATCTTGCCGCACTCCTCACCAATCTCGAGGATGGCGACGTGCTGTTCATCGACGAGATCCACCGGCTGCAACCGGCGGTGGAGGAAGTGCTCTACCCGGCGATGGAGGATCGCGCGCTCGATCTGATGATCGGCGAAGGGCCGTCGGCGCGCAGCGTACGGATCGATTTGCCGCGCTTCACCCTCGTTGGCGCGACGACGCGGCAGGGGCTGCTCACCACACCGTTGCGCGATCGCTTCGGCATCCCGGTACGCCTCACCTTCTACACGGTCGAGGAACTGACCAGCGTCGTCACCCGCGCCGCCGGGCTGCTCGGCCTCGCCATCTCGCCCGAAGGTGCCAGCGAAGTCGCCCGCCGCTCCCGCGGCACGCCGCGCATCGCCGGGCGGCTGCTGCGCCGGGTGCGCGATTTTGCGCATGCCGCCGGGCATGATCTGGTGGATGCCCACGCCGCCGATTCCGCACTCAACCGGCTCGAAGTCGACAAGCTCGGCCTAGACGCGATGGACCGGCGCTATCTGATGATGATCGCCGACATCTACCGCGGTGGCCCGGTCGGGGTCGAGACGCTCGCGGCGGGTCTCAGCGAACCGCGCGACACAGTCGAGGAAGTAATCGAACCCTATCTCATCCAATTGGGCCTTATTGCGCGCACCGCGCGCGGACGCTGCCTCAATGCCGGCGGGTGGAAGCATCTCGGGCTCAACCCGCCGGCGGGGAGCCAGGACGGACTGTTCGATTAAAGCCGCCTGGCTAACCCGAATTTAACTTTGTTTTGCTAGCGTTCTGAGATCATGGCCTCGGATCGCTGCAGCCTCTGTAACAAGTCCGCCGAGCGCGCCGCGCTGGTGCGCTGTTCCGATGCGCGCTGCCCGCTTGCCAGGACGCCGCAACGCGTTTCGATCAAGACCCTGGTCGGGATGGGCGTGGCCGGGCTGCTTGCGGTTGCGGCGGTCGGCGGCATTGGCATGATGGCGACGGGAAGCACGGCGGACGGTGTGGCTTCGGCTGCGGAACCAGCCGTCGATAGCACAACGTCAAACGCCAGCGAACCGCTCCACGCGACGGCACAGACCGACGATGGCTCGTCCTTTACCTGGCTGGCGACACTGTTCGAGGCGCCCAAGCCGGCTGCGGTGGAAATACCGGTCGATATACCCGATCCCGGCAGGCCCGATCCACGCGCGGGAACGCGGGTGCAGAGCTTCTCCTGCGATGGTGCTTTGACGGCGAGCCGCTCACTGATGTGCACGCGCTGGGATCTGGCGACGGCCGACTACAATCTGGCGCTATCTTACAAGAACGCGCTGGTCCATGCCCGCAACCCGCGGGCGCTGCGGCGGGCACGCGCGCTGTGGCTGCAGCAGCTCGACGCCCTCGGCAGTGATGCCGTGCGTATCCAGAAGCATATCGAAGCCTTCCAGCGGACGATCACCACGGCCTGATCCGCGCCGTCTCGGCCACGGCTATCAGCGCCCCCAAGCAAATCTTGTGCGCCGCACGATAGCCAAGGGCCGCCACAATCTGTTAGCCCGAGGCAATGCCCTCCGCCGCCGCCTCCGCCCGTGAAATCCTCCGTCGCCTTCACGACGTGATGGCATCGCGCACCGCACCGCAAGCCAAGCTCAATGCCGTCGTCGGCATCGTCGGCGAAGCGATGGTGAGCGAGGTCTGCTCGATCTATCTGCTGCGCGAAGGCGTGCTCGAACTCTACGCCACGCGCGGCCTCGCGCAGGAGGCGGTGCACGTCACCAAGCTCGCGCTCGGCGAGGGGCTGGTCGGCACGATCGCCGCGCAAGTCGAGACGCTCAACCTCGACGAAGCCGCCTCGCACCCCGATTTCGCCTACAAGCCCGAGACGGGCGAAGACCGTTTCCACAGCTTCGCCGGCGTGCCGATCATCCGGCGCGAACAGGCGGTCGGCGTGCTGTGCGTCCAGCATGTCGAATCGCGCCGCTACGACGATGTCGAGATCGAGGCGCTGCAGACCGTCGCGATGGTGCTGAGCGAGCTGATCGCCAATGCCGAGCTGGTCGATGCGACCGGCGCCGCGACCGTCCGCCCGCAATCGACCGCACCGATGCGCATCGCCGGGCTCAAGCTCGTCGAGGGGATGGCGAGCGGCTATGCCGTGTTCCATCAGCCGCGCGTGCATGTCGAGCATACGGTGGCCGAGGATACCGAGGCCGAGCGCCACCGCGTCTATGCCGCGTTCGACAAGATGCGCGAACAGATCGAGCGGATCGCCGCGCAAGCCGAATTCGGCGTCGGCGGCGAGCATGAAGAGGTGCTCGAGACCTATAAGATGTTCGCCTATGACGAGGGCTGGAGCCGTCGCATCAACGAGGCGATCGACAGCGGCCTGACTGCTGAGGCGGCGATCGAGCGCGTCCAGCAACGCACGCGGATGCGGATGCGGCAGATCGACGATCCGTTGCTGGCCGACCGGATGCACGATCTGGAGGATCTGTCGAACCGGCTGCTGCGCACCGTCTCGGGCCAGATGGGCACTGCGGCGCAAATGGGTCTGCGGCAAGATACCATCCTGATCGCGCGCAATCTGGGTCCGGCGGAACTCCTCGAATATGACCGGCGGCGGCTGAAGGGGGTGATCCTCGAAGAAGGATCGCTGACCGCGCACGTGACCATCGTCGCGCGGGCGATGGGCGTGCCGGTATTGGGGCGCGTGCGCGACGTGCGGCGGCTGATCGGCGAGGGCGATCTGCTGCTGCTCGACGTGACCGCGGGCAACGTCTTCGCGCGGCCCTCGACCGCGATGGAGGAAGCGTTCGAGACCACGCTCGACCTTCGCCAGAAGCGCAAGGCGGTGTTCGCCGCGCTCAAGAGCGTGGCGCCGGTGACGAAGGACGGGCACCGCGTGACGGTAATGGTCAACGCCGGCTTGCGCGACGACGTGTCGGCGCTCGACGTGACCGGGGCCGATGGGATCGGCCTGTTCCGCACCGAATTCCAGTTCCTTGTCTCGGCAACCCTGCCGTCGCGCGATCGGCAGCAGCGGCTCTACAAGGATGTCCTCGATGCCGCAGGGGACCGCCCGGTCATCTTCCGCACGGTCGATATCGGCGGCGACAAGGCGCTGCCGTATCTCAACAAGGACGATGCCGACGAGGAAAATCCGGCGATGGGCTGGCGCGCGATCCGGCTCGCGCTCGAACGCGACGGGCTGATGAAGGTGCAGGCGCGCGCGCTGCTGGAGGCGGCCGCCGGTCGGACGCTCAACGTGATGTTCCCGATGGTCAGCGAGCCGTGGGAATTCGATGAGGCACGCGCGTTGTTCGAAGCGCAGCGGGGATGGCTGAGCGGGCGGGGCAAGAAGTTGCCCAGCGAAATCCGCTATGGCGCGATGCTCGAAGTTCCGGCGCTGGCCGAACAGCTCGACCTGTTGCTGCCCAATATTTCCTTCCTGTCGGTCGGCACCAACGACTTGACGCAATTCCTGTTCGCGGCCGATCGCGCCAACCCAAAGCTTGCCGAGCGGTATGACTGGCTGAGTGCGGCGATCCTGCGCTTCCTGCAAAAACTGGTCGAGCCGACGCGTGCGGCGGGGGTGCAACTCACGGTGTGCGGCGAAATGGGCGGACGTCCGCTCGAGGCAATGGCGTTGATCGGGCTCGGGATCGACCGGCTGTCGATCACGCCTGCCGCAGTCGGGCCGCTCAAGGCGATGCTGCGCTCGCTCGATCGCGCAGCGCTGACCGCGCACATGGCGGCGCTGCTCAAGGCACCCCCACGTGACATGCGCGGCGCGCTGCTTGCTTGGGCGACGGAAAACAATGTCGAACTGGCGTGATCGCGAGGTAGACGACGTGACGGGCCGTTGACTTGTCGCCGTCCCTTTGTGAGACACGCTGGCAGGACAGGACAATGAATGGGCCGCACCCATCCTGTCGGAGAGATTGATGACCGACCCGAATCCGCCCGAAGAGGCGACTCTGTTTCCAAAGACCGCCGGAGAAAAACTGCGCGAGGCACGCGAAGCGCAGGGCCTGTCGCTCGCCGAAATCGCGGCGCGTACGCGCGTGCCGGTGCGGCAGCTTGAGGCGATCGAGGCGGGCAATTATGCGGCGCTCCCGTCGATCACCTATTCAGTCGGTTTCGCTAAGGCCTATGCGCGCGCGGTCGATCTTGATGAGGTCGCGATCGCGCGCGAAGTCCGCGGCGCGAGCGATCAGCCAGGCGCGGCGCGCCGCACCGAATACGAAGCGTATGAGATCGACGAGCCGTCGCGCGTGCCGACGCGCGGGGTGGCGGTCGGCGCGTTGATTGTCGCGGTGCTGCTGCTGATCGGCGTCGGCCTGTTCTATGGTACCACGCTGTTCCGCGGCGAAGAAAGCGCGCCTGCGACGCCTGTGGACAATACGATGGCGGAGGCCCCAACGTCTGCCGCCGTCGCGACACCGACGGTGCCGACCGGCGCCGTCGTGCTGACCGCGACCGACGAAGTCTGGCTCAAGGTCTATGACACCGCCGGAAAAACGCTGTTCCTCGGCACGCTGAAGGCGGGTGAAGTCTATTCGCTTCCGGCCGATGCGAACGGCCCGCTGATCAACGTCGGGCGGCCCGACAAATTGCAGATCACCGTCGGCGGTACGGCGGTTGCGCCGCTCGGCACCGGCAAGGTTGCGATCAAGGATGTGCCGATCGACGCCGCGTCGCTGACCGCGCGTGGCCAACCGGCCGCCGCGACTCAGCCGATCGTGCCGGGCGCCGCGTCGACCACCGTGCCGACCGCCACTTCGGAGACGCGATCGACCCGGCCCGCCGCACGCCCCACGCCGCGCGCGACCCGTGCGGCACCGCCCGCATCTGCGCCGCTCAATATCGCGGCCCCGGTTTCTATCGCGCCCGAACCCGCCGCGCCTGCGCCGGGCCCGACGCCGACACCGTAAAGGCTGGCGCCGTCGTGCGGCGTTCCGCTATGCTTCATTCTTTCTCGCACCGGGGGGTGTACCATGCGTAACCTTGCAATGTCTGTCATCCTGCTGAGCAGCGCCGCCGTGGTCGCGCCCCCGGCGCACGCGCAAAGCGGCCAACGCGGCGCGATCGAGGGGCGGGTCGATCGGCTCGAGGGCGAGATGCGCGCGGTCCAGCGCAAGGTTTTCCCCGGCGGCAGCGGGCAATATGTTCTGCCCGAGAACCAGCCGCCCGCGTCCGAGACGATCCTGCCGGGCTCGCCGACCAGCCCGGTTGCCGATCTGACCACGCGGGTCGATTCGCTCGAAACGCAATTGCGTGGCCTGGTGGCGCAAAGCGAGACGAACCAGCACCGGCTGCAATTGCTCGACGCGCGGATCAAGGCGCTGGAAGCGAGTGCCGCCGCCGCGCCTGCGCCCGCACCGGCGCTGGGCGGTCCCGCCCCGATCGAACGCCCGCAGCCGTCCAAGCCGCCGGTTGACAAGACGCTGGTCGACAAGGCCGTGCCGCCCAAACCAACCCCGGCCAAGACGCCTGCGGCCACGCCGACCAAGCCCACCACTGCCGCCGCCGACCCGGCACGCGCGGCCAAGATCGCCGCGGTCGAGCGCCCCGAAACCGGCGATACGGCGGAGGACACCTATCTCTTCGGCTATCGCCTGTGGGCGGCGAAGCTGTATCCCGAGGCGGAGGCGCAATTCACCACCGTCACCACCAAATTCTCGACGCACAAGCGTGCGAGCTATGCGCAGAATCTGCTCGGTCGGTCCTATCTCGACGAGGGCAAGCCGTCGCTCGCCAGTCTCGCTTTCTACGACAATTACAAGAAATGGCCCGACGGCGACCGCGCGCCCGAGAGCCTCTATTATCTGGCGCAGGCGCTGGTGAAGCTCGGCAAGCCGGCGACGCAAGTGTGCAAGGTCTATACCGAGCTGACGCGCAGCTATGGCTCGAAGGTCGAGGCCGATGCGCGGATGAAGGCGGGCGTCGCCAAGGGCCGCGCGGATTCGAGCTGTTCGTGAGATGAGCGGGCTCGACCGGGCCACGGTCGAGCGGTTTCGCGCCGATTTCGCGGGCGCGCTCGGCCGACCAGTCGCGTCGAGCGAGCGCGTCGCGCTGGCGGTATCGGGCGGCCCGGACAGCATGGCGATGCTCGCGCTCGCGCACGCGGCCTTTCCGGGGCAGGTGGTTGCGGCAACGGTCGATCACCGGTTGCGCGCTGCATCCTCCGATGAAGCCGCGATGGTTGCTGCGTGGTGCGACGGCGCTGGCATTGCGCACACGATCCTAACCGTCGCCGATGAGATCGGCACCAGCGCCGTCCAAGCGCGCGCGCGCGAGCGGCGCTACCCGCTCTTGCTGCGCTGGGCGGTCGAGAGCGGCGCGAAATGCCTCGCCACCGCGCATCATGCCGACGACCAAGCCGAAACCTTCTTGATGCGCGCGGCGCGTGGGTCGGGCGTGGCGGGGCTGGCGGGTATTCGTGCGCTGCAGACACGAGAGGTGCGAAAACCTGTCGGCAGCTCCGGAATGGTGTTCGATGCCTGGGATGTAGCGCTCGTCCGGCCACTGCTGCACTGGCGCGTAGCAGAACTGCGCGCGCTCGCGGTGGCGCAGGCGCTGCCGTTCGTCGATGACCCGAGCAACGCCGACGATCATTACGACCGGACCCGCTTCCGCGCGCTCCTCCGGGATACGCCGTGGCTCGATCCGCTGCAGATCGCCAAATCCGCTGGCTATGCCGCCGAAGCCGATTCGACGCTGCGCGAGATCGAAGCGTGGCTGTGGCGCACGCGCAAGGTCGGGCCGGTCGGGGTCGATGATCCGGATGATCAAAGCTGGCTCGACATTGCCGACCTCCCGCGCGAGATGAAACGGCGAATGTGTCGCTCGGCGATCGACTGGGTCCGCACGGTCAATGGAATCGTCCGTCCGGCCTTCGGCGACTCGGCCAACATCGAGTCGCTGCTCGATGCGCTCGAAGCCGGGAAAGCCGCGACGCAGGCCGGAATCATGGTGTCGGTGAAGGGCAGCGTGTGGAGATTCGCTGAGGAACCGCCGCGTCGCTCACTGTGATCGACGAAATGCGTCGCTGTTCCATTGCCATTGATCGCGCTGTGCTTATCTTGGTGGCTCGAGAAAGGTACGTGTCCGTATGAACGACAACGACAAGCAGCCGGGTTCCGACAACAACGGGCCCAACCCCTGGATGAAATCGCTGCTCATCTGGGTCGGCATCCTCGTTGCGCTGGCGCTGTTCGTGACGTTGATCGACAATCGCTCGGCCAGCCCGGGCGCGACCCCGATCGCCTATTCGGCGTTCCTCGACCGAGTCGAGCAAGGCGGCGTCAAGGACGTCAACATCGCGGGTGAGGTCGTCACCGGCACCTTTACCGACGCGACCAAGTTCCGCACCTATGCCCCGCAGGACCCGCGCTTGACCGATCGCCTCCGCGAGAAGGGCGTGATGATCAGTGCAAAGCCTGAGGAGGGCGCGCCGATCTGGCAGGTGCTGCTGGTCAATTCGCTGCCCTTCTTCCTGTTCCTCGGCCTCGGCTATTTCGTGCTGCGCCAAATGCAGAAGAACACCGGATCGGGCGCGATGGGCTTTGGCAAGAGCCGCGCGAAGATGCTGACGCAGAAGGAGGGCCGTGTGACCTTCGACGACGTCGCCGGCATCGATGAGGCACGCGAGGAGCTGCAGGAAATCGTCGAGTTCCTGAAGGACCCGACCAAGTTTGCCCGCCTTGGCGGCAAGATCCCCAAGGGCGCGTTGCTCGTCGGTTCGCCCGGCACCGGCAAGACGCTGCTCGCCCGCGCGATTGCGGGTGAAGCGGGGGTGCCGTTCTTCACCATCTCGGGTTCGGACTTCGTCGAAATGTTCGTCGGCGTCGGCGCGAGCCGCGTACGCGACATGTTCGAACAGGCCAAGAAGTCCGCGCCGTGCATCGTCTTCATCGACGAAATCGACGCGGTCGGTCGCCATCGTGGTGCCGGTCTTGGCAATGGCAATGACGAACGCGAACAGACGCTCAACCAGTTGCTGGTCGAGATGGACGGGTTCGAGGCGTCGGAAGGCATCATCATCGTCGCCGCGACCAACCGCCCCGACGTGCTCGATCCCGCATTGCTGCGTCCGGGCCGCTTCGATCGCCGCGTGACGGTGCCGCTGCCCGATATCGAGGGTCGCGTGAAGATCCTCGAAGTCCATATGAAGAAGGTGCCGCTCGCACCCGACGTCGATGCACGCACGCTCGCGCGCGGCACGCCGGGCATGTCGGGTGCCGATCTCGCCAACCTCGTCAACGAAGCGGCGCTGATGGCGGCGCGGTTGGGCAAGCGGCTGGTCGCGATGGCGCAGTTCGAGACCGCCAAGGACCGTGTCATCATGGGCACCGAATGGCGCTCGCTGGTGATGACGCCCGAGGAAAAGCGCATGACCGCCTATCATGAAGCTGGCCACGCTCTGGTCCGCATTCATGAGCCGGCGTCGGATCCGATCCACAAGGCGACGATCATCCCGCGCGGTGGTGCTTTGGGCATGGTCGTGTCGATGCCGGAGCGCGACAATTACTCGTATCACCGCGACAAGATGTACGCCGATATGGCGACCGTCATGGGCGGCCGCGTCGCCGAGGAACTGATCTTCGGGTACGACAAGGTGTCGAGCGGCGCTTCGGGCGACATCAAGCAGGCGACCAAGCTCGCCCGCGCGATGGTGTCGCAATGGGGCATGTCCGATGCGCTCGGCCCGCTGCAATATGAAGAGCAGCAGGGCGAGACGTTTCTGGGCTATTCGCAGACGCAGCGGCAGAACATGTCGAACGAGACCGCGCTGATGATCGACAGCGAAATCCGCAAGCTGGTCGACGGCGGTCTTGCGCGGGCGCGCGAGGTGCTGACCGAGCATATCGACCAGCTCCACCGCATTGCGGGTGCGCTGCTCGAATATGAGACGCTGACCGGTGATGAGATCAAGCGGCTGGCGTTCGATGGCGACATCGGTCGCGAGGATCCCGACGCATCCGCGCCGAGCGTGCCCGGTGCGGGGACGTCAATTCCCAAGACGCGCCGCCCCAAGGGGGGTGGTCCCTTCGGCAACCCGGCGCCCGCGGGAGCCTGATCGCCGCAAACGACATGAAAAGACCGCGTCCGATCTTGATCGGGCGCGGTTTTTTTATGACTGTCCGGGGTAGAACACGGTTAAGTTTCGGTTCACGCGCATAGGTGACAAAGCGCACGGGCTTTTTCGGGGAGGCGATGATGCGGATCGGGTTGCGGATTTTGGTGCTCACGGGCGTGCTGCTGCCGGTCGTGGCGCAGGCGATGACCGTCGAGACCTTCCTGGCCAAGGCCAAGGCGTTGCAGGCCAAGGGGCCGTTCGCGCTGGCTTCGTCTGATCTGTCGCTGCTGCGTGCCGAAGTGAAGGATGCCGGAGCCGCCTACCGCGCGCAGATCGAGGCGGATCGCCTTGCCGGCAAGCGGCCCCGCGCTTGCCCGCCGCCGGTCGGCCAGGCGAAGATTGATTCCACGGTCGTGATGACCGAATTCGAAGCGCTCGCGCCGGCCAAGCGCAAGGTCAGCGTCCAGAGCGCGTTCTACGCGATGATGGACCGGCGTTACCCGTGCAGATGAGGGCTACCCCATCAATCCCAAAACAATCAGCAGCAGTGCGAACATAATCAGGGCGACCCAGGCAAGGCTCAGGAGCGCAATGGTGCGCCACAATGCCGACCGTTTGCGCAGCGCATAGGCGCCCCGCAATTGGGCGAACATGTGGACCGGGGGCACCAGCAGTAACAACGTGCCGAACAGCCACGCTGGCGCCCCCGCCGTCTCGGCCAGGCTCAACACCACGACCAGAAACATCATGAACGACAGGGAGTAGGTCACGAAAATCGCGTGATCGTATAATTTATATTGCCGTCGCCACAGGAAGAGCAAAGCGACCAGCGGGATTGATATCGGAATCAGCGCCCAGCTGTATTTATACGCACTCGATTGCAGTTTATACAGCATCAGGCCGGGATTAGCGTTTATCTTGTCGATGCCTTTGTCGAGCAACGGCCATTTGGTGTAGAATTGGGCGTTCCCCTTGGCCGGTGCGACGAGGCCGCGCGCCTTGTCGAGCATCCGCACCTGACTGCGCGCCTCCACCGTCCGCGCCGTGTCGCTGCGGGCCTGGCGTTTCTGCTCGGCTTCGGCCGCCGCGAGTTCGACCTTTGCGGTCGCGATTTGCTCGTCGATATTCTTGACCGCCAGCAATTGCTGCTTCGGCGTTAGCCCGATTCCTTCGACCTCGCCGCTGAACGTGTGGATCGTCGCGAACATGAGGAAGACCGAGAACAGGAACAAAGCGAGCG
Organism: Sphingomonas sp. HMP6; assembly: GCF_013374095.1. Taxonomy (NCBI): domain Bacteria; kingdom Pseudomonadati; phylum Pseudomonadota; class Alphaproteobacteria; order Sphingomonadales; family Sphingomonadaceae; genus Sphingomonas; species Sphingomonas sp. HMP6. The sequence goes on along the minus strand of NZ_AP022672.1, from coordinate 2,160,651 downwards.
GCGACACGAAACGCGCCCGCTCTCCTGCAATGTAGCGCCGGGTCAAGCGGCCGGGCTGCAGCATCAGCATCGGCAAGGTGCGCCAGATCTTGCCCTCGAAATGGAAGACGCCGTGCAGCAGATCGTGCCCAATCGAGGCCAGCGTGCGGTGGACATGCCCGTTCTGGCCGCAGGCATGGCAAAACTCGCCGTGCAGCGTGGTCCCGCAATTCAGGCACAGGCCGTGGTCGTGATGGCCGTGCGCGGGCGCGGCCTCCCCGGCTCGCGGCTCGATTGCACGACCGATCAAGGCCCCCGTGGCGATATCGCCGACTGCTGCCATTTCCCCCGACATGACCGGATGCATAGCATCTGCCGCAGCAGAAGCGATAGTTTTTGCTGCAATGCACACGCTCGTGATACCGCGCCCGCAATGACCGACGCCGCCGCCCTGATCGCCGATGTGACCACGCGCGCCCGCACAGCGGCACGCGTGCTCGCAACGCTGCCCACCGATGCCAAGGCACGCGCGCTATACGCGGCAGCCGAAGCGTTGCGCGCTGCCGAACCGGCGATCCTGGCCGCCAATGCGATCGACATGGGCAAGGCAGCAGCGGCAGGCCTGTCGGGCGCGATGCTCGATCGTTTGCAGCTCGATCCCGGGCGTGTCTCCGCAATGGCTGATGGGGTCGCGGCGGTGGCGGGGCTGGCCGATCCGGTCGGCGGGATGATCGATGAGACGACCCGCCCCAACGGCCTCATCCTGCGCCGCATCCGCGTACCGATCGGGGTGATCGGCATCATTTACGAAAGCCGTCCCAACGTCACCGCCGATGCCGCCGCACTCGCGGTGATGGCGGGCAATGCCGTGATCCTGCGGGGCGGGTCCGAAGCGATTGAGAGCAACCGTGCGATCCATATGGCGATGGTGTCTGGCCTGGCCGCCTGCGGGGTGCCGATCGATGCGGCGCAGCTCGTTCCGACGACCGACCGCGCGGCGGTTGGCGCGATGTTGACGGCCGACGGATCGAACGGGGCAGGGGCGATCGACCTGATCGTGCCGCGCGGCGGCAAGGGCCTCGTGGCGCGCGTCCAGGCCGAGGCGCGCGTACCGGTGCTCGCACATCTCGACGGGATCAACCATGTCTATGTCGATGGATCGGCCGATCCCGCGATGGCGGCGGCGATCGTCATCGATGCCAAATTGCGCCGCACCGGCGTGTGCGGTTCGATGGAAACGCTGCTGATCGACCGCGCCTTCGCCGGTGCGGCGGCGTTGGTCGACCAACTGGTCGCGGCGGGATGCGAGGTTCGCGTCGGGCCTGGTCTGTCGGATACGCTGCCCGCCGCGGTCGATGCGGATTGGGACACGGAATATCTCGACGCGATTGCGAGCGTGGCGCTGGTCGACGGCGTCGATGGCGCGATCGCGCACATCGCGCGCCACGGATCGCACCACACCGATGCGATCGTCGCGGCGGATGAAGCTGTGGCCACGCGTTTTTTGGCGGAAGTCGATAGCGCGATCGTGCTGTGGAACGCCTCGACGCAATTCGCCGACGGTGGCGAGTTCGGGCTGGGCGCCGAAATCGGCATCGCGACAGGCCGCCTCCACGCCCGCGGCCCGGTCGCGCTGGAAGGGCTGACGACCTACAAATGGGTGGGGTACGGGACCGGGCAGGTGCGGGGTTGACGGGGTGCATCGGATGTATACATTCGATGCATGAGCAAGAGCGCCGTTATCACCGCACGCCTCGATGTTGAAACGCTGGCGTTGGTCGACCGTATTGCCAGCGCACAGGGGCGTAGCCGCTCTTGGTTCGCGGCCGAAGCCATCCGCCGTGTCGCTGAAAGCGAAGCGGATTTCATGGCTTTCGTACAAGCCGGAATTGACTCGGCCGATCGTGGGGAATTGACGCCGCAGGACCGGGTGTTTGCCGATCTGCGGACGCGTAGGGCGCAACGCGTCGCCGGATGACCAGCCCGGTGAGCGCGGTCGAATGGACCGATCCTGCGATCGCCGATCTCCGTGACATCGACGATTATTGGTCGGCCTATGACACAGCCTCGGCGGAACGCGTCGCCGATCTGATCGAGGCGGCATCGGCGTTCCTCGCCACCATGCCTCGCGCCGGCCCGGCGTTGCGGCGCAGCGATGCCCGCAAATGGCTGGTGGGCGCGACCCCCTATCTGCTGATCTACCGCGTACTTGACGACAGTATTCAAATTCTGCGTGTTCACCACGGCCGCCAAGATTGGGACGCCCCTTGACCCGCATCGGCATCCTGGGCGGGTCGTTCAACCCGGCGCATGGCGGGCACCGTGCGATCAGTCTGGCGGCGCTCGATGCGCTCGGGCTCGATGAAGTGTGGTGGCTGGTCTCGCCCGGCAATCCGCTAAAGGAGAAGAGCGGCGACATGGCCCCGTTCGCCGCGCGCTTCGCGTCGGCGGTGCGTGTCGCGCGGCATGCGCCGATCCGGGTGAGCGCGATCGAGCATAAGCTCGGCACGCGCTACACGGTCGACACCGTCACCAAATTGCGGCGGCTCTACCCTAAAAAGCAGTTCATCTGGCTGATGGGATCGGACAATTTGGCGCAGTTCGACCAGTGGAAAGGGTGGCGGCGGATCGCGCGTGAGGTTCCGATTGCGGTTATCGCGCGTCCAGGCTATGAACGGGCGGCTCTCGCGGCTCCCGCGATGGGTTGGTTGCGGCGCGCAGTTCGGCCCGCATACCAGGCGAAGAACTGGACGCAGTGGAGATTGCCGGCACTTGTGCTGTTGCGCTTCCGCCCCGACCCGCGCTCCGCGACACAGCTTCGTGCTGCCGATCCCGCCTGGCAGCGGCATTTCCTGCCAGCTGCTTCGTCTTCATCCTTTCCCCCAGATATCAACTAGGTAAACATCTTGGCCTCATCCTCTCCTGCGTATCGCGCGACCGACCCCGATGAGGTCGAAGCGCTGCATCGGTTGATTCTCACCTCGCTCGATGACGATCAGGCGGTCGACACGATCTCGATCCCGCTCGCCGGCAAATCGAGCATCGCCGATTATATGGTGATCGCCAGCGGTCGCTCGACCCGGCAAGTCGCGTCGATGGCGCAGAAGCTCGCCGAGAAGATCAAGGCCGAACTCGGCCGCCAGACGCGGATCGAAGGCTTGCCCACAGCGGATTGGGTCCTGCTCGACGCGGGCGACGTGATCGTCCATCTGTTCCGGCCGGAAGTGCGCAGCTTCTACAATCTGGAGCGGATGTGGGCGTTCGGCGATGCGCCGACCCCGCCGGCGGTGCCGGTGCTGAGCGACGATTAAGAGCCGGCCTTGCTGCTCCACATCGTCGCGCGCGGGCGGATCGGGCGCGGGCCGGAGGCGGAGCTGGTCGAGCGCTACGTCAAGCGGCTCGCCTGGCCGTACAAACTGACCGAATTGCCCGATACTGGCGGCAAGATGCCTGCGGTCGAACCCGGCTGCCGCATCGTCATGCTCGATGAGACAGGCCAAGTCCTGCCCTCGCGCGATTTCGCCGCAACGCTCGAGAAATGGCGCGATGCGGGCGTGCGCGAGGCGCGTTTTTTGATTGGCGCGGCCGACGGGTTCGACGATGCGCAACGCGCGACCGCCGATCTGCTGCTGAGTTTCGGGCGGGCGACCTGGCCGCATTTGCTGGCGCGCGCGATGCTCGCCGAACAATTGTGGCGCGCGACCAGCATCCTTGCCAACCACCCCTATCACCGCGAAGGGTAAGCCATGCGGGGGCGGCTTCTGCTGTTGGCAATAACGGTGGGGGCGGCGTGCGCGAGCGTAGCGCTTGCCCAGGCACCCGACGATCAGCGCGCACGCCTGGCCGAGGCGAAGGCGCAATCTGCGGCCGCGGCGGCACGCTCCGCCAAACTCGAACAACAAGCCGTCAGCGAGCGCGATCAGGCACAGCAAGCGCGCGCGCAGGAAGCCGCCGTCGCCGCCCGCATCCAGCAGGCCGAGGCCGACATCGCCGCGGGACAAGCGCGCCTCGCGATCATCGATCGCTTGCTTGGCGAACAGCGCGGGCGGCTTGCTGCGAAGCAGGCCCCGGTCGTGCGGTTGATGGCGGCGCTGCAATCGCTCGCGCGGCGCCCGGCGATTATCAGCGTGGTGCAGCCCGGATCGGTCGATGATCTGGTGCACGTCCGCGCGGTCCTTGCCAATACCATGCCGGTGATCCGTGCGCGCACCGCCGACGTCCGCGCCGATCTCGCGCGGACGCGTGCATTGCAGCGGCAAGCTGGTGTCGCGACCACGGCGCTCGCCGAAAGCCGCACACGGCTCGTGGCGCAGCGGCTCGCGCTCACGCGGCTGGAGGCGGCGCATCGGCTGCGCTCCCGCGCGCTCGGGCGTGACGCCTTGTTCGAATCCGATCGCGCGATCGCGCTGGGGGAAAAGGCGCGCGACATCGTCGATCTGATGGGGACGATCGGCAATCAGGCGACGACGCGCGAGGCGCTCGAATCGCTTCCCGCACCGCTCCCGCGTCCGCTGCGCCCGGGCGAGGTCGCCGCGCCGATCGACCGGGTCGCCTGGTCGCGCGCCACGCCGCCCTACCGGCTGCCGGTGCAGGGCAAGATCGTCACCGGTCTCGGTGAAGTGTCCGATGCCGGTGTCCGCTCGCGCGGGGTCACGATCGCGCCACTTGCCGGCGCCGAGGTCGTCGCACCCGCCGCCGGACGGATCGCCTTCGCCGGCCCGTTCCGCGCCTATGGGAGCATCGTCATCATCGATCATGGCGGGGGCTGGACGTCGCTCGTCTCCGGGCTGGGCAGCGTCTCGACCCGGATCGGCGATACCGTCGGGCAGGGCGCGCCAATCGGGCAGGCTGGCGGCGGGGCGAGCCCGCGCGTCACCGTCGAGCTCAGGCGGCGCGACCGGGCGATCGACCTGACCGCGCTGGTCGGATGAGACTGGCTGAAAGTCAGCGGCGGTTCATGCCCGCCGCGCTTTGATCCGCGCACAAACCCCGCTACAGTCCGCCGAACACCACCCCGCTGTCACGAGTATCCGACGATGTCGCGCTTCACCACTTCGCTGCTCCAGGCATCCGCAATCGCGGCGGTGCTCGCGATCGTGCCCATCGGGACGAGTGCGATGGCAGCGGTCGATACCGGCACGTACCGCGAGATGTCGGTGTTCCTTGACGTGTTCAACCGGGTGAAGGCCGAATATGTCGACAAGGTCGACGACAAGGTGCTGGTCAAGGGCGCGATCGAGGGGATGCTCGCCGCGCTCGATCCGCACAGCGCCTATGAGACCGGGCTCGATTACGAGAATCTGCGCATTCAAACGCTCGGCAGCTATGGCGGGCTTGGCCTGACCGTCACGATGGAAGACGGCGCGGTCAAGGTGATCGCGCCGCAGGAGGATTCGCCGGGCTGGCGCGCCGGGATCAAATCGGGCGACTATATCACGCACATCAACGGCAAGCTCATCTTCGGCCAGGCACTCGACGAAGCGATCGGCGCAATGCGCGGCGAGCCCGGTACCCGGATCACGCTCACGCTGCTGCGCCCCGGCCGTCCCAAGCCGATCGAGGTGGCGCTGGTGCGCGAGAAGATCGTGCAGAAGCCGGTCAAATGGAGCGTCAAGGACGGCATTGGCGTCATCAACATCAACGCCTTCTCCGAACATACTGGCGAGGCGGTGACGGCAGCAATCAAGGGTATCCAGAAGCAGCTTGGTCGCGATCCGATCGGGTATATCATCGACCTGCGCGACAATGGCGGCGGCTTGCGCGATGAATCGATCGCGGTTGCCGACAATTTCCTGTCCTCGGGCGAAATCGTTTCGCAGCGCGGGCGCGACAAGGCCGATATCGAGCCATTCTATGCCGAATCCTATGTGAAGGGCGATCTTGCGCACGGCTTGCCGATCATCGTGCTGACCAACGCCGGAACCGCTTCGGCATCGGAAATCGTCGCGGGCGCGCTGCAGGACCACCACCGCGCGCTGGTGATGGGTGAGCGGTCGTTCGGCAAGGGATCGGTGCAGACGGTCATCGATCTGGGCGACAATGCCGCGCTGCGCCTCACCACCTCGCGTTACTACACGCCATCGGGCCGTTCGGTGCAGGAAGGCGGGATCGAACCCGATATCGCCGTCCCGCAAATCTCCGACCCCGATTACAAGTCGCGCCCGGTGTTCCGCGAGGACGATCTGCGCCGCCATCTGATCAACGAGGTCAAGTCCGATAACGCCGCGATCGAGGAGGATTCGAAGCCCGATCCGCGCTTTGCCGCGACGGCCGATGAACTGAAAGCCAAAGGCGTGGATGATTTCCAGTTGAGCTATGCGCTGAAGACGATCGGTCGCTTGTCGGGCGCGGCGCAAGCGGTCGCGGCGAAGTAGGTTGCCGCGCGATCGATTCGAGACCGCACGATGGCTCGCGCTCGGCGTGCCGCTGGCGCTGCTCGGCGGGGCGTTGATCTCGCAATATGTCGGGCACCTCTACCCGTGTGAGCTATGCTGGTATCAGCGCTATCCGCATATTGCGGCAATCGTGCTGGCGGCACTTGCCTTCGTGGTTCCGGGGCGTCCCGCGCGTGGCGTCCTCGTGGCGCTGGCGGCAGTCGCGATCCTGCTCAGCGGTGTGATCGGCGTGCATCATGCTGGTGTCGAATATCATTGGTGGCAGGGCTTCACGGCATGCACCTCGACCATGTCGGGGCCGGTCACGCTGGAGAGCATCATGAACGCGCCGATCGTGCGCTGTGACGTTGCGCAGTGGCGCCTGTTCGGAATTTCGCTCGCCGGGTTCAACGCGCTCTTTTCGATCGGCGGCGCAATCGCCATCTTTGCGATATTGCAAAGGAACCGCGCATGAGTGGATGGAAGCCAGGGGACGCCAAGCGGCTGACCGATTCGATGGTCCGGGTGGATCAAGCGGGTGAATTTGGCGCGACGCGGATTTACGCGGGGCAGCTTGCCGTACTGGGCGATCGCAGCCCGGTCGCGCGGTCGATTGCCGGCATGGCCAATCAGGAAGAGCGCCACCGCGCGTTCTTCGATGCGATGATGGCGCGGCGCGGCGTGCGGCCAACGCTGCTGCAGCCGATTTGGAACGTCGCTGGTTTCGCGCTCGGCGCGGTGACGGCGGCGCTGGGGCCGGAGGCGGCGATGGCGTGTACCGCTGCGGTCGAGACCGAGATCGACAAACATTATGCCGAGCAGCTCGAAGCGCTGGGCGATAGCGATCCCGAACTGTCGGACGCGATTCGTGATTTCCAGGCCGAAGAGGTCGAACATCGCGAAACCGCGCTGGCGGCGGGGGCGGAGAATACGCCGGGCTACCCGGTGTTGAGCGGCTTGATCCGCCTGGGATGCAAGGTCGCAATCGCGACGGCGAAACGGATTTGACGGGAGACGGGATGATGAAAAGCCTGACGACAAAGGCCGTTTCGGCGGCAGCGGGATTGATCGCTGTATTTGGCGGCGTGGCGGCTGCCCCTGCGGTCGCGCAGGGCGTGACGGCCCCGCCGCTGGTGATCTATGGTAGCCAGAAATGCCCGACCGACGCCGATGGCAATGAAATCGTGGTGTGCGTCCGCCGCCCGCCGGGTGAGCAATTCCGCATCCCCAAGGAGCTGCGCGAGCTGAAGGTTACGCCCGAAAACGAAAGCTGGGCCGCCAAGTCTGCGGCGAATGATCGGGTCGGTCAGGACGGAATCGGGAGCTGCACGAACGTCGGCGCAGGCGGCGCGTCGGGCTGCTTCGTGCAGGCGGGCCGCGCCTACAAAAAGCAGAAGCAGGAAAACAAAGCCGAGCAGCGCGCGGTCGACGCCGCAATCGTTCCTTGAACTGATGCGCTGAGGGGGGCGGCATGGCGACATTGGCAGCAGCGGGGCGGCCGGCAAAGGCCAAATCGCTCGCGCCCGATGCCTATGAACGGTGTCTGGCGGTTGCCGCGGCGTTGTTATTCGCGACGATCGTGATTGCGCTGGCCAAGGGGCAGTCGCACTGGATCCAAGTGCCGCCCGTCGTGTGGGCGCATCTTGTCACCGTCATGATCGCGCTGGCGCTCACCCCGGTTATGCTGCTGCGGCGGCGGGGCGATTCGACGCATCGTCTGCTCGGGCGGGTGTGGGTCGTGGCGATGTTCCTGACCGCCGCCGAGTCTTTCTTCGTACGCTCAAGCAACCAGGGGCACTTCAGTTTCATCCATTTCATCTCGGCCTATGTCGTGATCGTCACGCCGCTGCTGTGGTGGAGCGCGCGCAGCCACCAGATCGGCGCACACCGCCGCCATGTGCGCGGGATGGTGACCGGGGCGTTGTTGATCGCCGGGTTCTTCACTCTGCCTTTCGGGCGCATGCTCGGCCGGTGGTTGTTCGCCTGATTGCATGAAGAACCAGGACGGGAAGGTTCGCGGGCCGCACGGCGTCGCTTTGCTGCTGTTCGCATTGGTGTGGCTGTCGTGCGTGTGGTTCGGTTCGTTCGAGCTCAACCCCAACAATGCCACGCGGTTGTTCAGCGCGCTGTCGCTGGTCGAACGCGGCGAGGCGACGATCGATCGCTATCAGACGCTCACGATCGACAAAGCGCAATTCACCCGCAAATCGGGCACGCATTATTACATGGACAAGGCGCCCGGCGTGACGCTGATGGCCGCACCCGTGGTGTGGGCGACCAATTGGATCACCGGCGGCAATTCCTATGATCAGGTGATCGACATCACCAATCCTAAGCTCGCCGATTTCCTGCGCTTGCGCCTCGCGCTGTGCGTCGCATTCGGCGCGGCGCTGCTCACGGCATTCGCGGCGGCGCTGCTGCTCGATCTCGGCACCGGCATCACCTGCAGCCCGGCGGCGGGGCTGTTCGCGGCCTTGGGCTATTCGCTCGGCTCGATCGTGTGGGGCTGGTCTACGACCTTGTTCGGCCATGCGCCGGTCGCCGCGCTGTTGCTGATCGCGACCTGGGCGATCTGGCGGGGCACGTCGGGGACGCGCGAAATCGGCCGATGGCGCTATCCGCTGATGGCGGGCGCGGCGCTCGGCTGGGCGGTGGCGATCGAATTTCCCTCGGCCTTGGGCGGCATCGCGATCGGGCTATGGGCGCTGTGGCGCAGCCGCGAGGCGGCGTGGCCGGTGCGGCGGCGGCTCTATCTAATCGCGGTCGGCACGGCGGTGGTCGCGGTGCTGCCGCTCGCCGCCTATAATCAATTCGCCTTCGGCACGCCGTTCATGACCGGCTATCAGGGTGTGGTCGGCTTCGGCGGGATGAATGAGGGATTGTTCGGTCTCACATACCCCAAGCCCTATGTCTTGTGGGAGATCCTGTTCGGAACCCGGCGCGGGATGCTATGGGTGGCGCCGGTGCTCGTGCTCGGTGCGCTCGGCGTGGCGCGGATGATCCGCAACCCCGCGACCAAGGATCTGGGCGTGCTGGCGCTGTCGGTCATCCTGATCGTCCTCGCGGTCAACGCCTCTTATGCGTATTGGGACGGCGGCGCCTCGGTCGGCCCGCGCCATTCGGTGCCGGCGATCCCGTTCCTTGCGCTTGGGCTCGCCCCGGTCTGGGCATCGCTCCGCACGCTAGCAGCGAAAATTGCGGCGGCGTCATTGCTCGGCGCATCGATGCTGCTCAATCTGGTCGTGGCCGCGACCGACATCTTCGCGCCGGAAACAATGGTCACGCCAGTGTGGACGCGCAATTTCGCCGGCCTGTTCGCGCACGCCCGGTTGAATACCGTGCCCAATCTCTATTGGGGCTGGCAACCGTATTGGGGTTTTGCGCTGTATCTCGATATCGCGCTGCCGATATTGGTATTGCTGCTGTGGTGGACGCGCCGGGCCGATCGCGCCCGCTCAGAATAGCCGCCCGCCATTGGGCACCGCGCGGTTCGGCTCGATCAGGACGACCTCGCCCTCTGCATCGGGAAAGCCGAGCGTCAGTACTTCGGACATCACTTTCCCGATCTGGCGGGGTGGGAAATTGACGACAGCGGCCACCTGCCGCCCGGGCAGTTCCGCGATCGTGTAGCGCGCGGTGATCTGCGCCGAGGATTTCTTTACGCCGATCACCGGCCCGAAATCGATCAGCAGCCGGTAGGCGGGCTTGCGCGCCTCGGGAAAGGGCAGGGCTTCGATGATCGTGCCGACGCGGATGTCGACCTTCAGGAAATCATCGAACCCGATCGTAGCGGCCGCTTCGGCGGCGGGGTCATGCGTCGCGTGCATTGCCGCTCCCTGTTAAAAATCCACGTCGTCATAATGTTTGGGCGGCGCGATCCCCTCCATCCGCTCGGACAAGAGCGGGCGGAAGCTCGGGCGGCTCTTGAACCCGCGATACCATTTCGCGGTCTGTTCGTGATGCTTCCAGTCGATCCCACCGAGATAATCCGCGACCGAGATTTGCGCGGCGGCGGCCAGATCGGCCAGGCTCATCGTCGCACCCGCCATCCAATTGTGCCGGTCGAGCAGGAAATCGGTATATTCCAGATGCCGCACTGCCGCCTTCATCGCCGCGCGCAGCTTGCCCGAATCGGGTGGCGCCTTGGTGACGATCCGCTTCTCCATGCGCTCGTGCAGCAGCGGGGCCACGATATCGGCGAAGAATTGCGTGTCGAACCACGCGACCAGCCGCCGGATCTCGGCGCGGTTGACGGCGGTGCCGCTGATCATCGCATTCTTGTCGACCGTTTCCTCGAGATATTCGCAGATCGCCATCGAATCCATCAGCCGCAGGCCACGCGCCTTGTCCGTCATAACCGGCACCTGCCCCGCGGGATTCATGTCGAGGAATTCGTCGCGCTGCTCCCACGGATATTCGCGCACGAGTTCGCAACCCTCGCCCTTTTCACCGAGCAATAAGCGGACCTTGCGCGAGAACGGGCAGAGCGGGAATTGATGAAGTTGCCACATCCCGCGACGTTAGCCGCGTCGGCCACGCGACGGAAGACGCTCGCGATGATTATCGCAACGCGCTCATTCCGCCGCGATCTGCACCTCCCGGTCATCGATCGGATGGCTCAGCCGAGTCAGCATTTCCTTCGGCACGACTTGCCAGAAATGCTCGACCACCCGGCCCCAATCGTCGAGCAATGCGCCCGACCATTTCGAATCGGTCGCGGCATGATGCGCGCGAACCAGGCCTAGCAAGGTCGCCTCCCAATGCAGCGACGACAGCCGGTTCCAGGTGATGTTCTCGGGGTTGGCACGGCGCGGAAAGCGGCCTTCGGGATCGTAGACGAACGCCATCCCCCCGGTCATGCCCGCCCCGAAATTCGCGCCGACCGTGCCGAGCACGACCGCGATGCCGCCGGTCATATACTCACAGCCGTTCGCACCACAGCCCTCGACCACGACGGTCGCGCCCGAATTGCGCACCGCGAAGCGCTCGCCCGCCTGGCCAGCCGCATAGAGGCTGCCCGAGGTCGCGCCGTAGAGCACGGTATTGCCGATGATCGTATTGTCCTGGCTCGCGAGCGGCGACGAGACGACCGGGCGCACCGCGATGATGCCGCCGGAGAGGCCCTTGCCGACATAGTCATTGGCATCACCGAACACTTCGAGCGTCACGCCCTTGCACAGGAATGCGCCGAGGCTCTGCCCCGCGGAGCCACGCAGCCGGACATGGACATGCCCGTCGGCCAGTGCCGACATGCCGAAGGTCCGGGTGATCTCGCTCGACAAACGCGTGCCGACCGCACGGTGCGTGTTGCGCACCGAATAGGTGAGCTGCATCTTCTCGCGCCGGCTGAACACTGCGGCGGCATCCTTAAGAATCTGCGCGTCGAGGCTGTCGGGGACTTCGTTGCGGCGCCCGGTCAGGCTGAAGCGGCGCTGATCGTCGGGCGCATCGACCTTGGCGAGGATCGGGTTGAGGTCGAGATCGTCGAGATGCTCCGCCCCGCGGCTGACCTGACGCAGCAATTCGGTGCGACCGATCACTTCGTCGAGGCTGCGGAAGCCCAGCCGGGCGAGGATGTCGCGCACTTCCTCGGCGATGAAGGTCATCAAATTGATGACCTTTTCGGGCGTGCCGGTGAATTTCGCGCGCAGCGCCTCATTCTGCGTGCAGACGCCGACCGGGCAGGTGTTCGAATGGCATTGCCGCACCATGATGCAGCCCATCGCCACCAGGCTGAGCGTGCCGATGCCGAACTCCTCCGCCCCCAGGATCGCGGCGATAACGATGTCGCGCCCGGTCTTGAGCCCGCCATCGGTGCGCAGCTTGATCCGCCCGCGCAAGCCATTGAGCGTCAGCGTCTGGTTGACCTCCGACAGACCCATTTCCCACGGCGTCCCGGCATATTTGATGCTGGTTTGCGGCGAGGCACCCGTGCCGCCGACATGCCCGGCGATCAGGATGACGTCGGCATGCGCCTTCGCCACACCCGCCGCGACCGTGCCGATGCCCGCGGAGGACACCAGCTTCACGCACACCCGCGCGACCGGGTTGATCTGCTTCAGGTCATAGATGAGCTGCGCCAGATCCTCGATCGAGTAAATATCGTGATGCGGCGGCGGGGAGATCAGCGTCACCCCCGGCGTTGCATGGCGCAGCTTGGCGATGAACTCGGTCACCTTGAAGCCGGGCAATTGCCCACCCTCGCCGGGCTTTGCCCCTTGCGCGACCTTGATCTCGATCTCGTCGCACGCGTTGAGATATTCCGCCGTCACGCCGAAGCGGCCGCTGGCGATTTGCTTCACCCCCGAATTGGCGTTGTCGCCATTGGCATAGGGCTGATAGCGCGCGCTGTCCTCGCCGCCTTCGCCCGACACGGCCTTCGCGCCGATCCGGTTCATCGCGATCGCCAGCGTCTCATGCGCCTCGGGGCTTAGCGCGCCGAGCGACATGCCCGGCGTCACGAAGCGCTTGCGGATCTCGGTGATCGCCTCGACCTGATCGACCGCGACGCCCTCTGCCGGGAAATTGAACTGCAGCAAATCGCGCAGATAGACGGGCGGCAAACTCTCCACGCCGCGCGAGAATTGCAGATAGGTCGAGTAGCTGTCGGTCGCGACCGCGTTCTGCAACAAGTGCATCAACTGCGCCGAATAAGCATGCGTCTCGCCAGTATGCCGCTGGCGATAGAAGCCGCCGATCGGCAGCGTCGCGACGGCCTCGTCATACGCCTTGTCGTGCCGCAACTGCGCGTTGAGGTGGAGCGAGGCATAGCCCTCGCCCGAAATCTTCGCGGGCATCCCCGGGAACAGATCGTTGACCAGCGCGCGCGAGAGGCCAACCGCCTCGAAATTATAGCCGCCGCGGTACGAGGAGATCACCGCGATCCCCATCTTCGAGATGATCTTGAGCAGACCCTCTTCCACCGCGGTGCGATGCCGCGAAAGGCACTGGTCGAGCGTCAGATCGCCGAACAACCCCCGCGCCTGCCGATCGGCGATCGAGGCCTCGGCGAGGTAGGCGTGCACCGTCGTCGCGCCGACGCCGATCAGCACCGCATAATAATGCGTGTCGAGGCATTCGGCGGTCTGCACGTTGATGCTGGCGTAGGAGCGCAAGCCCATCCGAACGAGGTGCGTGTGCACGGCCGCTGCCGCCAGCACACCGGCAATGCCGATCCGCTCGGGGCCGATCGTGCGGTCGGTCAGGAACAATTCGGTCCGCCCCTCGCGCACCGCCGTCACCGCTTCGGCGCGGATTCGCGCGATCGCGGCGCGCAGCGTTTCCGGCCCGCCACCGGCTTCGAAGGTGCAGTCGATCACCGCCGCCTGCGTGCCGAAATGCCCCTTCAGCCGCGCCCAGTCGGACCCGGTCAGGACGGGGGATTCGAGCACCAGCACGCCGTCGCGCCGATCCTCGGTATCGAGGATGTTGGCGAGATTGCCGAAGCGCGTCTTGAGCGACATCACGTGGCGTTCGCGCAACGGGTCGATCGGCGGGTTGGTGACTTGGCTGAAATTCTGCCGGAAGAACTGGCTGATCAGCCGTGGCTTGTCGGAAATGACCGCGAGCGGCGTATCGTCGCCCATCGATCCGATCGCTTCCTTCGCCCCCTCGACCATTGGCGACAGGATCAACTCCATATCCTCGATCGTCTGCCCGGCGGCGACCTGACGGCGGGTGAGTTCGGCGCGCTCGAAGCGGACGATCGTCTCGCCCGCTGGCATCGGCAAATCGTCGATCGTCGTGAACGCACCGATCATCGCGGTATAATCGGCCTCGCCCGCGATCCGGTCCTTCACCGCGCGGTCGTGCAGCAACACGCCTTCGTCGAGGTCCACCGCGATCATCTCGCCCGGCCCTAAGCGGCCCTTCTCGATGATCGTCGATTCAGGGACGACGACCATCCCGCTTTCCGACCCGACGATCAGCAACCCGTCGATCGTGCGGACGTAGCGCAGCGGGCGGAGCGCATTGCGGTCCATGCCCGCAACGGCCCAGCGGCCATCGGTCATCGCGAGGGCAGCGGGGCCGTCCCACGGCTCCATCACGCTCGCCAGATATTGATACATCGCAAGATGCTCGGCCGGCATGTCGCTATTGGGTGCCATCGCTTCGGGCACCAGCATCAGCTTGGCGGTCGGCGCATCGCGGCCCGATCGGCAAATCGCCTCGAACACCGCGTCGAGCGCGGCGGTGTCGGATGCACCCGCCGGGATCACCGGCTTGATGTCCTCAGAATGCTCGCCGAACGACAGGCTCGCCATCTTGATCTCATGGCTGAGCATCCAGTTCTTGTTGCCGCGGATCGTGTTGATCTCGCCATTGTGCGCCAGGCAGCGGAACGGCTGCGCCAGCCACCATTGCGGGAAGGTGTTGGTCGAATAGCGCTGGTGAAAGATCGCCACGCGGCTTTCAAACCGCATGTCGCGCAGATCGGGATAGAAAACCGACAGGCTCTCGGCCAGGAACAGCCCCTTGTAGATGATCGACACGCACGACAGGCTGCAAATGTAGAAGCCCTGGATCTGCGCCGCGATCACGCGCTTCTCGATCCGGCGGCGGACAAGATAGAGGTTCTTCTCGAACTCGGCGGCGCTGGCATCGTCGGGCAGGGGGCCGGCGATCATGATCTGCTCGATCTCGGGACGGGTGGCGAGGCCCTTCTGCCCGATTACCGAGACATCGACCGGCACTTGCCGCCAGCCATAGATGGTATAGCCCTCGTCGATGATCACGCTCTCGATGATCGTCCGGCACGCTTCCTGCGCGCCAAGATCGGTACGCGGCAGGAAGATCATCCCGACCGCGAGCCGGTTGGGCAGCGGCTTGTGGCCCGATGCGGCGATCGCATCGTCGAAGAATTTGAGCGGGAGGTCGATGTGGAGCCCGGCGCCGTCGCCGGTCTTGCCATCGGCATCGACCGCGCCACGGTGCCACACGGCCTTCAGCGCATCGATCGCGGATTGCACGACACGGCGCGACGGCGTGCCATCGGTCGCGGCGACGAGGCCAACGCCACACGCATCGCCCTCGAATTCTGGACGGTACATGCCGTGTTCGGCAAGGCGGAGGCGTTCGGTTTCGGTGGTCATCGCTTGGCCTTTTTGGCATGCGCATCGGAAGCGTTCAGGAACGGAGCCATCGCCGCCGCAGTTGCGTCCGCGATACGTTTCTCGGCCGTAGTATCGCGCTCATTGCTCCAATCGGCCGCGATCTTCAGCATTTCCGGGTTCAGTTCACGAACCTTCAGTCCGAGCGGCGTGAAGGTGAAATTGGAGAGCGCTGTGCGGTCTTCCGATGTCGCATTGGCGGCAGCCTTTGTTGCCGAGGCCGAGAGTGTCGCGCTTAACTCGCCCGCCTCGATCTTGCGATCCGGCTCCGCGATCTGCTTATCTACGAGTGCAGAAGGATCGATCCCTTTAAGAGTCGCCTGGACGAGCCGCTGCCCGGCCGCACTCTGATAAAACTCTAATGTCTGGCGCAATTCTGCCACTGAAAGTCGGCGAGCATATGCCGCGCCCATTCGTGACCAAAGGATCGGCAACCGCTCTCGCATGATCGTCATTGTGGTCGATCGAATCGCTTCTGACCCCGCAGTGGTAAAGCCGGGATGGTCCTTTTCCATCGCCGCGATGTTTGGGTCGGCGGCAAGCATCTTTTGAAGCATTGTGCGGACAACGGTGTCTAGGCCCGCTAACGTTTCCTTTTCCGGATTGAGCATCTTTGCGATTTCTATCCCGCTCGCGAGCCCTTCTGGTGACGCATCGGCCAGGGCGCGGGCTGCCGGAATCGCGGTGGAAGGTACCGCTCCCGGATCGCTCAGCGACGCTAGCACGACGAGCAGAAGATAGACACTCACGCCGCTTTCCTTCCAGCCTTCGCCTTCGCCTTCAGATACTTGTGCATCGTCGCCGCGACATCACGCCCGTCGCGGATTGCCCACACCACAAGCGAGGCACCACGTACAATGTCGCCCGCCGCGAACACGCCGTCGAGGCTCGTCATCAGCGTCTTATTGTCGACCAGCACGGTGCCCCAGCGCGTGACGCCAAGCTCGCGCGCGCCGAACAGCGTCGGCAGATCCTCGGCATCAAAGCCGAGCGCCTTGATCACCAGATCGGCGGGCACGTCGAACCCGCCAGCCGGATCGATCTCGGGCGCGCGGCGGCCGCTCGCATCGGGCGCGCCGAGCCGCATTGCGCTCGCCTTGACGCCCGTCACCGTCTCGCCGCCGACGAAGCTTTCGGGGGCGGAAAGCCAGACGAATTCGACGCCTTCCTCCTCGGCATTGTTCACTTCACGCTGTGATCCCGGCATGTTCGCGCGGTCGCGGCGGTAGAGGCATTTTACCGAAGCCGCGCCTTGGCGGACGGCGGTGCGGACGCAATCCATCGCGGTATCGCCGCCGCCGATCACCACGACATGCTTGCCCTCGGCATTCAAACTGCCGTCGTCGAACGCGGGGACGGCGTCGCCAAAGCCCTTGCGGTTGGACGCGGTCAGGAAGTCGAGCGCGTCGATCACGCCTTCGGCCTCGACGCCCGGCGCCTTGATCGCGCGCGCGCGGTACACGCCGGTCGCGATCAGCACCGCATCGTGGCGCTGGCGCAACTCGTCCATGCTCGCATCGCGCCCGACTTCGAAGCTGTGGTGGAACACGATCCCGCCCGCCTTCAACCGCTCGACGCGGCGCATGACGACGGGCTTTTCCAGCTTGAAACCGGGGATGCCATAGGTCAGCAGCCCGCCCGCCCGATCGTAGCGATCGTAGACATGCACGTCATAGCCGTTGACGCGCAGATATTCCGCCGCGCTCAGGCCCGCCGGGCCCGCGCCGATCACCGCGACCGACTGGCCCCGCGCCGCGCCGGGGACAAGTGGCTCGACCCAGCCTTCTTCCCACGCGGTGTCGGTGATGAATTTCTCGACCGCGCCGATCGTCACCGCGCCGTGGCCGGAGAATTCGATCACGCAATTGCCTTCGCACAGCCGGTCCTGCGGGCAGATGCGGCCGCAAATCTCGGGCATGGTCGAGGTTGAATTGCTGAGTTCGTACGCCTCGCGCAGACGGCCTTCGGCGGTCAGCCGCAGCCAGTCGGGGATGTGGTTGTGCAGCGGGCAATGGACCGAGCAATAGGGCACGCCGCATTGCGAGCAGCGACCGGCCTGGTCCTCCGCGTCGGGTGCCGCATAGCGGTCAGCGATCTCGCGAAAATCCTCCGCGCGCAACTCGGGCTCGCGCTTCGCCGGATAGGCTTGCTCGCGATCGACGAACTTCAAGAGCGACGTATCAGCCATGAGGACCCTTTCGGGAGCGCCGATACCGTCAATATTTGGCGCTGTCACGCACAAAACGTATTTCTAGTCAGTAATGCTGACCTATTTGAGCAGGTCGCTTACCCCGGCGGCGGTCGCGGCGATCATCTCTATCATTAATAGGTCCGAAATGAGACTATAATGTAGCAAGCCAGATCAGTGCTGCGGTTCCGGCGACGATGCGGTACCAGGCGAACGGCACGAAGCCGTAGCGCGTGACCACGCCGACGAACCCCTTCACGACGATCACCGCGACAAGGAAGGCGACCGCAAAGCCGAGCGCGATCGCGCCGAAGCCAACCCCGCTCCCGCTCATCAACGCCTCGCGATTCTTGACCAGTTCGAGCGTGGTCGCGCCGAGCATCGTCGGGATCGCGAGGAAAAAGCTGAATTCCGCCGCCGTCCGCCGCTCGACCCCCAATGCGAGCGCACCCAGGATCGTCGCGCCCGACCGGCTCACCCCCGGCACCATCGCCATACATTGCAGAAAGCCGATCCCGACGACCTTGCCGAGCGGGATATCGGCGACCCCGACGATGTCGCTCTTGGGCGCAAAGCGCTCGACCGCGATGATCGCGAAACCGCCGACGATCAGCGCGATCGACACGACCTCGGCGTTCCCGAGCAGGGCTTCGATATATTTGTGGATCGCGAGGCCAATCACGGCGGCGGGCACGAACGCCACCAGCACGTTGCGCACGAAACGGATCGATACCGGGTCGCGCTTCAACAGCCCCAGACCAACCGCCCAGAACGTCCGCCAATACAGCACGACGATCGCCAGGATCGACCCCAATTGGATCACGATGTTGAACACCGCCCATTTCTCGGCATCGTAACCCAGCAATTTGGTCGCGAGAATCAAATGCCCGGTCGAGGAGACCGGCAGGAATTCCGTCACCCCCTCGACGATGCCGAGCAGGATGATGCTGATGATGTCGATCACGAAAGTCCCCTATCGAGCCTTGCTCATTCGGCCGTCGGTGCCGCGAAGCGGCCACCCTTGCGGTAGCGTACGAGCCAGCCGCTTGCGACCGCATCGAGCGGGGTCGGTGTGATGCCGAGCGACTTTAGCCCATCGGTGCCCGCAACGACATTGTCGTTTGCCAACATCTTCCACTGGTCCGCCGTGATCGGCGCACCGGGCAGAAAGCCCAAGGTGGCAATTGCCGCACCGATCGCGTCGGGCAATTCGATGATCGCCCGCTTGCGACCGGTAGCCTTGGCGATCCAGCGCACAAGCGCACCCATCGACAAGATATCCGGGCCGCCGAGCTCGAGCGTCTTGCCCGCTGCCAGCTCAGGGTACGCCAACGCCGCCACCACCGCCTCGGCCACATCCCCGACATAAACCGGCTGGAATTTGGTGCCGGCGCGTAGCACCGGCACGACCGGCGCGCTCGCGATCATCGCGGCGAAGCGATTGACGAACTGATCTTCGCGCCCGAAAACAATCGACGGCCGCAGGATCGTCGCCGCCGGGAATGCCGCGCGCACCGCCGCCTCGCCTTCGCCCTTGGAGCGGCCATAGGCCGAGTCCGACGCTGGATCTGCCCCGATCGCGGAGACATGGACCAACGCGCCGACACTGGCCTGCGCTGCGGCCTCGGCAACGATTCGTGCACCCTCGACCTGAATCTTCTGGAAATTTCCGTTCAGGATTCCGACCAGATTGACCACGGCGTCCGACCCCGCGACCGCATGAGCGATCGATTCGGGCTTTGACAGGTCGGCCGCGACGAATTGCGTCTGACCAAGGCCACCCAGCGGCTTCAGGAAAAAGGCCCGCCGCGGATCACGTTGCGCGATTCGCACCCGTGCCCCGCGCGCGAGCAACGCCTGCGCGACGTAACGGCCGAGAAACCCCCCGCCGCCGATCAGCGTAACCAATCTGTCCTTCATGTGCGCTGTACCCTTGGCGTAAAAAATCCCGGTCGCGGACCCTTGCCCCAGCACGCCACGTGTTGACAAGGCCAAGTCCGCGGCCTTAAGGGCCGCTCCCTACCGGATGTTTACGGCCTTCGTGCCTCGACACTCTCGTGCCCGGATGGCGGAATTGGTAGACGCACCAGCTTCAGGTGCTGGCGCTCGCAAGGGCGTGGAGGTTCGAGTCCTCTTCCGGGCACCATTTCCCTATTCGTCGATGCCCGCGAAAGGTTGAAAAAACCGCAGAAATCCACTAGTTTATCCCTCGCATTGACCGCTCCCGGTTGCTGGCGTTCGCCGACAATCGCGGAAAAGTGGGGGCCTTTTTGGGGGCCTTTCGCCAGCGGCCATTCGCACCGATGCGAAAGGGACGAACATGGCGTTGACCGACACGGCGATCCGGCTGGTGAAAGCAGGGGAAAGCGACCGCAAGCTGGCCGATGAAAAGGGCCTCTACCTTCTCGTAACCACCACCGGGTCAAAGCTCTGGCGGCTGAAGTACCGGATCGGCGGCAAGGAAAAGAAGCTTGCGCTAGGGTCCTATCCCGAAGTCAGTTTGAAGGACGCGCGGACGAAACGCGACGAAGCACGCAAAGCGGCGCAAGCGGGCAGCGACCCGGCGCTGGCAAAGCGAGAGGCGCGAATCGCGCAACGGGTCGCAACCGCGAACACCTTTGCCGCAATTGCCGACGAGTATATCGACAAGCTGGAGGCCGAAGGGCGGGCCGAAGTGACGGTCGCGAAAACGCGGTGGCTGTTGTCGAAGCTTTCCCCGTCGCTGGGCACGCGCCCCATTGCTGAGATCACACCGCACGAATTGCTGGCGGTCCTGCGCAAATCGGAGCGCGCGGGACAGCGCGAGACGGCGCGGCGGTTACGATCCTTTTCCAGCCGCGTGTTTCGTTACGCGGTGGCCACCGCCCGCGCTACCAGCGACCCCGCGCAGCCGCTTCAGGGTGCGCTAGTCTCGCCAGTTGCAAAGCACCATGCCGCCATTAT
The DNA here is from genome assembly GCF_013374095.1 of Sphingomonas sp. HMP6. Lineage (NCBI taxonomy): Bacteria > Pseudomonadati > Pseudomonadota > Alphaproteobacteria > Sphingomonadales > Sphingomonadaceae > Sphingomonas > Sphingomonas sp. HMP6. The sequence goes on along the minus strand of NZ_AP022672.1, from coordinate 2,140,057 downwards.
TGATCCGATCGCATTCGGTGGGTTGCTGCGCGCGATAATTGATTATTCCGGCCAGCCGATCACAACGCTGGCGATGCGCTTCACCGCCAACGTGTTCCAGCGTCCCGGCGAAGTGCGGCAAGCCGAGTGGAGCGAAATCGACTTCGACGCGGCGGTCTGGACGATCCCGGCGGCGCGGATGAAGCAACGCCAGCCGCACCGCGTGCCGTTGTCGCGCCAAGCCGTCACTATATTGCGTGAAGCCGCCGCACTTTCAGCGAACAGTAAATACGTATTCCCGAAGCTCGGGTCGCCGCTCAAACCAATGTGCGAAAACGCGATCAACCAAGCGTTGCGGCGGATGGGGTTTGGCGCGGACGTGATGACTGCGCACGGCTTCCGCTCCACCGCATCGACGCTCTTGAATGAAAGCGGCAAGTGGAATCCCGACACGATCGAACGCGCGTTGTCACATGCCGAGGCCAATCAAGTCCGCGCTGCGTATCACCGGGGCGCGCACTGGGCGGAACGGGTTGAGATGGCGCAATGGTGGAGCGATCATCTAGACACATTGCGAGACGGCGCGACTGTTCTACGCCTTCCGGATCGCGCAAACGGCGGGAATGTCCGGTAGTGGTTGGGAAAGCGGACCGGCGGCTGCCGCCCAGTTTTCGCCGCTCAGAATGATCTAATTTGCACCCGATTGCGGACGTTTTAGATTGCCTTATTTTTTCACAAACCTGTAGTCGGTGAAATCGCTGACCCCAAAAAGATGCAATGCCTCTGCGTTATGAATGGCTGGTCGTGCTTCGCTATTGTTGTTGAATGGCACATAATCTGCGTATCCGGACAAGGTAATCTCAGAGTCCTTCACGCCTATTTTGCGATCCACAGATATAAAGTAGCCTGTATCATTGTAATAGACTCTGTAATGAGCCTTATTATTCCCCGAGACTAAAAGTCCATTTTGCAGCACTACAGGCGGACAACAGGCGTTTACATAGGTGCCATTTGCCCACGCTTGAGAAGTCGGCTCGCGTCGCGGCGATACTATATAGATCAGGCCAAAGATTATGAGGCCTGCCGGTATAAATACTAACGCCAGAGCCTTCCCCATGGCCTGCCTCGTCGCCTCGTCCTCCGGGGTGTTTTTCCAGCGCATCCGCGCGATTTACCTGTGATCGATGACGTCGGCAACGTCCGCTAAAGGTGATCGAATTTCGGAAAGCCGCCGGACCGTTTCCCACCATTCCCGGACGTTTGTGATCGCTTTCCCTGACACGCGATTTGCCCGCCTTCCGTAGGACGCGCTTGCGGTCAGTGACCCGCGCTGGTTACTTAACTGGATGACGGAACATTGGGTCAGTGCGGCGCAGGCGCTTGAACTAGCAGGATCAAGCATGGCGCTTTGCGGGCGGCTTCGAGCGGGGCTAATCAAATCTCGCGCCCGCTTATTGATGGTCGATGATGATCGGCATGACGATGCGCTAGTACCGCAAGATTTTTGGTGGGCGGATGGGCACGAGGCGCTCGAACAAGATTGGGTATCGGGCGACTTTGCGACGTGGATCGACCACTCGGCGCATTGGCGAGCGTTCGGAGTGACATTCGGCTTGTCGGAGGTACTGGAGATGCTGCCATTCGAGCGTCGCGGTGTCGTGGCACGCTCCTTGTCAGTTGCCGGAAATGCGAATTGGGTCTCGGCTAAAGCCGCCCGACAATTTGCTTATAATGAAGCGGGAGTAAATCCTGCGAAAGCCGGAATGGCGCTAATTCAACAAGCTCGGCTCGGTTTCCTAATCGCTCGCGCGGTCCGCGCTGAGGCGTTCAAAGGCGACCGATATGAAGTGCAATGTATTTGGGAGCGACGCGAATGGGATATCCCTGTCTGGTTTTGGGAAGGCTTCACATCGGGCGGGTCGAGCGCGCAAGATTGGGAGATCGGTCAGTTTTCCGGGCGGGGTCGATCGCCCGATGGAATACGCTCGATCACCCTCACAAATGTGTATTTCCACCACGAATCGCTCAACGCCATGGTGCCGCCACGCTTTCAGACGCCCCCCGCCGATGCCGCGCCACTGCAAGTTAAGTTGGCGTTAGCGGAAGCGTCGCTGAAGGACTGGTGGGAGAAAAAATCCAAAGTTCGCGAGTCGTTGAGCGAGGCTGAATTGCTAACACTGGTGAGGGCCGCATATCCCAGCAATCACATTTCGCGCGACCGGGTGCGAGATTTGATGGGACCAAGAAAAACAGGGCCAAAGTAATTTCGCCGAAATCTGCCGCGCAATCGCCGCGAAACTAGCCGCGAAACTTCGCATGGCAGAAATGATCCGTCGCGTCCGCTGGTGTTCATGCGGGCAATGGAGCGACAATCATGGAACCTTTGGCAGTCTCAATTAACGACACCGCAAAAGCGCTTAGCCTTGGGCGAACGTCGATTTACGCGCTTATTGCGGAGGGCAAGCTCGAAGCGTTCAAGCTAGGTCGCCGGACTCTGGTTAAAGCCGAGTCAATCCGCCGACTGATCGACGGGCAGGGTTGAAGGGCACCGCGATGGCGACCCGCCGTGCAAACCCTTATCGCGTGAAGCTCCACCGTAGCTACAGCGTGCCGGAATTGTCGGCGTGCCTGAAGGTTCACGCCAACACAGTCCGCGAATGGCAGCGCGCTGGCCTTAAGCCGATCGATAAGGCCAATCCGATGCTGTTCCAAGGGGCCGCTGTCCGCGCGTTCCTAAGCAAGAGAAATGCTGATCGTAAGCGACCGTGCGGGTCAGGTTTGATATACTGTTTCCGATGCCGCGTACCTTGCGCGCCCGCGCTGGGAATGGTCGATTATGTCCCGCTTACTACCGCCAGCGGCAACCTCCGCGCGCTGTGTGAGACGTGCGGGGGGATGATGCACCGCCGCGCCCGCCGTGCCGATCTGCACCGGATCATGCCCGCGATCGACATTCGGATTCTGGAGGTAACGCCACGCTTAACCCGGATTATTCATCGGGAGCGATAATCGGTGGTGGCGATCGTGGTCTAAGTCTTTGGTTTGGAGTAGAGAAAGGGTGCTTACGCCATCCCTCTGCTCCAGACAGAAAGTGCCACGACCGCCATGGCCGACGATAGTGGGTTCTCCTTCACCTTCCCAGCCATTCGTGGTCGAAAAATCACCGCCGCGTTCGACGGCGGTCGGCTGACGTCGGACGGCGGCGTGCTACTGCTCGCACAGGCCGAGCGGCGGTTGGGGATCGCGGATCGGCTCGCCGCCTGCATCGCTGATCCGCGCGATCAGGGTCGGGTGATCCACCGGGTCGCCGACATCTTGCGCGCCCGCATGCTCGCGATCTCGTGTGGGTATGAAGACGCCAATGATCTCGACGCCCTGCGGCATGATCCAGGGTTCAAGCTGGCGCTCGGCAAACTGCCGGGTGATCCGTTCGGGCTGGCCAGCCAGCCGACGATGAGCCGGTGGGAAAACGCGCCGACTACGCGCGAGTTGATCCGTCTGACCGGTACGCTGGTCGACCTTTATTGCGCGAGCTACCCCGTGCCACCTGCGGCGGTGACGCTCGACATCGATGATACCGTCGACGTCGTACACGGCGCGCAGCAGCTCTCTTTCTGGAACGGCCACTACGGCGAGCGCTGCTTCCTGCCGATCCATGTCTACGACACCGCTACCGGGCGGCCGGTTGCGATGCTGCTGCGCACCGGCAAAACGCCGTCGGGCAAGGAAGTCGCCGGCCATGTTCGCCGGCTCGTGCGACGTATCCGTCGCCACTGGCCCGATACCCGGATCACGCTGCGCGGCGATGGTCATTACGGTCGGCCAGAGCCGATGGCCTGGTGCGAGGCGAACGGAATCGACTACATCTTCGGGCTGCCCGGCAACCGCACGCTCCACGCCGATCCCGTCATCGTTCGGGAAGGCGATGCCTGCGCGACCGACCGGGCATTGCAGGGACTGGTCGAACTAAGGCGTTACGCAGAGACGCGCTACGCTGCGAAAACCTGGGGGAATACCGAACGTCGCGTCGTTGCTCGCATCGAGGCGAGCAGCCTCGGCCTCGACATCCGCCTCGTTGTCACCTCGCTTGCCGAGGGCAGCGCTGAACGGATCTATGACACGCTTTACTGCGCCCGCGGCCAGGCGGAAAACTTGATCAAGCTGCATAAAACGCAGCTGAAGAGCGACCGAACCTCCTGCTGCTCGGCCAACGCCAATCAGATGCGGCTCATCCTTCACACCGCCGCCTACTGGCTGATGTGGGCCGTGCGGCACGCTATGCCCGCAACCGCCACGCTCCGCACCGCCGAGTTCGCGACCATCCGCCTGCGGCTGCTCAAGGTCGCCGCGCGCGTCGTCGAAACCACCAGCCGCATCCGCATCGCCTTCGCAAGCGCCTGTCCCGATGCCGCGCTGTTCCGATCCATCGCGCTCAACTTGCGCACCACGGGACCATGATCGATGCGGCAGTGGCCGCCAAACGAACCCCGCCCATCAACTCCGCCCCAAACTGTGAACCCGCGATGAGACAGGCGCTTGGGACCCATGCGCCCTGCCTGCGGCTACACGACGCCTGCGCTGACCCATCGGCTGAGAAACGCTGCCGGTGAATAGATCAGGTTAAAGGGGAGCGCTCCGCCCTCCCTAAACAGTGAAGTGGAAAGGCAACCGACGACATGATGAAACACAACGCGGCAAATGAGCGGATCAAGCGCGATTACTTCCGTTACCTGGTGGACGCAAAACGACAGGACGAAGCCACGATCGATGGCGTCGCCAAGTCCCTTGCGCGGTTCGAGGAATCGACCAAGGCGCGCGACTTCAAACGATTTCACCGCGAACAGGCGATGGCGTTCAAGGCCAAGCTTGCCGATGCCGCCAACGCGCGGACTGGCGAACGACTGAGCAAGGCGACGCTCAATTCCACCATGCGCGACTTGCGGGCTTTCTTCTTTTGGCTGGCGCACGTTCCCGGTTTCAAGTCGCATATCCAATATGCCGATGCCGATTATTTCAACCTCAGTCACAAGGATGTGGCGGTCGCCACGGCGGTGCGCGAAAAGCCGGTGCCGACGCTGGAACAGGTTCACCATGTCTTGTCCGCGATGCCGGTCGCTACCGATCTGCAACGGCGCGACCGGGCGCTATTGGCGTTCACCGCATTGACCGGCGCACGAGTACGGGCGCTTTCATCGTTCCAGCTCCGGCACGTCGATCTGGCGGGCGGCTATGTCGAACAGGATGCACGAGCGGTTCGGACCAAATTCGCGAAGACGTTCCGAACCTATTTCAAACCCATCGGCGGCGACGCGCTCGCGATCCTTGCGGCATGGTGCGAGGAACTGACCCGCGATCATTTATGGAGTGCCAGCGATCCGCTGTTCCCGGCGTCGCACGTGGGGCTGGACGAAAGCGGGAGCTTTATTGCGACCAAACTATCCCGAAATGGCTGGACCACGACATCGCCGATTCGCGACATATTCCGGCGTGCGTTCGCGGCGGCGGGGTTGCCCTACTTCAATCCGCATAGCTTTCGCGACATGCTGGTGCGTTTCGGCATGTCGCTCGACCTATCAGCGGAGGCCATGAAGGCATGGTCGCAAAATCTTGGCCATGCCGACGTGCTGACCACCTTTACCAGCTACGGCACCGTCCCGACGCATCGACAAGGCGAACTGATCCGCGCGGCGGGAAGGTCGCACTCAGCAAATGATCTTATGGACGATCCGACTGTCCGCGCCCTGATCGTGGCAATTCAGCGAAAGGCCTGACCCACCTTGCCCGCGTGGTATGGCCCCCGCTAAGCTGTCCGTTGAAATCGGGGGGATTCATGGCGATCACCGGTCAACATTGGTGCGCGTATGAATGATCCTAGCCTGTTCACGTCCGGTGCGCTGTTTACGCAAGACTATTTGTCTAAGGGCATAACGGACACCGGGCAGTATCGCGCGGTCGATCCCGCCGCCACCCGATCGGCGCTCGCCAAGATTCTGTCGGGCTTCCCGCATGCCAGCAAACCGAACGAAGCGACCACCGAAGGCGATTTGATCTGGCCAATCCTCGGGTTGCTGGGCTGGACCGAATATCTCACGCAACAGAACCTGTCTGCCACCGGGCGGCTGGACGTGCCGGACGGCTTGCTGTTCATCGACGCGGCGGCGAAGGCCAATGCGAACGGGCATCCGCAAGAGTGGCTGCGTTACCAATTCGGCGCAGCGATCATCGAAAGCAAGCGGTGGGGCCGCGCGCTCGACCGGGCCGAAGGCAAGACCGAAAAGGACACACCTTCAACCCAATTGCTGCGCTACCTTCGCCGGATCGACGATCTGACCAATGGCGATCTGCGCTGGGGGATTTTGACCAATGGCAGCAAGTGGCGGCTGTATTTTTCGGGCGCGCGCTCGACGATCGACGATTATCTGGAGCTGGACCTTGCGCGCATCATGCGGCTGGACGGCGATTTGCTCGATACCGGCGTCACCGACGGGGAGCGCGACCATTGGCTGGCGGTGTTCGTCGCCATGTTTTCGCGGACGGCGTTCGAGCGAGCGAGCGCGAAGGCCCCTAGCTTTCACGACACAGCCCGCCGCGAAGCCGCTTTCTATGAGGAGCGGGTCGCCAAAAGCTTGTCGGACCTTGTGTTTACGCGGCTGTACCCGGCGCTGGGCAAGGCGGTGGCCCGCGCCGCGCCCGCCGCGACCGATCTGGACGACGTGCGCCAAGCGACGCTGATCCTGCTCTATCGATTGCTGTTCGTTCTGTATGCCGAAGACCGGGGCCTGTTGCCGGTGCGTGACAAGCGCTTCGACGATTATGCGCTGCGCGACCGGCGGCTGGAAATCGGGCGGCGCAAGGATGAAGGCGACGTGTTTTCGTCGGTCGCGAAGAATATTTGGAATCACTTCGCCAATCTTGCCGAGATGATCGACCTTGGCGACGCATCGGTCGGCTTGCCGCCGTACAATGGCGGGCTGTTCAACGCCGAAAAGACGCCGTTATTGAAGGCGATTGCGCTTGGCGATGACGTGATGGCCGAAGCGATCGATATTCTGTCGTTCGAGCAACACGGTGGGCGGCGGCGCTACATCAATTATCGCGATTTGTCGGTGCAGCAACTCGGTTCGATCTATGAGCGATTGCTGGAATTCGAGCTGATCCGCGACGAAGCGGGCGCGGTCGATATCCGGCCCAATATCTTCGCGCGGAAAAATTCGGGCAGCTATTACACGCCCGACGACCTCGTGCTGTTGATCCTGGACGAAACGCTCGAACCGCTGATCACCGACGCGCTGACCGCCTTCAAAGCCGAATTAGGTCGGTTGAAGGCGGCGGACAGCGAAGATTATCGCATCGCGCAATTGCAGAAGGTCGATCCGGCCAAGGCAATCACCCGGCTTCGAATCTGCGACCCGGCAATGGGGTCCGGCCATTTCCTCGTTAGCCTTGTCGATAGGCTGACCAATCACACGCTGGACGCGATCGACGAAGCGCGCACGCTTGCCCGCGACACGGCTGGGCTGGATTACGAATCGCCCGTTGCCGAGGAAATCCGCAAGGTCCGCGCGACCATCCGCCACAATGCCGAGGATGCCCGCTGGACCGTTAGCGAAGAGCAATTGGACGACCCACAGCTGGTCAAGCGGATGGTGCTCAAACGCTGCGTCTATGGGGCCGACAAGAACCCGATGGCGGTCGAACTCGCCAAGGTGTCACTGTGGCTGCACACCTTCACGGTGGGCGCTCCGCTCAGCTTTATCGACCATCACTTGGCGGCGGGGGATAGCCTGTTCGGGTTGTGGGTGCGCGATGCGATCGACAAAGCGGGCAAGGGTGGCGAATTGCTTTACGTGGAAGAGCTGCGCAACGCCGAACGCCAAGCCGCCGTCATGCAACGAATCGAAGCGTTGACCGACGCCGAAATCGCCGAAGCCAAGACCTCCGCCGATATGTGGCATGAAGTCGAAGCGCAAACCGGGCCGCTGGACGGTTTTGTCAGCTTCATGCACGCGCTCGATTGGCTGGACCTGAAGGGGGCGGACAAGGCGCTGATCAGCCTATGGCTGGACGGCCAATTCGGCGAACCGATTCCAATTGCACGCGGGCGAAAGGCCCCTGAAGCGTACCGCGCCAAGCCCGCCGAAGCCGAACGCTTTCACGCGATCTGGACAGCGGCGCGCGCGCTGATCGGCGAAGAGCGTTTCCTGAACTGGCAAATCACCTTTCCCGGGGTGTGGAGCAATTGGGCAAGTAAGGGGCGGGAAGGGGGCTTCGACGCCGTTGTCGGCAACCCGCCGTGGGACCGGATCAAGCTGCAACAGGTCGAATGGTTTGCGGCACGGCGACCGGAAATCGCGCGATCACAAAAAGCGTCCGATCGTACCAAGATGATTCTGAGGCTAAAGACGGATGGCGATCCGCTGTTCGTCGATTTCGCAAAGGCGGATCGGCGCGCCGCCGACACGCTGCGCGTCGCGCGCAAGTCCGGCCATTACCCCCTGCTAAGCCGGGGCGATATCAACCTGTACAGCCTGTTCGTCGAACGTGCCCATTCGCTAGTGCGACCGGGTGGGATGATAGGACTGTTGACGCCGAGCGGCATCGCGTCGGACCTGTCGGCGTCCGAATTCTTCCGCAAGGTGGCAACCGGCGGTCACTTGAAAGCGCTTTTCGATTTCGAGAACCGGCGCACCCGATACGCGTTGGAGGCTTTCTTTCCGGACGTTGACAGCCGTTTCAAATTCGCCGCGATGATCGCCAGCCCCGATCGAACTTTCCAGGCGGCACAATGCGGCTTTTTCCTTCAGTCGGTGGAGGAACGGAAAAACCCCGATCAAGCCTTCCCTATCGCGGCGGCGGATTTTGCGCGCGTCAACCCGAACACCGGCACCGCACCGATTTTTCGAACGCGGCGCGACATGACGCTGACCACCGCGATCTATGATCGACTGCCAGTACTGGTCGATAAATCCGGACCTTCGCGGGTTCAGGCTTGGCCGGTAATGTACGCGACTATGTTTCATATGACCAATGACAGCCACCTGTTCCGAACGAAGCTAGAATTGGAGGAACAGGAAGGTGCGTGGCCGATCGGCGGTAACCGCTGGCAATCTAAGGATGGCGAGTGGGTGCCCCTGTACGTCGGGCGAATGATTCACCAATTTGATCATCGTGCCGCTTCGGTGACGGTGAACGAAGAAAACCTGCACAATGCCGCGCTGAGTGGCGACGTGACCGCCGACATGAAGGCCGATCACACCTTTTCGCCTTTGCCGCAATTTTGGATTGTGGCGACCAATGACACGGCGAAAGGCCCCACGATTGCCTATCGGGACATTGCTCGCGCAACCGATGCCCGAACCTTTATCGCATCATTTGTCCCAAATCGCGCGGCTGGTAATACGGCACCCTTGGTGTTGAGTGACGCCCCGGTAGAGGATCAGGCCCTCTTGCTCGCGAATTTTAACGCCTTGGTTTTAGATTATGTGACGAGGCAAAAGGCGCAAAGCACGCATCTCAATTGGTATCTCGTCGAACAACTCCCCGTCATCCCGCCCGCAGACTACGCCCGCCCGTTCGGCCCCAAAAGCGCCGCCGATATCGTGAAGGCGGCGGTACTGGAGCTGACCTATACCGCGCACGACATGGCCCACTTCGCTCGCTATATGAGCTATGTGGACGCGGCGGGCGACGTGCTGCCGCCGTTCGTATGGGACGAAGACCGCCGCTTGCATTTGCGCGCCAAGCTCGATGCGCTCTATTTCATCCTCTACGGCGTCTATGATCCGGCGAACCCAGCCGCCAGCCGCGACGATATCCGCTATATCTATTCCACCTTCCCGATCGTGGAGCGCCAAGAAATGGCAGCGTATGGCCGATATCGCAGCCGCGATCTCGCACTTGCCTACATCAACACGCTTATGGGCGGGCAACCCGACGCCGTGGTCGCGGGATGACGCGGCGGCGCAATCTGACCGCCAAGCTTTCGCCGGTCCGGTTCGACGGTGCGGAGCATTGGTTTAGCATCGAGCGCGCCGCCGCGTTGATCGGCACCACCACTGCCAAGCTCGACACGCGCGCCCGCGCCGGGGAATTTGCGTTCGAGGCCGATGATCACGGCAACCCCTGCTGGTTTCGCCAAAGCGATATCACCCCGCTGCACCTCGCCAAGCTCCAAGCCGCGCGCGAGAAGGCGAAGCGACCACCGCGACCGAAAACGCCAGCACAGCTAGAAGCAGAGTGGGCGCGTATCTCGGAAGCAAACAAACGACCGGCGCACGACGGACTTTTCGTTGACCATCATTTGCGAACGACGCTTCGGAATTCGACAAAAAAGGTCGAATGATCGACTACGACCTAGAGCGATTTTCGGATCGTCGGCGGCGCGACAATCGAAATAAATTTTCGCGGTGGGGGCCTATTTGGGGGCCTTTTTGAGCGGTCTATAGATAATTTCTAATTTAATCAGTTACTTGTTGGTCACCTTTGGTGCCTCTTCCGGCACCATTTTCTACCGTGAACTCGTCCAGAGGCATCCAGCAAGCGGCTGTTTTCCAAGAAAATCTGTATCCATAGTCGCCGGTAATCGGTCGGGTTGATCCAGCTGTTCCCAGAAAGCGCGACACAAAAAATGTCTGAATTTGTGTCTGCTGGGCCAACCCGGAGAAATCCTGGATCAACGCCGTGCTGACGCAACTCCAGATCACTCCGCAATAGTTGCGATATCCCCTTTCCCGACGGGCAGGTGCGGGGGTTGAGCCGATCGCCTCATGGGACGCATCATTCGCCGCGCGATGCCACGCGCCTGAGATGCCTACCCGATGGTCACAGCTTTGCCCGGTTCAGTCGCAGCGCGTTGGTCACAACGGTGAAACTCGACAGCGCCATCGCCGCCCCCGCGATCATCGGAGACAGGAGCAAGCCCGTCACCGGATAAAGCACGCCGGCCGCGATCGGGACACCGATGCCGTTGAACACGAACGAGAAGAACAGGTTCTGACGTATATTGCGCATCGTCGCGCGGGCCAGTCGACGTGCGCGGACCATCGCCGCCAGATCGCCCTTGGTCAGCGTCATCCCGGCGCTTTCGATCGCGACATCGGTTCCTGTGCCCATCGCCACACCGACATCTGCGGCGGCGAGCGCGGGCGCGTCGTTGATGCCATCGCCCGCCATCGCGACCTTGGCACCCTGTGCCTTCAATTCGCCGATGATCCGCGCTTTGTCTTCGGGTTTGAGCTCGGCATGGACCTCGTCGATCCCGCCGACGGCGTTCGCCACCGCAATCGCGGTTCCCTCGGCATCGCCGGTGAGCATGACGATCCGCAACCCTTCCGCCTTGAGGGCGGCAATGGCGTCGCGGGCGGATTCGCGCAGGGGATCGGCTACCGCGAGCAGCCCGGCGAGCTTGCCGTCGACCGCGACCAGCATCACGCCCGCGCCATCATGGCGATAGCGCTCCGCTACTTCAGCCAGCGGCGCCGCATCGACCCCAATGCGCTCCATCTGGGCGGCATTGCCGATGACCACATCCTTGCCATTGACGTGCCCGCTCACGCCCATCCCGGTTTGTGATTCGAAGTGATCGAGCGGCCCAAGGTCGAGCTCTGCCTCCTGCGCCGCAACGACAATGGCATGGGCAAGCGGATGCTCCGACTGGCCTTCCACGGCAGCCGCCGCCGCGAGCAGCGAACCCGTGTCGAAGCCGTCATAGGGCTCAATCGCCGTCACCTTCGGGCGCCCCTCGGTCAGTGTACCGGTCTTGTCGATCACCAGCGTGTCGACGTTGGCCATCATCTGCAACGCCTCGGCATCCTTGATCAACACGCCGGCGCGCGCGCCGCGCCCGGTGCCGACCATGATCGACATCGGCGTGGCGAGCCCCAGCGCACAGGGGCAGGCGATGATCAGCACCGCGATGGCGTTGAGCAAGGCATGCCCGAAGCGCGGCTCCGGCCCCACCAGATTCCAGACGATGAACGTGAGGACCGCGATCCCCACTACCAGCGGCACAAACCAGCCCGACACACGATCGGCAATCGCCTGGATCGGCGCGCGGCTGCGCTGTGCCTCCGCGACCATCGTGACGATCCGCGCCAGCACGGTGTCGGCGCCGACGGCACGCGCCTCGATCACCAGCGACCCGGTGCCGTTGATCGTCCCCCCGGTCACGGCCGCATCTTTCTCCTTGAGCACCGGTGCCGGTTCGCCGGTCAGCATCGCTTCATCGACCGACGATCGACCGTCGACCACCACGCCATCGACCGGCAATGCTTCACCGGGCCGCACGCGCAGCCTGTCGCCGGTCGCGACGTCGGAAAGCGGGACGTCTTCCTCGCTGCCATCCGTGCGCAGTCGTCGTGCTGTCTTTGGCGCCAGATCCATCAGCGCGCGGATCGCACGGCCGGTCGCGGCGCGTGCCCGCAGTTCGAGCACTTGTCCGAGCAGCACCAGCGTCACGACCACGCCTGCTGCCTCGTAATAGACGGGAATGACCCCGTGCATGCGGAACGAGGGTGGGAATACCCCCGGCGCGATCGTCGCCACCAGACTGTAGGCGAAGGCAGCCCCCACGCCGAGCGAGACCAGCGTAAACATGTTGAGGTTGCGCGTGCGGATCGACGTCCAGCCGCGCTGAAAGAACGGCGCGCCCGCCCACAGGACGATGGGTGCGGAGAGTGCGAGCTGGACCCAGGGCGAGTAGGTCGGCGGCACGAAGCTGATGCCAAGCATCTCGGCCACCATCGAAATCGCCAGCAACGGCACGCTCAACACCCCCGCCACCCAGACGCGTCGCGTGAAATCGGTGAGTTCGGGGTTTGGGCCGGTGTCGAGCGTCGGGTTTTCCGGCTCAAGCGCCATGCCGCAAATCGGGCAGGTTCCCGGACCGTCCTCCCGGATTTGAGGGTGCATTGGGCAAATCCAGACCGCTCCGGGAGCAGCATCCGGCTCGGCCCGAGGTTTGTCGCCGAGATAAGTTTCGGGCGCTGCGATGAATTTGCTCCGGCAGCCGGCACTGCAAAAATGATAGCTGTCGCCGTCATAGTCTGCGTGATGGGCAGTCTTGGCCGGGTCGACCGTCATGCCGCAGACCGGATCGGTGACCTTGCCACCTGCGCCGCCGAGATGCCGAGTGTTGCCGCTATGGGTATGAGCATGGACATTACTGGGCATCTGGGTCTCCATGCCAACTCCAATAGGGTCTGACATCATGTCAGGGTGAAGGGTTTACCCCTCGCTTGAGCAGGCATTGTACGCCGCCCTTAGCCGAACCGGCGTCCCTCATCGGGAGATTTCGCGCGTCCCCACGCGCAAGGAATCATTTTGCGTGCTCAGCGGCGGACCTTCGGTGCCAATCGTTCAACGCTGATCCGCCTAAGATCGTTGCACAGGCCGACCGCGTGCCCAAAATCAGCCAGATAAACCCCCTTCTGCCGTGACAAGGCGAGGTTGCATCATTCGGCCGGTCCGCAGAGCGCTCTACGCCACGGCTTTGCGAGACCGTGATACAATCGGTGTTTGCAGACCAAGGCCGATCCCGAATGCGCGATCAGCGCGATCGTCATCGCGATAGCGACCGAGGCGCACAGGCCGATCCGCGGATCGACTCCCGCAATCACCGAAAAGCCGATCGCCTCTGGGATCAGGGCGAGCGCGACGACGATGCCGGCAAGACGTCGCGTGACAGGCTGCCGCCACGGGGAAGCCATTGGTCTCGATAGGCAGAAAAGCTGAAGGCCATGAAAATGTCCGCACAAAGCGCACGACCCCGCGCGCTTCCGCCGCACGGGTGTGGACCTATCCGGTAGCTGCGTCGTATATCTTGAACATGAAAATACGCACCGTTCGCACTGCTCCACCGTTGCATATGCTTTTCCCGGTCATGCTGTGGGCTGGCTGCCACAGCGGTGTTGCGACTGCCGCACCTCTGCAAGCGGCACCGAGTGCCGAGACCCCTGCAACCGAGGGATCACTCCTAACCACCGCCTTGCGCGCGGCCGCCACCGATTCGGCGACCCGGCGCTTTTACGAAGCGAACGGGTGGCGGGCCGTCTGGTCTGATCCCGCAGAACGCGCGCTCAAGCGCAGCTTAGCCGAGCGCCCCCGCCACGGCCTTGATCGCCACGGCTTTATCGAGACGTCCAAGTCGTCGCCGAGCCCAGCGGGTCGCGAAATAGCCCTGACGCGAGCGGCCTTGGACTATGCGGCAGCGCTCGCGCGCGGGGCGACCGACCCGTCGAAACTGCACGCGATCTACACGCTGCCACGGCCTGATACGGATCTCGCCACGCCGCTCGCGCAAGCGATCACGGATGGCACGCTGGACACGTGGCTCGCCAGTCTCGCGCCGCAAGACGATGTGTATAAACGCCTCTCCCAAGCCTATCTCGCCGCGCGTTCTCAAAGCGATGGGGGCGATCAGGCAAAGATCGCGACCGGCATTCTCCGCGTTGGCGACACCGATATAAGAGTTCCTGCGATCGTTGCCGATCTGGTCGGCGCCGAATATTTGACGCTCGACAATGCCGAAGGCGCCTCGAAAGGAGCCCCGTCTCCGGCGCTCGACGCTAATCGCTACACAACGCGGATTGCGGACGCCGTAAAAAGCCTGCAGCGGGACTATGGTATCGCAGCAGATGGCGTCATCGGTCCCGCGACGCTCGAAATTCTCAATTTGCGGCCGGGTGATCGCGCGGTCGCACTGGCGGTGGCGCTGGAGCGCCTGCGTTGGCTCACGCGCACGCCGCCGCCAACGCGCATCGACGTGAACACCGCCGCAGCACGGCTCTTTTATTATCGGGACGGTAAGCTGGTCGACAGCCGCCGCGTCATCGTGGGTCAGCCTGGCAAGGAGACCCCCCAGTTGCTGGCTCCGATGTTCCGGCTGGTTGCCAATCCAACTTGGACGATCCCCAAGTCGATCGAGAAAGGGGAAATGGCGGGCGTCAGCGCCGCCTATCTCCGGCGGCGCAATATGGTCCGCAGGAATGGCTGGATCATTCAGCAGTCGGGGCCGAACAACGCCCTAGGGCTCGTCAAGTTCGACATGCGTGACGACTATGCGATCTACCTGCATGACACGTCCGCGCCGACGCTGTTCGATCGTAGCGCGCGCTACTTGAGCCACGGGTGCGTACGGGTCGAGAATGCGCTCGGTTTTGCGCAACGCATCGCAGAGGACGAAGGCATCGCCGATCAATGGGAGCGCGCGCATGCCAGCGGCAAATACACCCTGGTCGCCCTGCCGAAGCAAATTCCAGTGCGGTTGCTCTACCACAACGCCTTTGTCGAAACCGACGGCCATGTCGCCTTTCGAACCGATCCTTATGGCTGGAACGCCCCGATCGCCAAGGCGTTAGGGTTCGCGGAAAGTTCGTCGGTACGCAGGCGTGCAGCGGCGGAGGATGTCGGACCGTAATCGCGGTGCTTCCGCGCCTGCTACTGCTTCGCTCCGGCCGGAAGGCGCGCGTATGACCTCGCGCTGGCAATGGCTCGTGCGTCTCCTGTTTCGCCGAATTTGGTTCAGGGCTGCGCTGTTCTCGATCTTATCGGTCGGGCTTGCACTGTTGGCCGCGTTCGCCGCGCCGTTCGCGCCGTATGACATCAGCACGAAGATCGGGTCGGACGCAGTCGCCAATATCCTGGGGATCCTTGCGTCGAGCAGGCGCGAGGCGGATATTCGCGCGATAACCGCCACTGGTCATCAACTGCGCACCTCGATCGCTTCTGACGTGCTGGCAGTGACCATGCCCTATGTCAGGGCTGCCATGCTTGCTTGGCGCCGCGACGGGGAATCTGCCCCGTCTTGCCGAGCCTAGCGGCTCGCATCGAAATTGCCCGTCCTGACGGCGATCGGCTTGGCCGTGGGATAGAATTGGACGAACGTGGTTTCCGTCGCGCCATGCTGCTGGTGGCAAGAATAACAGCTTGCCGTTTGCGGCAGCGCGCGTGCGGGCTTGGCGCCGTCCACCTCGAAAAAGCCCCAGCCGCCGGAGAAGCGCTTGTCGCGGACATGGAGTTCGAGATAGGTCTTGTCGCCCGCCTGAAAGTGGCCCGAATGGTTGATCGAGCCTGTGGTCACGCCGAGCCGGCCTTCTTTTGCGAAAATCGTCCCCTCGGGCCAGTGCCCGGTCGCCTTGAAGGCGCGCCACGACGCCGGATCGACGAAGACATTGTCGAAGTCATCGTCGCCGGTGCGCGCGGCCACGCCATAATTCATGTTGAGGCCGGAACTTAGGAAGACCCAATCGCGGTAATCGGTCGGGATGATCAGCGCACCCGCCTTGTTGTAACGCGGCGCATCGTGCGGGCCGGCGGCGGCGATCAGCAGGAGCGGTGAGAGCATCATCAGTTTACGCAGCATGTGAAAATCCTTTCTGGCGTGGTTGGGCAATGGCGGCAACGCGCGGGATGCCGTCGACGAGTCGCGCCGCCATCGTGGACAGCGTTTCGCGCAGCGCGGGCACCGCAGCATGCGCCCCGACGCGGATCGCGCTCACGCGCCTACGCCGATTAACCCGGGATCCCCCACCGGTCGCGGTGCGGGGCCGTCCCAGCGGAACCGACGGTCGGCTTCGGCGATCGCGAGGTCGTTCACCGAAGCCTCGCGGCGGCGCATCAGCCCGTTTTCGGCAAACTCCCACTGCTCGTTGCCGTAACAGCGATACCATTGCCCGGCGGTGCGGCACTCATATTGGAAGCGGACGGCGATCCGGTTGTCGGTGAACGCCCACAGATCCTTGACGAGGCGATACTCCTCCTCGTGTCGCCATTTAAGGGTGAGCAGCGCGACGATCGCGTCGCGTCCGACCAGGAACGAGTCGCGGTTTCGCCATTCGCTGTCGACCGTATAGGCAAGCGCGACGCGCGCGGGATCGCGGCTGTTCCAGGCGTCCTCTGCCGCGCGGACCTTGAGCAGCGCCGTCTCGCGTGTGAAAGGGGGCAGCGGCGGGCGCGGGATTTCGGCGACGGTCATGCGGGCGGTTCCTTTTCGGCGAGGGCGGCGCGAAGTGCGGCGTTTTCGGCTTCGAGCGCTGCAAGGCGCGCGCTCACCGGAGCGAGTTCAGCCTGCGAGAAGCGCGGCGTGATGTGCTGCGGGCAATTCCAGTCGAACGCCTCCAGCCGGAGCAGGAATGCGCGCTCGACCACGCCGCGATAATCAGGAAGCGCCAGCGTCGCCGCGAGATCGGCATCGGCGGAGAGATCGCGCGCTTCGATCCGGGCGTAGAGCTTGAGCCGCCGACGGTGTGGATAATCGACCATGATGAGCGACACCCGATCGTTATCCGCGATGTTGCCAAGGCTGATATATTGCCGATTGCCGCGGAAATCGGGGAAGGCGAGCGTCGTCTCGTCGATCAGTTTGAGAAACCCCGGCGGTCCGCCGCGATGCTGAACATAGGGCCAGCCACGCTCGGAGACGCTCGCCATGTAGAAGCTGTCGCGCGCGGCGATGAACGTCGCCTCGGTCCGGGTGAACCGGTCCGATCGCCGGTGCTGACCCACCTTGTCATACATCCCGGCGCTGCCGTTCGCGGCCTGCGCGGCGCGCACGCTGGGCGTTGTGGCAATGTCGAGGAAGCCATTGGCCATGACTGGGTTCCGGGCAAAAAGGGGGGGTGTCGGCGGGCGGGGGGCGAGCCCGCCGACGGCGGGAGGCGTCAGGCGGCTTGCGCGGCTTGGACGACGGGGAAGTCGATGTCGGTTTCGGCGACATTGTTGATGTAATTGGTGAGCACGTTGACCGCGACGCTCGCGACGATCTCGATCACCTGCGCCTCGCTGAAGCCCGCAAGGCGGACTGCGGCGACGTCGGCATCGCTGACGTGCCCGCGCGCTTCGAGCACCTTGCGGGCGAACACGACGGCAGCATCGGCCTTGGCGTCGCCCGAACGGCCGGCGCGGTTGAGCGCGATCTCGGCGTCGTCGATTTTGGCGAGGTTGAGCCCGAGATAGGTGTGCGCCGACAGGCAATAATCGCAGCCATTGGCCTGGGCGATCGCCAGCGCGATCCGCTCACGGGTCTTGGCGTCGAGCGTGTGGCCGAGCGCGCCGTTCAGTCCGAGATAGCCTTCGAGCGCGGCGGGGCTCGTGCCGACGAGGCGGAAAAGGTTGGGGACGACCCCGAGCTGCTTTTCGACGGCTGCGAGCAGCGGCTGCGACTTTGCGGGGGCGTCTTCACGAGTGGGGATGGTCAGGCGGGACATGGCGCGTTCTCCGGGGCGGGCCGCTGGATGCCGCCTGCACAGTAGGAATGCGCGATTTGCCAGCCCGTGATAATCCGGTCATTTGACATATCACTCTTGCGTAGATCGGGATAATTATGGATCGGCTGGATATGCTGCGGACCTTTGTGGCGGTCGCCGACCAGGTTAGTTTCGCCGAGGCGGCGCGGCGGCTGCGAATCTCGCCCACCGCCGCAAGCCGGGCGATCGCGGCGCTTGAGCAATCCCTCGGCACCGCGCTCCTGCGCCGCACGACGCGCTCTGTGCGCCTGACCGACGAGGGTGCAGCCTATCTGGAGCGCTGTCGCGCGGCGTTAGCTGATCTCGACGACGCCGCGCTGGCGCTGCGCGGCGCCGGCGCGACGCCCGGAGGAACCCTCGTCATCACTGCGCCGGTCACGTTCGGGCGGCTCCACATCCTGCCGATCGCGACCGCGCTGCTGTGCGAGCACCCCGCACTCAAGATCGAACTGACGCTGATCGATCGTGTTGTGCGGCTGGTCGACGAGGGAATCGACGTCGCGGTCCGCATCGGCGATTTGTCGGATTCTTCGCTCCACGCGTTCAAGGTCGCGGAGGTGCGCAGGGTCCTCGTGGCGAGTCCTGCCTATCTCGCCGCGCATGGCACGCCCGCAAGCATCCCTGCGCTCCACGATCATGCGCTGATCGCGTTCACCGAACTGGATCGCGGGCATGAATGGCGGTTCGGCCCGACCGGCAAGCCCGCCATCCGGATCGAGCCGCGGCTGGCCGCAAACACCGCCGACGCGGCAATTGCAGCGGCAATCGAGGGTGTGGGGATTGCGCGTGTCCTCTCCTATCAGGCGATGGATGCGATCGGTTCCGGAAGCCTTGTGACGCTCCTCGATGGTTTCGCCCCGCCCGCAGTGCCGGTGCATCTCGTCTATCAGGCAAGCCGTCGCGCCTCGGTCAATGTCCGCGCTTTCATAGACGCGGCCCGTGCGCGTTTCGAACAACGCGACCTGAGGGGCCGTGGGGCATAACTGCCGCACACGCAGGAGCGCGGCAAATCCGTCACGCGAGTGTGTCAGTGATGCGGGACAGATGCGGGGATGGGTCGATGATCACATTGTGCCGGTTCGGCATCCGCAATACCTCCAACAAGCTCGAGCCGATCCTGCGCGAGACGCAGATCCCGTTTCGCGAGCGGACGGTCGGTCTAGGGGAACGGCCGGCTTCCTCGACGATTCGCCGCTCGGCAAGATCCCGTTCATCGCGGCTGAGGACGGATGAAGCCGCACTGGCGACAGCCGCGACGCGCACTGTCACGTGGCCGGCAAACCGTTCAAAGCAAGTCGCGCATCACGGCGTCGGTCGTTTCGCGCCGGAAGATTTCAACGCCGTCTCTATACGCTGACAATGCTTCGCTGACCTTGAAGACGTGTGCGGTCGAGGTCACCGTGAAGCCGATGCGGAGTTCGCAATTCCAGTCGCCACGGCGATACCGGCTGATGCGCGTGCCCGACCAGGAGCCGCTATTGGGCTCGCCCGCGGTGATGGTGGCGACGGTGTTTGGACCGTAGCCCGACAGGATCGTGCCGTTGGCGCAGGTGCGCGCTTTGTCCGGCCAAGTTCCCGCGACGCTGAGGCGGCCATGATCATCGGTGGTCGTCACGACGACATCGCCCCTTTCGGGGGCAATGGTGACGCTGGCGATCGGCATGACGGGGGCGACCAGCGGCGGCGTGCGCACCGGCAATGACAGCGTGCTGGCGCTCGGGTCGAGTGTCAGGGTCGGGCTGTCGGGCGAGGGCCAGACGAGCGGCCACAGTCCTTCCGAAATGGCGATGCGCAGCCGCTCTCCGGCTTTCAGGCGCTGCGCGACGAAGCCCAGATCGATTGCGATGTCGGCCATCTTGCCCGGCGACAGCGGCTTGGGGCTGGTGTGGCCATCGCGGTGCGTTAGATTGAGGATGCCATAGGCCAGCCGCCATGACGTGCCGTCGGGCAGCACCTTGCACAGCCGCACCGCGACCTGCGCAACGGGTTTGTCGGCGGCGACGCGCAACCGCACGCTGGGCACGCCAAGGAGTTCCACATCGGCCGGCAGCGGTGCCATGTCGTAGCAGAGTGACAGCGCGTCGTCGCGCCGCTGATCGCCCGGCATCTCGGCCTGGCCGAACGGAACCCATTCGGGTGTCGCCAGGCCGACCGCATTGTTCGATCGATGCGTGCGCTGCTTTCCGGGGCCCGGTCGCGGCGACAGACCGGCATCGGTCAAATGCAGCCGCTGCAGGTGGGTGTTAGCCGACGGCCACACCGTTTCGGCGCTCCACGCGCCCGGCGTCGCGCCCGGTGCGGATTGTGCGGGCGTCGCGTCGGGCAGGTAGAAGCGCAGCATTGGCTCATCCATGATTCCGGTCGCCGTCCCGCGCAGCCAGTGCGACCACCAGCGGACCTCCTCATGTGCCCAGTCGAGCGCCGGTCCGGGGCCGCCGACCCACGCATAGGTGTGGCCCCACGGCCCCACGAGCGCCTTGCGCGGGCAGTTCAGCCGCTCGAGCAAGCGCGGCACCGAATGGACATAGGCATCGGCCCAACCGCCAACGACATAGGTCGGACAGCGGATCGCGGCATAATCGAAGTGCAGCGATCCGTGCTGCCAATAGGCATCCTCACGCTGATGCCCGGTCCAGCGCGCGATGATCGGGGGCGAGGCGTCGAGCCGCTCGCGCCACATCTTCTCCCAGCCGGGGCCGGCCACCGCGGGATCGGGCGGTGCGGCCATCACGCCCTTGAAATTCGCGCCCCATTTGAAATTGGTGAGGCCCAGACACCCGCCGACAAAATGCGCATCGTCGGTGAAGCGCCGGTCGGAGCAGGCCATCGGCATGATCGCCTTCAGCGCGGGCGGATTGCGCATCGCGGTCTGCAGCGTCGAGAAGCCACCCCAGGATATGCCGCGCATGCCGACCGATCCGTTCGACCACGACTGGGCGGCGAGCCAGGCGATGATCTCAACCGCATCGTCCTGCTCCTGCGCCAAATATTCGTCGCGGAGCAAGCCGCCCGAATCGCCCGATCCGCGCAGGTCGATCCGCGCGAAGCCGATGCCGTGGCTTGCCAGCGTGTCGCCCCAATAGCCGTCGGGCGAGGAGTATGCGTCGCGCGTGCGATAGGGGATGTATTCAAGCACGACCGGGGCGGGCCGCATGTCTGCATCGGCGGGGAGCCAGATCTGGCCGCACAATTCGATCCCGTCGCGCATTTTAATCCGCACGATTTCGAGATGCTTGACCGCGCCCTTTGGGGGGAGCGCCCAGGGTGCTTTGGTGGTTGCGGCGCGCGCGGCAGTGCCGCTTAGCGCAATGCCGCCGAGCGTGGCGGCGAGAAAGTCGCGGCGTGACCCCGGCATGCTATCCCCTTATCCCTCAAACCGATCGAGAAGGGCACGGCGCCCGGCATCCTGCCAATATCATGGCATGACGCGACGATAGATTTTCGCGCCCCGCCCGCATAGAGGCTGAAGGATATGACGCGGCCCGACGATCAGCGCGATGTGGCGACCCGGATCGGGCAAGCCAAGGCGCTGCTCGGGGTCGATCCGCGCGCGGCGGCAAAGCTGGCGCGCACGTTACCGCCATCGCTGGAGGTGCGATTTCTGCTCGGGGCGGCGCTGCGGCGGAGTGGGGAAGTGGCTGGCGCGCTCGAAATTCTCGACCCGCTCGCGGCCGAACGGCCCGGCGCGTGGGGGCTGCACTATGAGCAGGGCATGGCGCTGGCGATGCTGGGGCGCTCGGACGAAGCGATAGCGGCGTTGGAGCGCGCAACCGCCGCCAATCCGCGCGCGTCGCTCGCCTGGCATGCCCTGGGCGATCTCAATGGCTTGGCCGATCCGGCGCGGGCGGCGGCGGCGCAGGCGCGATTGCTGCCGGGCAGTGTCGGCGATGCGGCGCTGGTGGCGGCCGTGCTGGCGTGGGTCGATGCGCCGGGCACTGCCACCAGCGACGCTTTGCGCGCGCGGTTTGGGCTGGACTTCAACGATCCGGCGGCGCTGCGCCTGCTCGCCGATGTTGCCGTGCGAAGCGGGTGCGATGCGGCGGCGGAGGGTCTGCTCGCGCGGGCCGTCGCGGCGGCACCAGATTACGCTCCGGCCCGCTTCCACCGCGCGATAATGCTCCTGCGGCTGGAACGCTTTGCCGAGGCGTTGGCGGAGGTGGCACCGATTTTGACGGCCAATGCGGCGGCGGGGCCGGTACGGGCGCTCCATGCCAGCATCCTGATGAACTTGGGCCGCGAGCGCGAAGCGGTGGAGGCATTCGCGGCGGCGCTCACGGTGATGCCCGACGATGCCCGCTTGTGGCACGCATACGGACATGCGCTGCGTAGCATTGCGCGTCAAAGCGATGCGGTGGCCGCCTATCGCCGCGCGATCGACATCGAGCCGCATTTCGGCGAGGCCTATTGGAGTCTTGCCAATCTCAAGACCTGGCGCTTTGCGACTGAGGACGTCGCGGCGATGCGGGCGTTGCTCGAAAATGCCGCGCTCGGCACCGACGGCCGCGGCTATCTGCATTTCGCGCTGGGTAAGGCGTTGGAGGATGCCGCCGACTACGGACCGGCCTTTGGCCAATATACCGCAGCCAACGCCGCCCGCCGTGCCGCCACGCCCTACGATGCCGCCGCGCATTCCGCCTTCGTGCAACGCAGCATCGCGACCTATCGCCCGGCCTTCTTCGCCGATCGCGCTGCCGTAGGATGTCCCGCGCGTGATCCGATCTTCGTGCTCGGGATGCCGCGATCGGGTTCGACGCTGGTCGAACACATTCTTGCCAGCCACAGCCGGGTCGAGGGCCTGTCCGAATTGCCCGACATCACCACGCTCGCCGCGCAGGTGCGGGGGCAGGGGGGCTATCCGCAATCGCTGGCGGAAGTGGCGCTTGGCGCTTTTGCCGAGCTCGGGCGGGCTTATCTGGAACGGACCGGTCCCCGCCGGAGCACCGATCGTCCGCATTTCGTCGATAAATTTCCCGGCAATTTCCTGCACATCGGCTTGATACACCTGACCCTTCCCAACGCGCAGATTATCGATGTTCGGCGGAATCCGCTGGCCTGCTGCGTATCGTTGTTCAAACAGGGCTTCGCGGCGGGGCAGGGGTATAGCTACGATCTGACCGACCTCGGGCGCTATTATGCCGACTATATCGCGCTGATGGCGCATTTCGACGCGGTGCTGCCGGGGCGTGTCCACCGTGTTTCGTACGAGTCGCTGGTCGATGCGCCCGAGGACGAAGTGCGCCGCTTGCTCGACCATGTCGGGCTGACGTTCGAACCCGCGTGCCTGCGCTTTTTTGACAATGATCGGGCGGTGCGCACGCCCAGTTCGGAACAGGTCCGTCGCCCGATTTTTCGCGACGGGCTCGACCAGTGGCGGCACTTCGATCCATGGCTTGGGCCGCTCAAGTCTGCACTCGGTGCCCTTGCCAACGCGCCCGCAGATCGGCCATGATCGCAATATTGGATGCCCCTATCCAGTAATTTTGCTTTGCGCTTGCCAAGAATGGGATGAGCCTCCGCAATTGGGGGGTGCCTCCAATCGTTCGTCAGCGCGGGAGCCACGCAGCCCCGAGCGGCGTAATGACGATATGACGAGACTGTTCGACAAGGGGGATTCAGCATGATTTCACACCACCAGACCGCGTGTTTCGGTCGCCGCACGCCAATGCTGGCCATGTTGCTGGCCTCGGGTGCCAGCCTGGCGCTCATCGCACCGAGCGCCGCCTTCGCCGCCCCCGATCCCGCGGCACCCGCTGCGGCAACTCAGGTCGCACCGGCAGAACCCTCGAAGGACGAACTGACCGACATCGTCGTCACCGCCAACCGCTCGGGTGCGGAGTCGCTGCAGAAAGTGGCGATCCCGATTTCGGTCGTGAACATCGACCAGATCACCAAATCGGGCCAAGGCAATCTGTCCGACCTCGCCAAATTCACCCCCTCGTTGTCGATCACCGAGGGTGCGCCGGGCTTCAACAAGTTCAACATGCGCGGCCTTTCGACCGGCGGCTATGCCTCGTCCGATACGTCGGATCGCAGCCTCGTCGCGGTCTATCTCGATGATACGCCGATCTCGCTGCAGGGCCAGACGCCCGACCTGAAGGTCTATGATCTGGAACGCGTCGAAATCCTGCGCGGGCCGCAGGGCACGCTGTTCGGTGCCGGATCGATGGCGGGCACGATCCGCTTCGTCACCGCCAAGCCCAGCCTGACAAAGACCTTCGGAACCGCCGAAGCGGGGGTGGCGACGACCGAACATGGTGCCGCGAGTTATAACATCCGCGGCATGATCAACCTGCCGATCGTGTCCGACACGCTCGCCGTGCGCGCGAATTTCTATGTCGGGCGCGATGGCGGCTTCATCGACAATATCGGCCTGCGCAACAAGCAGAACGCCAACAGCAACAACACCTATCAGGGTCGTGTCGCGGTGCGCTGGACGCCGAGCCCCGATCTGACAATCGATGGCAGCATCACCTATGAACGCAGCATCGCGCGCGGGCTGAACACCGCGTTCAGCGGTCTTGCGCCGTATACAATTTTGACCAACGCGCCGGAGGGTACCGATGACCGCTTCCGCCTGTATCAGCTCGGCGCGGATTATGATGCGGGCTTCGCCAATCTGATCGTGACGGGTGCCTATACCGATCGCGCGATCGGCTTCGATGCATCGGTCGAGCCGCAGATCGGCTATTTCTTCCAGGATTATGGCTCGGCGCTGACGCCGCAGACCAACAAATATCCGCTGTTCGAGGCCCCGACCGCCTATAGTGACGCGCTCGCCCGCTCGCTGCCGGCGGAATATTACCAGATCGACCAGAAGCTCAAGGATTACATGGGCGAGGCGCGGCTCGTTTCGAAGAGCGGCGGCCCGCTGAAATGGACGGTCGGCGTGTTCTACGAACAGCAGGACCGCCATTTGCGGCAGGACATCCCGGTGCCGGGCTTCGATACGCTGTCGTACATGAATTATTTCTACGGCCCGTTCAACGTGCCGGGTGGCCTGTATAACTCGCAAACGGTGGACGGCGCATTTCAGCCGAATGACATCTACTCGGGCTTACAGGACGTCAACGAGCATCAGTTCGCGGCCTATGCCGACGGGACGTGGCATGTCACCGACCGGCTCGATCTGACGGGAGGCGTGCGCTACTTTAATTTCAAGGAAAAATACTATCTATATTCGGGTGGTGTCTATGGCGTTATCAATAACAAGCCTTTGACAACCAATGCGACGCTCAAATCGAACGGCTTCAATCCTCGCGGCAACATCTCATACAAGGTCAACGATGATTTCCTGATCTATGGCGAAGTTGCGAAGGGGTTCCGCTACGGGGGCGGTAATCAACCCGTGCCACTCGATTTCACGCCGGTCCCGGCTGGCGGCAATCCTAATCTTGCCCAACAATGTACCAATCAACTCGCTTCCTATGGCTACAATACAGCGCCGCTGACCTTTGGCCCCGACAAATTGTGGAACTATACGATCGGCGAGAAAGCGAAGCTTGCCGGCGGCCGTATCACGCTCAACGCCAGTGCTTATTATATCGACTGGTCGGACGTGCAGTCGCGGCTGCGGCTCAACTGCTCGTATTTCTTCACCGATAACAAGGGCAAGATCACCAGCAAAGGGCTCGAAATCGAAACAACCGTCAAGGCGACGCCCGAACTGACGTTGTCGTTCGCCGGATCGGTCAACGATTCGACGGCGAATGGCGACATCCCGACGGTCGGCGCGTTCAATGGCGACCGTACGCCGTATTATCCGAAATATACCGCCAATTTCCAGGCGTTCTATGATCGAACGGTCGGCTCGGGTGAGATGCATCTGCAGCTCGGGTATCAATATCAATCGTCGCAGAACACGAATTTCAACAACTTCACCACGTCGCTGGTCGCGGGCAAGTTGACTGCGACCGGGCCGAGCCAGACCTTCGCCGTCATCCCCGAATCGCACAATCTCAGCGCATCGGCGACCTACAACATCGGCAATTTCGAACTCGGCGTGTACGGCAATAATCTCGCCAATGGCGTGACGGTGACCAACATCGCGCGCGCGACCTATTATCAGGTCTATCAGGCGGGCAGCCGCAACACGCTGGCGCGTCCGCGCACGATCGGCCTGCGCGCGAAGGTCATATTCTGACCGTAGCGAAACCGGTGAAATGAAGATGGGGGGCGGGCGACCGTCCCCTATTTTCTTATGTGCCAGGCAGCACTCTGGCGCGCGACCAGCCGGATCAGGTCGCGCTCGACGATCGCGATGTCGACGACGTGGAAGCCCCAATCGGGATAAGCGGTGTCGCCGACCGTGTCGGGGCCGACGGTGGCCGCGGTCAGATCGGTCGCGGCGACCGGATTGACGCGCACTGCCAGATAGCGGAACCCGCCACGCTCGACGCATTCGCCCGACAGCAGCCCCGGCATCCGCACGAAACGCGTGCCGACCGGCTTGCCCAGCGCGGTCCAAATCGCCGGTTGCTTGAACTGCGCCACACCGCCCTGCCACCACGGAAAACCGAGCAGCGGATCGAGCGGCGCAGAGCCGCCCGCCAGCCGCGCGGGGTTCGTGCAGCCTGCAACGAGGTCGCCCGTCCCCGCCGCCGCGCGACCGAACAAGGCATTGGCGGGTGGCGGATTGGTGTCGCGGTAGCTCGCCCAGGTGACGACGCAGCCAGTCTGCGACGCTGCCCGACACAGCGGCACGGATTTCAGATCGCCGCCCACATCGCGCCCGCGCGGGACTAGCACTGCCGTGCCGGGCAGGATTGCAGAGAGCATCCGGCGCTGCACTGGCTTTCCGTCGATCTCCTCCATCACCAGCCGCTTCAGCAGCGCCGAGCCTTGGCTATGGCCGATCAGCGCGAACGGCCGCCCGCGATTGTCGCGCGCCAGATAGTCGCGAAAGGCGGCACGGACATCGGCATAGGGCGTCTCGAAATCGGCCGCAGACAGGCGTTTCCCAGTGCGCATCGCGGCGCGCAGCGCTGGCAGCGTGACTTGACGATAGAGCGGCGCGAACACGCGGCAGACGCTGCGAAAGGGTGCTGCCTGCGATGCCGCCATCCCGGTTTCGCCATCGCCTGCGATCATGTCGCTGAGCGGGGCGGGGTCCATCGACGTGGTCGGATAGACGTAGAAACAGTCGACCTTCGGCGGTGTGTGCCGCAGACGGGGCTCGCGCACGTGCACGCCATCGGGCGTAACGATCGTCGCGGCGATGTCGCCGCTGCAGGCATCGACACGACCGGGGCGGCACAGCCAGTTCGCCATGTCACGATAGGCCGGCTGCGCAGGCGCGGCGGCGGCGAGCAGGAGCGACGCGGCAATCATCGGCAATCCTTCAATCGCGGAACACGATCGTCCGTGCACCATTCGCCAGCACCCGCCCGCTCAAATGCAGCCCGACCGCGCGCGACAGCACGCGCCGCTCGATATCGCGCCCCTTGCGCACCAGATCCTCGGCCGTGTCGGCATGGCTGATGCGTTCGACATCCTGCTCGATGATCGGGCCTTCGTCGAGATCGCCGGTGACATAATGGGCGGTCGCGCCGATCACCTTCACCCCGCGCGCATGCGCCTGATGATAGGGTTTCGCGCCCTTGAAGCCGGGCAGGAAGCTGTGGTGGATATTGATGCAGCGATGCGCGAATTTGGCCGAGAGATCGTCCGACAGGATCTGCATATAGCGCGCGAGCACGACGAGGTCGGTACCGCTGTCCTGATGGATCGCCCAGATCCGGGCCTCCTGCGCGGCCTTGGTCGCGGGCGTGATCGGCAGATGGTGGAAGGGGATGTCGGCCAAATCGAGCTTGCCGAAATGCTCGGCCGGGTGGTTCGAAATGATCCCGACCACCTCCATGTCGAGTTCACCAATGCGGCGGCGATAGAGCAGGTCGACCAGGCAATGGTCGAACTTCGACACCAGGATCAGCACCTTCTGCCGCGCATCGGCCGGGCGCAGCGACAGCGTCATCCCGTAACGGCTGGCGAGACTGTCGAACCCGGCGCGCAGCGTTGCGGGGTCGCCATCGGCGGGGATCGCAAAGGCGGTGCGCAGGAAAAATCGGCCCGAATCCGCATCGTTATATTGGCTCGAATCGGTGATGTTGCCGTGGCACACGAAGATGTGCGCCGACACCGCTGCGACGATGCCGGGGCGATCCTCGCACGACAGGGTCAGGATGAAGGGCTGTGGGGTCATCGGGTCTCCAAGCCTCACGCCGCCGCGCCGACCATCTGCACGCGCGCATCGTCCGCCGCGAAGGTCCGCACCGCCGTCCAGTAATGATAGGCCGCCCAGAAACCCGTCAGCGACAGCGCCATCAGCGCATAGCGCAGCGATTCCGCATTGCTGCCGAGCGGGCCAGCGAGCGTGTCGCTGATCCAGCCGACGGCGGTCGGCGCGATGATCAGATTAGCAACGTTGGCGGTGAGCAAGCTGATCGCCATCCCTTGCGCGCGCATCGTCGGCGGCAGGAAATTGAGCAGCAGCGCCATCGTCGGCCCAACATAGAGATAGGCGGTCGGCACCACGAGCCACAGCATCGCCGTCGCGATTGTCAGCGAATGGGTGTAATAGGCGATGAAGGACGGAATCGTCGACAGCAGCACCAGCCCGCTCAGCAGCCACGCGACGCGCTTGGCATCCTGCATTTGCGGCATCGCGAGAATCAGGCCGGTCGCGATCGTCGCGCCGCTGCCCGCCCAGAAATAGATCGTGCCGAGCCGCGCACCTGCCTGCGCCGTGGACAGGCCATATTCGCGTTCGAGATAGGTCTGCGTCCACCACAATAGACCCCAGCCCCACAGGCAGATGACCGTTCCCGCCGCGTTAATGTGCCACGCCGAGCGCGTCGACCACATGTAGCGGCACGTTTCGGTGAAGGTGGCGGTCGGCGCACTATCCTCGGTCACCAGTTCGAAGCGGCCGCGCACCGGCTCGCGCACAGTCAGCAGGATCAGCACGCCGAACACGACGCCGGGCACGCCGAGCGCGATGAAGGCGGCGCGCCAGCTATGGAAATACTCGACGATCGCGCCCGCCAGGCTCGACCCCATCCACGCGCCGAGCGGCAGGCCGAGCGCATAGACGGTGAGCGCATAGGCGCGCCGCCCGCGCGGGAAATTGTCTGCGATGATCGAAGTGGAAGGCGGCGTACCGCCGGCTTCGCCAACGCCCACCCCAATGCGGGCGAGCAGGAATTGCCAGTAATTCTGGGTAAAGCCGAGCAGCGCGGTCATCGCCGACCACAGGATCATCGCGGCGGCGACGATGTTCCGCCGGTTCGAACGGTCGGCCAACTTGGCAATCGGCAGCCCGACCGAAATGTAGAAGAAAGCGAGCGTCACCCCGGTAAGCCATGCAACGCCCGAATCGCTCAGCCCGAATTCCTTGCGGATCGGCTCCAGCACTGTCGCCACGACATAGCGATCGGCGATGTTGACGGCATAGACGAGTCCGAGCACCAGCACGACATACCAGCGCGCAGAATCGAGGCGCGGTGCAGGCGATGGCATCATGAAGGCCCCCCTTGGCCGGTCACGCAGCGCGACCACAGATCGTTCAGCGTAGCCGCGTAGCTGTTGGCAAGATACACCTCGCATGTCTCGTCACCCGTCGGCGCGATCCACACCGGTACGTGGTGGAGCGTCGTGGCAGCGATCCTGCCCACGCCGAAGCGCGGATCCTCGACATCGAAGCAGCCGCTGATCGTGAGGAGTTGGCGCCAGCCCGCACCGGTGAGGACAGACCGGGTCAATCCGCCGCCGATTGGCGTCAATGCGCCGGTATGGCCGACCAGCGCGGCAAGGGCACCGCCTTGCGCGCTTGCACCGATCAGCCACCACCGGCGCGGCTCGACCTGCAGCATCCGCATGCCCGACGCCGTCTCGGGCGGGGCCGCGTCCCAAAGGTCGAGCGCGATCACGTCGCCGGCGGGTGCCATGGTGAAGGCAACGGGTGCATCAATCACGGTAGCGCGCGCCTTCCAAATCGTAAAAGATCGGTACCGTAACCGTCACGCGGGCCGACTTGCCGCGCGTCGGGGAGGATGCGAGCAGCACCGCGCCCGACCGCGCCCGTCCGCCCGCGAGCAAGCCCAGCGCGATTGCTCCACTCCCGGTTACCCGCGCTGCGGCGGAGGTGACATGGCCGTCGACCGGTGCGCCGTCGGCCGCGATCAGCATCGCGCCCTCTGGGATCGGGGTGTCGCTGGTCAGGCCGATCAACTGTGCCCGATCCTCGGCGGCAAGCGCGGGGCGGGTCAGGCCGCTCGCGCCGATGTATCCGCCTGCCTTGCGCAGCATCCGTTCGAGCGACAAATCGTGCGGCGTGGTGCGGCCATCGGCCTCGGCACCCACCACGATATGGCCCTTTTCGATGCGCAGGAATTCCAACGCCTCCAGCCCATACGGATAGCCGCCGGCCGCCCGCGTGGCGGCTTCCAGTGCATCCCACACCGGACCGGCCAAATGGCCCTCGGCATAGATTTCGAACGCGCGTTCGCCGCTATAGCTCGCCGCGAGGATCAGGACGGCTACCCCCGCAATCGCCGCCTGCGCGACGCCCATGTGCGCGGGTGGATCGATGCCGGTCAGCGCGGCGAGGATGTCGCGCGACAGCGGCCCGGCGAGCGCGATGCCGGCGAAATGTTCCTGCTGCGCGACCACCGATACCTTCAGATGCGGCGCGAGGATTCGGTGTGCGTAACTCAGATGCGCTTCCATCCGGTCCGCGCCGCCGGTCGAGCTGGTCAATAGATAGCGCGTCTCGGCAATGCGCCAGACGGTGCCGTCATCCATCACCATGCCGTCTTCGCGCAGCATGAACGTATAGCGGCCCCGCCCGACCGCCAGCTTCGCCACGCCGGTCGCACAGACGATTTCGAGGAAGGCGGCGGCATCGGGACCGGTGACCGCGAACTTCGCGAGCGTCGAGACATCGACGATCCCGGCGGCGGTGCGCACCGCACGCGCCTCGCGCAACGCCGCGGCGTGCAGCGTCTCGTCCCCGATCGGATAAGCGCGCGGGCGATGCCACAGTCCGAGCGGCTGCCATAGCGGGTTCAGCCTTTGGTGCCGGTCGTAGAGCGCGAGGCGGCGGGCGGGTGCGGCATGGCCCCCTGCATCTCCCCCGGCCAGCGTGCCGAGCGTCAGCGGCGTGAAAGGCGGACGGAAGGTCGTCAGGCCGGCCTGCGGGATCGTTACCCCGGCAACGCTGGCGAGCCGGGCGAGCGCCGCCATATTGCTCGTCTTGCCCTGATCGGTCGCCATGCCGAGCGTGGTGTACCGTTTGAGATGTTCGACCGAGCGATACCCCTCCGCCCAGGCGAGATCGATGTCAGCGGCGGTGACGTCGTTCTGGAAGTCGATGAAGCTGTGCTTCGGGTCGGGCAGGTCGGCGGCGGTCGCCGTGACAGCCGGGATATCCCCCGCCGCCGCGCCGACGCTGCTCACCGCTTGCGCGGAAGCACCCGGCACGAAGGCTTGCAGATCCTCGCGCCAGTCAAGCTTTCCGCCGGCCTGGCTGTGGAGATGGACGACGGGCGTGAAGCCACCCGACACCGCGAGCAGATCGGCCTCGAAGCGGCGCGCTGTCCCGCCGATCCGCGCCTCGACCGAAGCGAGGTGGTGCGTGCGACCCTTGGTCGAAAGCGGCACGGCATCGGTGAAGACCGGGAAACGCGTGGCACGGCCCGATGCGCGGGAATCGAGGATCGCGACGACTTCGCCGCCCGCCGCCGCGACTGCGTCGGCGGTGGCATAGGCATCGTCATTGTTGGTGGCGATGACGACGCGCTTGCCCGGCAGGACCCGGAAGCGATCGATATAGCGGCGCACCGCCTGCGACAGCATGACGCCGGGGCGATCGTTCCCGGCAAAGGTCAGCGGCCGCTCGATCGCGCCGGTCGCCAGCACGATGCGCTTCGCGCGGACGTGCCACAGGCGTTGGGCGGGCTGGCCGGGGGCGGGGGTTTGTCCGGGTTCGACCAGCCGTTCGACCAGTGTCGCAAAGCCGTGGTCCCACAGGCCGGACGCCGTCGTGCGGGTGAGCACGCGCACGCCCTCGGCCACGCCGCACAGCCTGTCGTGTTGTTCGACCAACCACACGCGCTCTCCCGCCGCGTGCGCGTCGCGCGCGGCGGCGATGCCCGCCATGCCGCCACCGACCACCAGCACATCGCAAAAGGCGGCGCGGTGCTCATAGGTGTCCGGGTCGGCTTCGGTCGGTGCCTTGCCCATGCCCGCTGCGCGACGGATGAATTTTTCGTAGAGCATCCAGCGCGATGGCGGGCCGAAGAAGGTCTTGTAATAGAAACCTGCCGCCAGGAACGGTGCCGCAAGGCCGTTGATCGCGCCCAGATCGAAGCCGAGGTTTGGCCAGCGATTCTGGCTGACCGCGATCAGGCCGTCATAGACATACAGGTCGGTGGCGCGGGTGTTCGGCTCGGTCCGCCCACCTTCGCCCACGGTGACGAGCGCATTGGGTTCCTCGACGCCTGCCGCCATCACGCCGCGCGGGCGATGATATTTGAAACTGCGCGCGACCCGGCCCACGCCGTTCGCCAGCAACGCCGCGGCGAGTGTATCGCCGGCGCGCGCGCGGTACTCCACGCCGTCGAAGCGGAAACGCAGCGTTGGCTCGGCATTACCGGGAATGCGTGACGGGCCGCTCATGAGGCATATCCTGAGACTGCGACGATCGCGTGGCTGACGCGGTGGCGGCGCAACACGATCCATTGGCGGCAGCCGAAGCTGTGCCGCCACAGCTCATCGTCGAGCCCGCGCGGATTAGCGCGCGCGTAGAGCCGCGCCACTGCTTCCTCGGCCGGCAGATCCAGCGTCACGATCGAATCGAGCGTGCGCTCGTAAACGAACTCGATTTGCGCGCGCGCGCCGCAATAAGGGCAATCGATCTGCATCATCGCAGTTGCGGCATGAAACCGACCCCGGCTTCGTCGATCGTGGCTCCGTGCGCGAAGCGGTCGAACGCGAAGGGTGCGGCAAGCGCATGGCTCGCGCCCGTCGCCAGCAAATGCGCATAGCACCAGCCCGAGGCAGGGGTCGCCTTGAACCCGCCATAGCACCAGCCGCCATTGAGATAGAGGTTGTCGACCGGCAAGGACGAGATGATCGGCGATCCGTCGAAGCTCATGTCGGTGGTGCCCGACCAGCACCGCACCATCCGCAGGCGCGAGAGGGCAGGGACCAAAGCGATCGCCTCGGCGGCGGCTTTCTCGATCCGCGCGGGCAGGCCGCGCTGTGCATAGCTCGGGAACTGGTCGGGATCGCCGCCCAGCACGATGCCGCCTTTGTCCGATTGGCTGATATAGCAATGCAGCGATTGCGACATGATCACGGTGTCGATCATCGGCTTGACGGGTTCGGTGACGAAGGCTTGCAGCGTCTGCGCCTCGATCGGCAGGTTCAGCCCGACCATTGCCGCCACCGGTCCGCTATTGCCCGCGACGCAAATGCCGACCCGGCCCGCCCCGATGCTGCCGCGATTGGTCTCCACGCCGGTTACGCGACCGCCGTCCATCGTAAAGCCGGTGACTTCGCACTTCTGGATCACGTCGACACCCAGCGTATCGGCGGCGCGGGCATAGCCCCAGGCAACCGCATCGTGCCGCGCGGTGCCGCCACGCCGCTGGGTCATGCCGCCATGAATCGGGAAGCGCGCATCGCGCGACATATCAAGCAACGGGATAAGCTTATGGACCTGATCGCGGCTCAGCAATTCGGCATCGATCCCGTCGCACCGGAGCGCGTCGCCGCGCTGCGCCAGCATCGTCATGTCGCTGTCGCTATGGCCGAGGAACAGCGCACCGCGCGGGCTAAACATGACGTTGTAGTTTAGCTCGTCGCTCATCCCGTCCCACAGATTGAGCGCGAAATCGAACAGATCGTGCAACGGCTTCTGGCGGTAATTTGAGCGCACGATCGTCGTGTTGCGTCCGGTATTGCCGCCGCCGATCCAGCCTTTTTCCAGCACCGCAATGTTGCGGATGCCGTGAACCTTGGCGAGATAATAGGCCGTCGACAGACCATGCCCGCCGCCGCCGATGATGATGACATCGTAGTTCTTCTGTGGTTCGGGATCGCGCCATGCCCGGTCCCAGCCGCGCTGTCCGTTCAACCCGGCCTTGAGCAGCGCCAGCGCTGAATAGCGCTTCATGCCGCCCACCCCCGCCGCTCGCGCCAATCGGGTTCGAGATTTTTGAAGCGTGCGAGGCCGAGCTTGGTGATGTCGGTGAAGGAACAGGTGCCGTCGAGGACGAGGTCGCGGATCGCATGGCCGCTGGCCGGGGACAGGCCGAAGCCGACGCCCGACATCGTCGCGACGGTGACGTTGCCGGGGTTCTCAAGCCGGTCGATGATCGGGCGGCCGTCGGGGGTATTCTCGATCACGCCGGCCCAGGAGCGGATGACATTGAGGTGCGCGGCGCGCGGAAACATCTCGGCGACGCGCCGCGCGAGGTTGCGCACCAGCGGCGAGGTAGGGCGTGCTCTCGGCCCGGTCGCGTCCATGTCGATCCACTCATGCGGCCCGCCACCAAAGGCGAGGTTGCCGCGCAAGGTCTGGCGTCCGTACAGCCCGTTCCCATCGACCCCGCCGATCTTCATCAGCGGCGCAGGCTCGGTCACGATCATTTCCGCGCGGGCAGAGGCGAGCGGGAAATCTACACCTAAGGGGCTGAGCAACATCCCGGATTGCGGCCCGGCCGCGACGACCAGAGCATCGCACGCGACCCGCCCACGTGGTGTCTGCACCGCGACCACTTTGCCGCCCGCGGTCTCGATCGAGAGCGCCGGGCAATGTTGCAGGATGCGCCCGCCCAGATCCTGCAACGCCCAGGCATAGGCCTGCACCGTCCGCTGTGGATTGGCATGACCGCCAAAGCGCAGGTGGATGCCGCCGAGGCAGGTTTCGTCGGTTAGCGGCACGGCTTCCTGCGCTTGGGCGGAATCGAGATCGTCGACGCGGTAGCCCATCGCGCTGCACATCCGCCCGACCGCGCGATAATGGTCGAGCAGCGCGGGATCCCGCTGGATGATGATCCGTTCGCGCGCATATTCGGTCGGATAGCCGAGCAGATCGTCCATCTGCGGCCACATCCGCTGTTCCTCGGCGAAGAGCGGGCTTTGGTAATGTGACGCACCGCCGCCGTTGCGGCCCGACGCTTCCCAGCCGACGATGCCCTTGTCGATTACCACGACATCGAGACCCGATCGCGCGAGCCACCACGCGGCGCTGAGCCCGGTGACGCCCGCGCCGATCACGACGACTGCTGCGCCTGTTGGCATATCTGCCTCAGACATGCATGTTGCCGCCAAGGCCCGCGACATGCTCGGCTTCCTCGGGCGTGCCGATCACGGCATAGGGCGTCCATTGCGTCGGGATGCCGAACCACACGTCCCAGCCCGCGGCCATATCGGCACGCTCTTGCCAGTCGGCGAGGATTCTGAGCGGGACGGGGCGGACGGGCGCGCGATAGCTTGCCAGGGGGATTGTCGACAGCGGCACCTGTTGCCGTTCGGCGAGAAGGCAGGCGACCTGGTCGCGACAGCGGCGACCCTGGCATTGCCCCATTCCCGCGCGGGTCAGGCGCTTGACCTGGTCGGGATGCGCCGGGCCATCGTTCAGCAGCGACGAAAGCGAGCGTGCCGCCATCGCTTGCGGCCGATCGAGATAGTGTGGGGGTTGCACGCCGAGCAGATCGGCGCGGGTTACCTCCTCGCATTGGCAGACGATCGTGTCGGGCGTTGCATGACGCGCGAGGGCTGTCGCCCATTTCTGGAGATAGGCCGCTTCTGGTGGCGTTGCAGTTGCAGCGTCGCCGATCAGCGTGATCGTCTCGGTCTGGCCGGTTCCGGCGGCATCGAGCAGTTCGGTGGCCGGGGTAACGCCAATCGCAAGCACGATCGTGTCGCAGGCTAGGTCGATCCCCAAGTTGCTCCCCGGCGAAGGCCGGGGTCCAGTATCGGAGGTGCTTGAAGTCGTGTGCTGCCATCCGCCATCGACGCTGTGCAACTGGGCCCCGGCCTTCGCCGGGGAAGCATGAAGGGGAGCAAGCGTCACGCCCGCGACCCCATCGATCCCGCTATTGGTCGCGGCGATCGTCGTGCTGAGGTGGATCCGAATGCCCGACGCACGGACCTGCGCAGCGCGCTCGGCCGGGCCTTGCACCGCATCTTCAACCTCCACCACCGCCGCTACTTCGATGCCGTGCGCATGGGCGAGCAGCGCCGTCTCCAGCCCAAGCGCCCCCGACCCGAGGATCACGATCCGGCGGCTTGCCAGCGCCTCGTAGCGCGTGGCCAGTGCGGCAAAGCCTTGCGCGCCCATCACACCGGGCTGGTTCCAGCCTGGAAAGCCCAACACGACATCGCGTGCGCCGGTTGCCAGCATCAGCCGGTTGAACCCGATCATCATTGCCGCCTCGCCATCGGCGATCCCGAGCAGCGGTTCGGGCAGGGCGCGCATCGCCGGCCCGTTGCCGTAGAGCCCCCAGGCCACAGTGCCGAGCCGCACATCGACGCCGAGTTCGAACGCCTCCTCCAGATCGGGATTGGTGCCAAATACTTGCTCGAGCATCCGCCCGCTCTGCTGCACCGCCGCCGTCGCGCGGCCGCCGAAGAAATAGGGAACGTCGGTGCCGATCAGCGCGCTCGGCACGGGATGCTCGTCGATCAGCAGGACGGTGTCGCCCGCCTTCGCAGCGGCGATCGCAGCGATCGTCCCGGCATGGCCTGCGCCGACCACGACCAGATCGAAATGCGCCTCGGCATGGGGGATCTTGGTGTCTAGCGCGTGGACATCGCGCACCAGCGGCACCACGTTCATATCGTCTCCAGCGCTTGGGCAAGATCGGCGATCAGATCGTCGACATGCTCGATCCCGACCGAGAGGCGCAGCGTCGCGGGCGTAATGCCACCTGCCGCGCGCTCGTCCGCCGAGATCGCATAATGCGTCGTCGTTGCCGGATGCGTGATCAGCGTCTCCGATCCGCCTAAACTGACCGCGAAGCGCAACAGCCGGAGCCGGTCGAGGAAGCGGAATGCCTCCGCCTCGCCGCCGGTGACCGCGAAGGAGAAGGTCGATCCCGCCGCCTTGCATTGCCGGTCATACACCGCGCGCTGCGGCGTGCCTTCGGCCAGGAAGCCGAGGTAAGTGATCCCGGCGACCTTGGGGTGTCCGCGCAGGAATTCGGCAACCGCTCGCGCGTTGTCCATCGCGCGTTCGACGCGCAGATGCACCGTCTCCATCGATCGCAGCAGCAGCCAGCTGCTATAGGGGTCGAGATGGCTGCCGAGCGTGGTGCGCAGCAGACGGAGCGGGGCGACCAAGGCTTCGCGCCCCGACACACCGCCCGCCATCAAGTCGCTGTGCCCGCCGCAATATTTGGTGAGACTCGTCATGCACAGATCGGCACCGAGCTCGATCGGGCGCTGCATCGACGGGCCGAGCAGGGTGTTGTCCACCACGACGAGCGGGCGCGTTCCGGTTCGTGTGCCGACTGCGTCGGCGATGTCCACTACCAACGCGATATCGACGATCGCGGCGGTCGGGTTGGCCGGCGTCTCGATCACGATCAGCTTTAGCGGCCCTTGCGTCAGCGCGGCGTCGACCGCAACCTCTACGCTGGAACGGTCGCATCCGTCGGTGAATTCGGCATGGCCCACGCCGAAGCCTGGCATCATTCCCGTATAAAGCCCGTTGGTGCCGCCATAGATCGGGCGGCTGAACACCACGCTGTCACCGGGGCGCAAATGCGCGAGCGCGATCGCGCTGTGTGTCGCCATCCCGCTGTTGAACACCGCCGCCGCTTCCGCGCCGTCGAGCGCGGCGAGGCGCAGTTCCACCATGTCGAGCCCCGGATGGCCGAGCCGCGCGTAGATGTGCCCCGGCCGCCCAACCTCGGGTCCCGTGCCCTCGAAATAGGCTTCGTGAATGTCCTTCGCTTGGGCGGCCGAGGCATAGGCGAAGGTCGAGGTCATGTAGATCGGCGGCTTGGCGGCGTTCGATGCGCTCGCCGGATCATAGCCCGCACGCACCGCCAGCGTTTCGGCGCGCCAGCGTGGGTCGTACTGGCTCATGCCGCTGCCTGCGCGAGATAATCGGCGGCGCGCGCGCAATACCAATCGACGAAGCGCAGTGTCAGCGATTCCGCATCGGGGCTGTACGGGCCGGGCGTGTAGCCGGGGGAATTGACGCCGAGCTGGTTGTTTTCGGCGAATTCCTTGTCCTGCAAATTGGTCTGCGTCCACAAATGCGTCAGCGTATCGATGTCGTAATCGACGCCTTCGACCGCGTCCTCATGCACCAGCCATTTGGACACCACATGCGTCTCGGTCGGTGAGACCGGGATGGCGGCGAAGGCGAAGGTATATTCGCTGGTCGAATGGCAGAAATTATTGGGCTCGACCGCCCAGCGCAGCGAGCCGGTATCGCCGCCGCCGACATCGCTCATCAGCTTCTTCACGTTGAACGTGCCGTCGGTGGTCATC
The DNA here is from genome assembly GCF_013374095.1 of Sphingomonas sp. HMP6. Taxonomy (NCBI): domain Bacteria; kingdom Pseudomonadati; phylum Pseudomonadota; class Alphaproteobacteria; order Sphingomonadales; family Sphingomonadaceae; genus Sphingomonas; species Sphingomonas sp. HMP6. Next base: position 2,101,328 of record NZ_AP022672.1, on the reverse strand, counting down.
GCCACGGTGCCGTCGTTGAGCGGGAAGCGGACCGCTTGCCACCAATCCTCGCCCTCTGGTCCGGTCGGCATGCCGAGCGCCGCCATCCGCGCCTCGAAGTCCCTGGCGGTATTGTCGGCAAAGTCGAAATAGGCCGAGGCATGAACCGGAAAGGTGCGTGCGAGTTCGGGATGGCCGGCGGCGCAATGATAGCATTCGCGGCCATTCTCCATCACCAGCTTCCAATTGGCATATTCGACCAGAGTCGATTGATGCGCGAGCTTGGCGTGGCTGAGATTGTGCGGGGCGAGCAGTGGGGTCAGGTCGCGCCGCATCATGCTGATGTCGGGCGGCGTTTCGGCGAGGCAGATGAAGATCGCCCCGGCAATGCGTTCGAGATGCACTGGCTTCAGGCCGTGCTCGCTCTTCTGGAAATCCTCTGGCATCCGGCTCGCCGCAAGCAGCCGCCCGTCCAGCCCATATGTCCAGCTGTGATAGGGGCAGACCAGCCGCGCCGCGCTGCCCTGGCCGGGCTTGCACAGGATCGATCCGCGATGGCGGCAGCTATTATGGAACGCGCGCAATTCCCCATCGCGGCCATGCACGATGAGCACCGGCCAGCGCCCGACCATGAAGGAGATATAGTCCCCCGGCTTGCGCAGCTCGGCCTCGAACCCGGCGAACAGCCACGACGTGCCGAAGATTGCGGCGAGATCGAATTCGAACGCCGCGCTGCCGGTGTAGAACGCGCGGGGCAGCGAATGGCCCGCCGGGCGCGCGCGCAACAACGCCGAAATATCCCCTAGGTCCAAAGCGTGCCTCCAACTACCCCGTTCCTCAGTGACATGCGCACAGGCCGCAGCTGAAATCGCATTTGCGCATGGCGACATGCAAAAACCTGCAAGGCGCGGCGTGGCGGGCGGCACGGCGTTGCATCTGCCCAAAAAACGCGCTTGGTATCGAAAATGGGCATAACGCCCGGCACCGAAGGGGCTTTCCATCGCACGCACGTCACCGGTCAATCGGCGCTGGTTACCGCTTAACGCACTGCGCGCGTTCGATGCGGTCGGGCAGCGGCTGAGCTTCACGGCTGGGGCGCAGGCGCTCAACGTCAGCCAGAGCGCGGTGAGCCGGCATGTGATCAGCCTCGAGGAATTGCTGGGCCACAAACTCTTTGATCGGTCGGGTCAGACGCTGGTGCTGACCGCGGCGGGCAAGGCGTTACTGCCCGAGGTGAGCAAGTCGTTCGACCGGCTCGAACAGACGATGAATGCGATTTGCGCCAATCCCAATGCCAACCGCCCGATCCGGATCCATATTCCACCGACCCTCCTGCAACAGGTCGTGATGCCGATGATCCAGGCGTTTCGCGCCGAACATCCCGAAATCCGCATCGACATTTCCAGCTCTGGCGCGGTCGGTTTACCGAGTAACGAGACCGACATGGCGATCGTGTTTGACCGCCCCAATATCGATGACCGCGTGACCGATCTGTTGTGGATGGTGCGCGTCGCCCCGGTCAGTTCCCCCCAGACGGCGGAACGGCACGCAGGCAAGTCGCTAGAAGCCTTCCTTGCGGACAATGATCTGCTCCATGTCAAACTGGAGGATCAACCGCGCGGGCTGTTGTGGAGCACTTTTGCCAATCAGTGCCGGATAACGCTCGATGCCGATCGCGGCCTCGCTTTCGATTCCAATGCACTCGCGGTTAGCTATGCGATGAACTCCGACGGCGTTGCGCTTGCCGATATCGACATGTTCGCGGGCGAAATCGCCGCCGGTCAACTTGTCGTGCCGTATGACACGGTCATCAATGATGGGTTTGGCTATTATCTAAAGCTCCGTCCCGACGATCTTGCCGATCCGACGATCAGCCTGGTGCGCAGCTGGCTGATCGCGCATTTCGCCGCACGTCAGAGTGATTCCGCCGACGCGGAATAAGCTTATGCCAAGATTGGCATCGCGTCGGCGGGCCGATCGGCTACCATGGCGCCCATGGATATGACCGTCACAGCCCCCGCCCACCGCACCGATCCGGCGACGATCGCCGTGCTCGAAACGATTGAGACGCGGCTGCGCTGGTTGTCGTCCTGGACGATCCACAACGCCAACCATTTGCGCGAGAGCCGCGACGGGCTGAAGGTCGGTGGGCATCAGGCAAGCTGCGCGTCGATCACCGCGATCATGACCGCGCTGTATTTCGGTGCGCTGCGCCCGCAGGACAAGGTCGCGGTGAAACCACACGCCGGGCCGGTGCTGCACGCGATCCATTACATGCTGGGGCAGCAATCGCTCGACGCGCTGCAGCGCTACCGCGGCTTTGGCGGCGCGCAAAGCTATCCCAGCCGGACCAAGGATAGCATCCCGGTCGATTTCTCGACGGGGTCGGTCGGTCTGGGCGTCGCGATTACCGCCTTTGCCAGCCTGATTCAGGATTATCTGATCGCGCATGGCGAAATGGCCGAGGGCGATGCCGGCCGGATGATCGCGCTGATCGGCGATGCCGAACTCGACGAGGGCAATATCTACGAATGTCTGATCGAGGCGTATAAGCACGACATCCGCAATTGCTGGTGGATCGTCGATTACAACCGCCAGTCGCTCGACAGCACGACCGCCGACCGGATGTTCCGGCGCTTCGATGATATTTTCGAGACCTGTGGGTGGCGGGTCGAGACGCTGAAGCACGGCGCCAAGCAACGCGAGACGTTCGCGCGGGCCGGCGGTCAGGCGATCGGCGACTGGATCGACGAATGCCCCAATGCGGAGTTTGCGGCGCTCACCTATCAGGGCGGGGCGGCGTGGCGGACGCGACTCACCGCCGATCTGGCGGATTTCCCGGAGACGCTTGCGCTGATCGCGGAGCATGACGACACCGCGCTCGCCGCGCTGATGACCAATCTTGGCGGGCATTGCATCGCGACATTGCTGGAGGCGTTCGCGCGCTGCGACGACGACGTGCCGACGCTGTTCATCGCCTATACCGTCAAGGGCTATGGCCTGCCGTTTGCCGGGCACAAGGACAATCATTCCGGGCTGATGAACCCCGGCCAGATCGAGCAACTGCGCGGTGCCCTTGGCATTGCCGAGGGCGACGAGTGGGCGCCCTATGGCGGGCTCGGTGCGAATGTCGCGGCGTCGGCGCGGGCGGTGGTGGAGGCAAGTGCGCTTGCCCAAGGGCAGCACGTTCCGGCGGCGCAAGTGGTGCCGGTGCCCGACCATCTGCCCGTCCCCGACGGTGCCGAGCTTTCGACGCAAGCCGCGTTCGGGCGGATCCTGCTCGATCTCGCCAAGTCCGGGCATCCTTTGGCGGACCGTATCGTCACGACCTCGCCTGACGTTACGGTGTCGACCAATCTCGGCGCGTTCGTAAACCAGCGCGGGCTGTTCCGGCGGCAGGAGTTGAAGGATGTCTTCTCCGCCGCGCGTATTCCGACGGCGCAGAAATGGGCCGGGCATAACGCTGGCCAGCATATCGAACTGGGCATCGCCGAGAACAATCTGTTCCTGATGCTGGCGGCGCTGGGCCTCGCCGCGCCCTTGTTTGGCACGCGGCTGATGCCGATCGGGACGGTCTATGATCCCTTCATCGCGCGCGGTCTCGATGCGCTCAATTACGCTTGCTATCAGGACGCGCGCTTCCTGCTGGTGGCAACGCCGTCAGGGCTGACGCTCGGGCCGGAGGGTGGGGCGCACCAGTCGATCAATTCGCCGCTGATCGGCATCGGCCAGCCGGGCCTAACCTATTTCGAACCGGCCTTTGCCGACGAACTCGCGCTGATCATGGGCTGGGCGTTCCGGCATATGCAGGCGGATGACGGCGGATCGGTCTATCTCCGGCTGACGACGCGCACCCTGACGCAGACCGAGCGCGCCGACGATGGTTGGCAGGACGATGCGTTGCAGGGCGGCTATTGGCTGAAGGCTCCGAGCGGCCCAGCCGACCTTGCGATCGTCTTCACCGGGGCGATCACGCCCGAAGTGCTGGAGGCGGCGGACCTGTTGGCCGAGGATCTGCCGGGGCTCGGACTATTGATGGTAACCTCACCCGATCTGCTGCATCGCGGCTGGTCAGCGCGGCACGCCGGACGCTGGACCGGGGCGAGCGTGGTGAGCCATGTCGAGCAATTGCTGGCGCAGCTTTGCGCGGATGCGAAGCTCGTCACGGTGATCGACGGTGCCCCCTCGACTCTGTCTTGGCTTGGCAGCGTAAGGGGAATGCGCGTCAGCCCGCTCGGGATCGACCGGTTCGGCCAGACGGGCGACGTGCCCGACCTGTTCCGCAGCTACCGGCTCGACGCCGACGCGATCGTCGATGCTGTCGCCGAGCTGTGCCTCGGGCCGCTGGCAGAGACTCGTTAACGAACAGAGTCGAGGGTCAGATCACACGTGGCTCCGCTGCCAACCCCCGCGCGAGGAAGTCCGCGACGACGTCCGCCACCGCATCCGGCGCCATATCTTGCCCCCAGACGCCGAAGCGTAAGCCCAAGAAGACGTTCATTCCCATGATCGCCCAGGCGTGGATTTCCGACACGTCGCCGCGCACCTCGCCGCGCCCCGCAGCCGCCTTCAACCGTGCCGCAATGCGGTCGGCGGTAGTGGCATAGTGCAGCTTGAACGATTCAGGATCGACGAATTCGGATTCGTCGATGATGCGATAGATTTCCTTATGCCCGCGCACGAAGGCGATGAATTCGCTTAGGCCAGCCCGCTCCGCCGCGATCTGATCGGGTGCGGCGCGGATCGCAGGGGCGACGCGGTCGCGTACCTGATCCGACATGTCGCGTACCAGCGCGCGGAACACCGCATCCTTCGAATCGAAATAGGTGTAGAAACTGCCCAGCGCGACGCCGGCGCGGCGCGTGATGCCGCTGACCGATGCCTCGTGAAAGCCGCGTTCGCCAAACTCGATTGCCGCCGCATCGAGGATCGTGCGCAGCGTGCGGCGCCCGCGCTCGGTCCGCGGGACCTTGCCCGCGCTTGCTGCCGACATGCCCTCGTCAGACACGGAGGCTGTGGCATTCGGGACACTTTCCATCGCCATGTACGACGCCTCCCCATTTCCCAAGTTGAAACCTGGTTCAGGTTTCAGTATAGCGGCTGCGACTGGCGCACAACCCGGATGATACCGGGGCCACCGTGGAAGCGCCACAGGAGGGGAAAACCGATGACACGCCTGATTTCCGCGCGCGCGCTACTGCATGCTGGCGCTGCTTTCGCTGCTATGACCGCAGCACCGATCTATGCCCAGTCGGCACCGACCGAGACCCCCGTTGCGCAAGAGCAGGATGTGGCGGATGGCGACATCGTCGTCACCGCGCGCCGCCGCGAGGAAACCTTGCTCGACGTGCCGATTGCCGTCACCGCTTTCTCCGCCGCGCGGCTTGAACAGATCGGCGCGGTCGATTTGACCGATTTGCAGAACGTGACCCCAAACACGACGCTGAAGAATGCGCGCGGCACCAATTCGACGCTTGCCGCCTTCATCCGCGGCGTCGGTCAGCAGGATCCGGTCCCCGGGTTCGAAGCCGGCATCGGCATCTATCTCGACGACGTCTATCTCAACCGCCCGCAGGCCGCCGTGCTCGACGTGTATGAAGTCGAGCGGATCGAGGTGCTGCGCGGGCCGCAGGGCACGCTTTACGGTCGCAACACGATCGGCGGCGCGGTAAAATACGTCACCAAGAAGCTCCCCGACAGCCCTGAGGCGAATTTCAAGGCGAGTTACGGCTCGTTCAACCAAGCCGACGGCATCGTCAGCCTGTCGGCCCCGATCGGCAGCCTGTTTAAGGTTGGCGTGGCGGGCGCGCGGCTGACGCGCGACGGGTTCGGGCGCAACACGAACCTCAACATCGACAATTACAACAAGAATGTATGGGCCGCGCGCGGCACGATCGAATTCGAATCGCCCGATCAGCGCATGTCGATCCGGCTGACCGGCGATTATACCGAGGACAAATCGAACGCGCGCAACGGATCGCGGCTGATTACCAGCTTGCTCAGCAACACGCCGGTGCAGGCCAATGCGTTCGACACGCGCGCTGGGCTCAACAATCCGCGCCAGAACATCCAGGCCGGCGGCCTGTCGCTGGTCGCGAGCGCCGAGCTGAACGATCGTCTGACGCTGAAGAGCATCAGCGCGTTCCGCAAGGATCGCTCGTTGACGCCGATTGATTTTGACGCGCTGCCCGCGGTCGATGTCGACGTGCCGGCGGTCTATCGCAACGAGCAGACGAGCCAGGAATTCCAGCTCGCCTATAAGAGCGACAAGCTTAACGGTTTGATCGGCTTCTATTATCTCGGCGCCAAGGCTTCGACCGGGTTCGACGTGCTGCTGTCGACCACGCTCGCCAATTTCAACGCTTATACCAAGGGCGACGTGCGGACCGAAACGAGCTCGATCTTTGGCGATTTCACCTATGATTTCACCGACCAGTTCAGCTTGTCGCTCGGCGGTCGCTACACGTGGGACGAACGCAGCTCGTACGTGTTCAAGGCGAGCTATTTCGGCGTTACCCCCGAATTCGGCGGCAACCCGACGATTGTCGGCGCGCCGTCGACCGATTTCCGCGGCGTGGCGAAGTTCAAGCGCTTCACGCCACGCGCGTCGCTGAACTTTAAGCCGACGCCCGACCATCTGCTTTATGCGTCCTATTCGGAAGGCTTCAAGGGCGGCGGTTTTGATCCGCGCGGCTCGGGCACCTCGGCCCCCGACGTCAATCAGGACGGCGTGCGCAGCTATCAGGAAATCTACAACTATTTGCTGTTCCGCCCGGAAATCGTGAAATCGTACGAGGTCGGCTACAAGGGTTCGCTGTTCGACAAGCGGCTCAACATCGCGCTCAACGGTTTTTATTCCGATTATGCCGACGTGCAGGTGCCGGGTTCGGTCGGCTGCATCATCGGTGGGGTGCAGTCGTTCTGCGGCATCACCACCAACGCCGCCAAGGCCAACATCAAGGGCGTCGAGCTTGAGACGACCGGCGTGCTCGCGCGCGGTTTTGCCGGGCCAGGGTCGAACATCTCGCTGTCGGGGACGCTCGGCTATATCGACGCCAAATATAAGACCTTCATTGGGCCGACCGGGACCGATGTCGCCAATGTCCGCGTGTTCCAGAACACACCCGATTGGACGCTGTCCTCGACGCTCGCCGGTACGGTTCCGGTTGGTGACGGCAAGGTCAACGCCAACACTACGCTTTCGTATCGCAGCCTGACGCATCAGTTCGAAACGGCGAGCCCCTTCCTCGACCAGCCGGGCTATGCGCTGTGGGATGCGAATTTGACCTACAGCTTCGGCCGCGGCGGACGCTATTCGGTCGGTGTCCACGCCAAGAACATCACCAATAAGATCTACAAGACGGCGGGGTATCAATATATCCGCACCGATCTCGCCGGAAACCCGATCAACCTGGCGAATGTGCCGGTGCCCAACGGGCCGTATGTCGCGACGCTCGGCAAGGAAGGCATCGCCACTGCCTTCTACGGCAATCCGCGCCAGATTTTCGGGACGATCACCGCGAAATTCTGATCGCCCGGGCACCAAGGAAAACGGGCGCTCGCCAGTGGCGAGCGCCCGTTTTTTTGTGTCGATCTACCCCGTGATCAGGCGAGGTCGAACCGGTCTGCGTTCATCACCTTGGTCCAGGCCGCGATGAAGGCGCTAACGAACTTCTCCTTCGCATCGTCGGTCGCATAGGCCTCGGCCAGCGCGCGGAGTTGTGAGTTGGCGCCGAAGATCAGGTCGACGCGCGTGCCGGCCCACTTCGCCTCACCGGTCTTGCGGTCCCGCGCGACGAACACGTCATCCGCGTCGCTCGATGCTTCCCACTTCATCGCGATGCTCGTCTTGAGCAGATTGGCGAAGAAGTCGTTGGTCAGCGTGCCCGGACGATCGGTGAAGACGCCGTAAGGGGCCCCGCCGACATTGGCACCGAGCACCCGCAGACCGCCGACCAAGACCGTCATTTCGGGCGCGGTGAGCGTCAGCAGGTGCGCGCGGTCGACGAGCAACTCTTCTGCGGACCAAGGCTGATCGCCGCTTGCGAAGTTGCGGAAGCCATCGACCTTTGGTTCGAGCGGTGCGAACGATTCGGCGTCGGTCTGGTCTTGCGAGGCATCGGTGCGCCCCGGGGTGAACGGCACCGTCACGTCATGCCCAGCTGCCTTCGCCGCCGCCTCGACCGCTGCAGAGCCGCCGAGCACGATCATGTCCGCCAGCGACACCGGCTTGCCGAAGCCACGGCGGATTTCGTCGAGCTTGGCGAGCGTCGTCGCCAGTTCGGCGGGTTCGTTGACCGCCCAATCCTTTTGCGGGGCAAGGCGGATGCGCGCGCCGTTGGCGCCACCGCGCATGTCGGTGCCACGATAGGTCGAGGCCGATGCCCAGGCGGTTGCCACCAGTCGCCCGATCGACAGACCGGACGCAAGGATCTTGGCCTTCAGAGCGCCAATGTCCGCTGCGTCGATCAAGGGATGGTCGACCGCGGGCACCGGATCCTGCCAAAGCCGCGCTTCGGCCGGGACTTCCGGCCCCAGCAGCCGCGAGTGCGGCCCCATGTCGCGGTGGGTCAGCTTGTACCATGCCTCGGCGAACGCCTTTTGTAGCGCCTGCGGGTTTTCATAGAAGTGGCGCGAGATCTTCTCGTATGCGGGATCGAACCGCAGCGCGAGATCGGTCGTCAGCATCATCGGCGCGTGACGCTTGATCGGATCATGTGCGTCGGGAACGGTGCCTTGCGCTTCCGGGTTCTTCGGGGTCCATTGCTGCGCGCCAGCCGGGCTGCGCGTCAGCACCCAGTCAAACTCGAACAAATTCTTGAAATACAGGTCAGTCCATTTGGTCGGCTCCTGCGTCCAGGCACCCTCAAGCCCGCTGGTGATCGTATCGACGCCGTTGCCGCTGCCGAGGCTGTTCTTCCAGCCCAAGCCGACTTGCTCGATCGGTGCACCTTCGGGTTCGGGGCCGACATAATCGTCGGGCACGCCCGCGCCATGCGTCTTGCCGAAGGTATGGCCGCCCGCGATCAGCGCGACGGTTTCCTCGTCGTTCATCGCCATCCGCGCGAACGTCACGCGAATGTCGTGCGCGGCGAGCAGCGGATCGGGGTTGCCGTCAGGACCTTCAGGATTGACGTAGATCAGGCCCATTTGCACCGCCGCCAGCGGGTCGGCGAGCACGCGTTCGCCGGAATAGCGGCCACCCGGCTTTTCGCTGGTCTGCAACCATTCGCGCTCGGCGCCCCAATTCACGTCGGTCGCCGGTTCCCAGACATCGACGCGGCCGCCGGCGAACCCGGCGGTGACGCCACCCATCGATTCGATCGCGCAATTGCCCGCCAGCACCATCAGATCGGCCCAGGACAGCTTGCGCCCGTACTTCTGCTTGATTGGCCACAGCAGCAGCCGGGCCTTGTCGAGATTGGCGTTGTCCGGCCAGCTATTGAGCGGCGCGAACCGCTGTTGCCCGGCACCTGCGCCACCGCGACCGTCACCGATGCGGTAGGTACCCGCGCTGTGCCACGCCATGCGGATGAAAAACGGGCCGTAATGGCCGTAATCGGCCGGCCACCAATCCTGCGACTCGGTCATCAGCGCGAAGATGTCGGCCTTTACTGCCGCAAGATCGAGGCTCTGGAACTCAGCAGCATAATCGAAATCCGCGTCCATCGGGTCGGCCTGCGGAGAATTCTGATGCAATACAGACAGATCAAGCTGGTTCGGCCACCATAAGCGGTTCGACATTTCGAACAGGACGGCATTGCCGTCCACTTTGCCGGCACCCACCGGGCATTTGGCTTCGACGTTCATTTCGCTCTCCATCGGCTGGTTATCTATACCGGACGATGGGCCGCATTGATTGATCTGTCCAATCGCTTAATTTCCTGAGACTGATCGAAATGACCCTTCGAGCGTCACAGCCTTGTCGCTTAATCTCCCCCCGTCGCGCTCTCGACGCTCGGCATGGCACCCGCGCCGATCCCGCTTCCGGCCCACCAGAGCGGCGCACTCTTGCGCGTGCCGGTCACGACCTCGTCCATCGTCAGTGGATCGTACAGCCGCCCACCCAGCATCACACGGTGGACCTTGTCGCTGTTGCGGATGTCGATCGTCGGATCGGCATCGAGCACGACCAGATCGGCGAGCTTGCCGACTTCGAGCGAGCCGAGGTCTTTGGCATAACCAAGCGAGGTCGCGGGCATGATGGTGCCCGCGCGGAGTGCCTGGATCGGGCTCCACCCGCCGCGCACGAACGACCACATTTCCCAATGCGCGCCGAGGCCCGGTTGCTGGCCATGCGCGCCGATTGACACCTGCACCCCGCGCGCGGCGAGTTTCCCCGCCTCGCGTGCGCTCTCATCATCGACGAACGCATCCTCGGGTGCCATCGTGCGGCGGCCGTTCTGCGCGAGCAGCATGGCGGGCGGCTCGTAGCGCGAGACGATCGGGTGCTTCCACACATCGGTATGCTGGCGCCAGTAGGGATCGCCCGCGAGGCCGCCATAGGTGACGACCAGTGTCGGCGTGTAATTGGTCTTGGTCTGCGTCCACAGATCGACCACGTCCTTGTAGAAGGTGATCAGCGGGACGTTGTGCTCGACTGTGGAATTGCCGTCCTGGATCAGGCTGATGTCCATCGCGAAGAGCGAGCCGCCTTCGGGCACGACTTCCATATTCTCGCGCTGTGCCGCTGCGACGACCATCTGGCGTTGTTCGCGGCGCGGCTGGTTGTAATTCTTGACGCTGTTCGCGCCCTCGGCCTTCAGGCGGCGGACGTCGGACAGCGCATCCTCGAACGTGTCGATTTCGGCATACACATCGGGCGATTTGGCGCCGTAGATGATCTCGCCGGTCGAGAAGGTGCGCGGGGCGATGATCTTGCCCGCGCGCTGCATCTCGGACGCGACGAAGATTTCGGATGCGCTCGCGGACGGATCGTGGATCGTCGTCGTGCCCATGGCCAGGTTGAGCATCGCCGACCAATTCTGCTGCGGAATCAGGTCGTCATCGCCCTGCGCGCCGTGCGCATGCGCATCGACCAGACCCGGAATGATCGTCTTGCCCGTGACATCGACGGTCTTGGCACCCGCCGGAATCGGGGTGGACGCCTTCGGCCCGATTGCGACGATGCGGTCGCCGGTGATGACGATGACGCCGTCGTCGACGATCCCGCCCTCGGCATTCGCCATCGTCACCAGCCGTGCGCCGGTTAGCGCCACGGTGCCGGTCGGTTTGTCGGCGGTGACGTCCATCGACAGCGAGATGCCGGTCTTGGGCGCGACGAATTTCGGCGCATCGTCTTCGGGGGCTCCGCGGAACAGCGCCTCGGTCTGGACGGTGAAGAAGGTCGGCCCGAGCGACCAATGCAATTGCGCGCCGTCATGCGACCAGCCGATGAACGCCGCCCCGTCGCCGCTTGCGCGGGTGACGGGGAGCGCGCCCTTCTTGATATCGACCGCGACATCCTGCGTTCCGGGCAGCAGTGGCATCACGAACGCTTCGTAATTCTGCCGCAGCGCCACGTAGCGGCCATCGGGCGAGACCTGGTAATCGTTGACCAATTCGCCCGAGGCATGAACGCGCCGCGCCTGGCCATTGAGGTCGGTGCTGACGAGCTGCCGCTTGCCCTTTTCGGACGCCAGGAAGAACACCCGCTCGCCATCCGCGCCGAATTGCGGTTGGCTGCCGCTTTTGGTGATGCGCGTGGCCGTGCCGCCGGTCGCCGCGATGCGGTAGATGCCCGGATTCTCGCCGCCGCGCGCCGCGGTCAGGCCGCCGCCGCGGCCGCTTTCGAACACGATCGTACGGCCATCGGGCGTAAAGCGCGGGTTGCCGTAATGGCCGGGCTTGGCGGTGACGTCCTTCGCCGAACCGCCCGTGGCGGCGACCGTGCGCACCTTGCCCAGCCCGGCATCAGTCCAACCGACGAACACCACCGATCGCCCGTCGCGCGACCAGTTCGGCCAAAGCTGCATCTCGGCCTCGTCGCCGCTGACCAGCCGCTGCGCAGCACCGCCCGCTGCGGGCTTGATCCAGAGCTTGCCCAGCGTTTCGAACAGCACGCTTTGCCCATTCGGCGACATGCTCGCCCAGCGCGGCATCTTGGTGCTGAAGTGATCCGGCGCGACCGCGACGGTCGGGTGGGTCGCATCGATCACCACGCGCGTATCGTTGACCGCGAACGGGATCACGCTCGCGCCCGATCCGTCGGCTTTTGCACGCTGGATATGCCCACCCGCCCAGAACACGACCGATCCGCCGTCGGGCGTCCACGCCATGTTGGGGTAGACGCCGGTGACCGCCCACGTCTCCTGCACGTCCTGATCGAGCGTGTCGTAAATCTTGCGCTCGACCCCGCTGTCGAGGTCCTTGACGTAAAGCTTCGACTTGCCCGCTTCACGCCGAACGAAGGCGATGCGCTTGCCATCGGGGGAGGGGGTCGGGCGGACTGATCCGCCCGCGCCCGACACGGCGGTGCTCGTCTCGCCGGTCACCATGTCATAGCGTTCGATGTCGAACAGGTCGGTGTACGAATTCTGCGCATATTCGAAGATCGGGCCGGGGGTCACGTTGCGCGTGAAGAAGACGCTCTTGCCGTCGGCGGCGTAGATCGGTTCGCCAAGCTCCTTCTGCAGTTCCTCACTCGCGCGCTTGACCAATTGCACGCCGCCGCCGCCCGAGACGTGATACATCCATACCTCGCCGGTGCCGAGCGATCGCGCGGTGGTGAAATGCTTCTTGGCGACGATGAAGCGGCCGTCGGGGCTCCAGCTTGGCTGGTTGAGCAAGCGGAAGTCTTCCTTGGTCAGCTGGCGCTTGTCGCTGCCATCCAGGTTCATCAGCCAGACATTGTCGCCGCCGCCGCGATCCGACACGAAGGCAATGCGCTTGCCGTCGGGCGAGAAGCGCGGCTGCTGTTCATAGGCGAGGCCCTCGGCGATCCGCGTCGGCGTACCGCCGGCGATCGGCATGGTATAGATGTCGCCGAGCAGGTCGAACGCGAGCATCGTGCCGTCGCGCGACACGTCGACGTTCATCCAGCTCCCCTCGCTGACCGCGATCGGCACTTGCCGCGTCGTCATGCCGGGGGGCGCGTTGACGTTCCATTTGGGCGGCTTGGCGGGGGTCGCAGCTGGGGCGGCGGCTGGGGCTGGGGCGGTTTGTGCCGAAAGGGGGGTGGCGAGCATCAGCCCAGCGATTACCGCGGTCACATCGTTGCGCATCGAAACTCCTGCCCCCCGGATCGTTGGTGATCCTGTTACCGCATTGGTATGCGGGCGCTTCGCATCCTGCAACCGGCATGACGCGTCGATCAAGTCGGGGGTGGTGTCGCCGCGATCCTTGCTTAGGATAAGCACATGACGATCCCGCCCGAGCGCATGCCCATGCCCACGCCGCCGGCTCCCGCCAAACCGACGCCCATCTACGCACAGCTTTATGTGCAAGTGCTGACGGCGATCGTACTCGGCGCGCTGGTCGGGCATTTCTGGCCGGAAACGGGCGCCGCTTTGAAGCCGCTCGGCGACGGGTTCATCAAGCTGGTCAAGATGGTGATCGCGCCCGTCATTTTCCTGACTCTGGCCAGCGGCATCGCCGGAATGCGCGAGCTCGGCACGGTCGGCCGGGTCGCCGCCAAGGCGTTCGGCTATTTCCTGTTCTTCTCGACGCTCGCTTTGATCCTCGGGCTGGTGGTCGCGAACGTCGTGCAGCCGGGAGCGGGCATGAACGTCGATCCCGCGACGCTCGATGCCGGGGCAGTCTCCGGCTATGCGCAGCAGGCGCATGAGACGACACTGGTCGGCTTCCTGATGGCGATCATCCCCAACACGATGGTCTCGGCGCTGACCGACGGATCGATCCTGCAGACGCTGTTCGTCGCGATCCTGTTCGGCATCGCGCTCAGCCTGGTGGGAAAGCCGGCCGAGCCAGTGCTCGACCTGATCGAGCGGCTCGGGCTGATCGTGTTTCGCGTGGTCGGCATCCTGATGCGCGCTGCCCCGATCGGGGCGTTCGGCGCGATCGCCTTCACCGTCGGCAAATATGGCGCGGGCAGTTTGATCAGCCTGGGGGGGCTGGTGCTGACCTTCTATCTCACCTCGATCGCGTTCGTGCTGGTCATTCTCGGTGCGGTGGCACGGGTGCACGGTTTCTCGATCATTCGGCTGCTCGTCTATCTCAAGGCGGAACTGCTGCTGGTGCTCGGCACCTCCTCGTCCGAGGCGGCGCTGCCCAATTTGATGACCAAGCTGGAGGCAGCGGGGTGCGACCGCGGGATCGTCGGTCTGGTCGTGCCGACTGGTTATTCGTTCAACCTCGACGGCACGAATATCTACATGACGCTGGCGGCGCTGTTCATCGCGCAGGCGTGCGGGGTGCATCTGTCGATCGGCGATCAATTGCTGCTGGTCGGTGTCGCGATGCTGAGCTCGAAGGGGGCGGCCGGGGTGACGGGCGCGGGGTTCATCACGCTCGCCGCCACGCTGTCGATTGTGCCGTCGGTGCCGGTCGCGGGCATGGCGCTGATTCTGGGCGTCGATCGCTTCATGAGCGAGTGCCGCAGTTTGACCAACTTCATCGGCAATGCGGTCGCCGCGATCGTGGTGGCGCGTTGGGAGGGCAAGCTCGACCGCGCGCGGCTGGCCGATGCGTTGCGCGGCACCAGCGCTTGAAGCCGTACCTTTGTTCGGCATAGAGTCACGCGCGGGTGACAGGGGGTTCGGCGCGCGTGCATTGTTATAGGGTGTCGGGCTTGCAGGTTTGCAGCGAGATCCGTTTGCCGGGGCTTATCACGCTGGCGGATCTGGCGGTGCCCGACGTAACGATACGCCCGATCGATGTGCCGGAGGCGCTGGAAAATGTCGTCGCCGCCGGTCCCAACTGGCAGCGCAGTGCCGACCAATTCCTACTCGAGCTTCCCGCGATCGGGCGGTTTCTGCTTGAGGGCGGACACAGCATCGGTTTCGCCCGCGCGCCCGACATTGGCGATCAGGACATCGCGATCTTCCTGGCCGGCACCGTGTTCGGCATCCTCCTGCATCAGCGCAACCATATCGTGCTGCACGCGAGCGCGATCGCGGTAAACGGCAAAGCAGTGCTGTTCTGCGGCGCATCGGGGGCTGGAAAATCCACGATCGCCGCGGCGCTCGGGTCGCGGGGGTACACGCTGGTGACCGATGATCAGGCCGCGATCACGCTCGATGACGCCGGTACGCCTATCGTTCACCCCGACGGCCGTTTCCTGAAACTCTGGGCCGGGTCGATCGACGCGCTGGCGCTCGATGGTCGTAAGGGCGAAGCGATGCGCGGCCGAATGGAGAAATTCTATGTCGAGCCGGTCGGGTCCAGCACCGCAGCAATGCCGGTCGGCGCGGTGTACATGTTGTTCGAAGACCGTCCGCCCCGGGTGGCGGGGATCGCGCGGCCCAATGTGGTCGACGGAGCACGGTTGTTGCTCGCCAACGCCTATCGCCCGATCCTGATACGACGCATGGGCCAGCAACAGAAGTATTTCCAGGTCGGCGCGGCGATCGCGAGGGCGGCCGGGATTTTTACGCTAGCGCGCCCGCTGCGCTTCACCGCAATGGACGACACCGTGGCGATGCTTGAAGCGCATTGGGCCGACATCGGATTGACCACGGCGCCCAACGGGATGGAGCCGCAGGGGTAACGCCCAGCGGCTGGCGGACGTCCGATCCGAATGCCTGTGGCCGCGCGTTGCTCTCGAACCTCGATCCGGCGCGGGAGGAACCCGCCGCGATGGACGACTGCAGCGCCACGAAGCGCGAACCGGATTCGGCGAGGTCGCCTAGCCGGAGCGGGTCGCGAAACGCGGTTCGCCGGGGCGATAGCGCCGCTCGACATGCGCCGCCAGATCGGCCGGGTAGAAATAAACCGGCCGCAGCGCGCCTGCCGCATAGCGCTCCGCCTGATCTGTAAAATGCAGCGACGCTGGGTCGC
The DNA here is from genome assembly GCF_013374095.1 of Sphingomonas sp. HMP6. Lineage (NCBI taxonomy): Bacteria > Pseudomonadati > Pseudomonadota > Alphaproteobacteria > Sphingomonadales > Sphingomonadaceae > Sphingomonas > Sphingomonas sp. HMP6. The sequence goes on along the minus strand of NZ_AP022672.1, from coordinate 2,085,392 downwards.
CGCTCTCGCCACCAGCGGTCACCGCCCAGGCGCGCAGTTTGGGGCCGAATTCGACCACCGCGACGAAGCTGTTACCGCTCGATCCGTATAATTTTTTCGTATTGGCATAAGGCCGCGCGCCGAAAGAGGCGAGGCTGCCCCATTGCGCCGAGGTGAAGGGCACCGGGATGCTTGGTTTGGCATCGTCGAAATGCGCGTCGATGCTGTCGTCGAGCCGCTGGAAGCGGTTGATCTGCCCCCAGCCGATCTTCCAGTCACCGAAATCGCGAGTGAGTTGCTCGATCGCCTCCCCCAGCGCATCGAGCTTGCGGCTGTCGGACACGCGTGTGGCGATGTACTTCGGCACGTTGATCTGCTCGGCCTGAATGAAGCTGCCGACCTCGCGCCACATCTTGCCGCCCCACAGCACGCCGAGCGTGGTCGCGACCGAATCCGCGCCCCAGCGATAATCCCAGCCGCGCAATTCCGCGATCGGCCCCGCGAGCTTCGCGCGGCGCGGGTCGCCTGTAGGCAGCGCGTCATACGCCTTGACCAGCGGCGGGATCAGCTCGGCAAAGGCAGGGAGGTAGCTGTCATACGCCGCCGCGATCAGCCGTTCGGGGGTGAAGTCGTGGGCGTTGCGCAGCAGCAGATCGGCGTGAACCCCGCGCGGGTTTTCGCCGAACGTGTCCATGTAGCGCGGATAGTCCTTGGCCTTGGGGCTATCCGGCCCGGCTGCGGTCCACGGCCAGTTGTTGGTGTTGAACGCATATCCCACGCCTGGGTTGATCGCATTGGGCAGGCTTGCCACGCTGTGCAGCCCTTTCCAGTCGGTCGCCGGATCGGCGCCATCGACCGGCTTGGCATAATCGAAGCGGGTATCGCGGACGGGAACGAATTGCGGGTGGAGATAGGCGATCTCGCCCTTGGCATCGGCGAACAGCGTGTCGTTCGACGAATTGGCCTTGCGCTCGGCGACCTTCATATAGCTCGCCAGATCGGTCGCCTTGGTGCGCAGCCAGCTTTGTTCGAGCGCGGGGATCGGCTTCCACATCAGCCCTTGCGCGATCCACTTGCCGCCGCGTTCGGCGATGATCGGGCCGTGGTGTGAGGCGTAGGTGCTGAAGCTGCGACTGCCCAGCGTGCCGTCGGGCTTGCGATAGGCGAGCGTGACGCGGGCGGACCGCATCCGCCGGATCGCCTTGCCGTAGCGATAGGAAACCCCCGCCGCGCCGCGCACCACATCCTCGGCAAATTCATCGACATTGTCGACGCCGGAGGAGGTGTGCATCCACCCGGCTTTCTCGTTGAAGCCCTGATAGATAAAGAACTGCCCCCAGGTGGAGGCGCCGTAGGCGTTCAAGCCTTCACCGCTGGTCATCTGCAATTCTGAGCGGAAGTAGAAACTGGTGTGCGGATTGATCAGCAGCAGCGCATGGCCGTTCACGGTGTTCTTCGGCGCAATCGCGATGCCATTCGACCCGCGCGGTTCGCGCGGGACCGGGCCAGCATCCTCCGCCGCGACCGCGATGCTGGTCTTGCCGTAAAAGGCGGCCAGATCATTCAGCGAAATCCGCTCGATATCGCCGCCGATGCTGCCTTCGGTGAAGGACAGCGCCATCCACGGTTCGAAATGCGTCAGCACCTTGGGGCGCACGTTCGGGTGCGTCGCGAGGTAATAGTTCAGACCATCGGCCCACGCCGTCATCAGCTTTTGCAGCCACGGCGCGCTCTGGCGATACTTCGCCTTAAGATCGACCGGATCGACATAGAGCCGCTGGCGCAGATCGGCCCAGATCGCAGCTTCGCCCTCCGCCTCGGCGGTGCGGCCGAGTGCGGTCAGGTAATTCGCTTCGATCCGGTTGAAATCATCCTCGGCCTGCGCATAGATCGCGCCGAACACCGCATCGGCGTCGCTCTTTCCCACGACATGCGCGATGCCCCAGGTGTCGCGCGTGATCGTGACGCGCGCGGCCTCAGGCGGGGCAGGGGCCGCCGCGATGACGAACAGGGCGGTTGCGGCAAGCAGGTTGCGCGCGGTGCGGGGGCGTATATCCATGATACCGAAGCTATCGGGCAATGCTGCGCGCCACAATCGCTTGCGGAGACGAGATGATGAAATGGTTGCTGGGTCTTGCGCTGTTGGCCGTGGGAGCTGCGCCCGCACCGCACCCGATCCTGCTTCGCCCCGCCGCCGTGTTCGACGGCGTCGATCCCGTCGCCCATCCCGGCTGGCAAGTCCTGGTCAGCGGCGACAAGATCGTCGCGGTCGGCCCGACGCTCACCGCGCCTGCGGATGCCGAGACGATCGACCTCCCCGGCCAGACGCTGATGCCGGGTATGATCGAGGGGCACGGGCATCTGTTCCTGCATCCGTACAATGAGGCGAACTGGGACGATCAGGTGCTGCACGAGCCGATCGCGCTGCGCACCGCGCGCGCGGTGGCGAATGCACGGCTTACGCTGCTGGCGGGCTTCACGACGGAGCGCGATCTCGGCACCGAAGGCGCGGGCTATGCCGATGTCGGCTTACGCCAGGCGATTGCGCAAGAGATCGTGCCCGGCCCGCGCCTGATCGTCGCGACGCGGGCGATCGTGGCGAAGGGGGCATATGGCCCCAAGGGTTTCGAACCCGGCGTGGACATCCCGCAAGGGGCCGAGGAAGCGAGCGGCATCGACGATCTCGTCCGCGTGGTGCGCAGCCAGATCGCGGCGGGCGCGGATGTGGTGAAGCTCTACGGCGATTATCGCTGGGGCCCGGGCGAACCGAGCCGCCCGACCTTTTCGCTCGCCGAGATGAAGGCCGCGGTCGAGTCAGCGCACGATGCCGGGCGCACCGTAGCGGTCCACACCTCCACGCCCGAGGGGATGCGTCGCGCGATCGCCGCCGGGGCGGATACGATCGAGCATGGCTATGGCGGCACGCCCGAGATTTTCCGCAGCATGGCGGCGAAAGGGATCGCCTTGTGCCCGACGCTGGCGGCATCCGACGCGGTCTCACGCTATCGCGGCTGGAACGGCGGCGATCCGGTCCCGCCCGCCGTCGCCGAAAATCGCGCGTCCTTCGCGCTGGCGCGCGCGGCGGGGGTGCCAATCTGCATGGGCGGCGATGTCGGCGTCTTCGCGCATGGCGAAAATGCGCGTGAAATGGAATTGATGGCAGCGGCGGGGATGCCGGTGGCGCAAGTCATGATCGCGGCGACTTCTGGCAATGCGCGGGTGTTCCACCTCGCCGATCGGGGGAGCGTGAAGCCTGGGCTTCTCGCCGATCTGATCGCCGTGCCGGGCGACCCGACGCGCGATGTTGCGGCGGTGCGGCGGGTTGGCTGGGTGATGAAGGGCGGGGTGGTGGTTGGGCGTTAGGGGGTGACGCGGGGGTAGATGGCGAGCTGCTAGGAATCGGTGGCAAGAATCCGTTGGCGGTGCCAAACTCTGCGAATGACAGACCGGACATTTCTACAACTCAATGGTTCATGGAACGCCGACCCCAACGACCCTGCGCCCGAAGTTCGGGAAGATGGCTCGAAATTGTCATTGCAGTTCGGTCTGAACCATTCAGCGTATGAGGCGACAACCGATGAAAAGGGGTTGCTAGCCTTCGGTGGTTGTTCGGAATGGAGGCTAGGCAGCACTAACGATGAAGGGTGGTATCGTGGGCAGTGCCGCTACAGCGGCATCGCTCCGGCTTGGGGGGAGTTCTACGAGATTGTCGGCGCTGACCCGCTCGCCCACGCCCCGACCGATTGGAAAGTGACCAACCGAGTGGATGCGGGAAAGCGTCACTTTCTATTCTACTTGCGCGACGAAACATTCGAGTGCTTTGCGGATGAATGGGCCTTTTCGCGCCAGCGCTAAAGTCTGCAGTTGGCGGTCCCGAATGTCGGGTTGATGAATCTACAATCAAAAGAATCGCTTCCCCGGCGAAGGCCGGGGCCCAGTTGCGCAGGTCGATGGGATAGCGCGGCACCTCACCGCTTCTGTTCCGCGACTGGGCCCCGGCCTTCGCCGGGGAAGCGTGGATGAGGTGAGGACGAGCACCCACTACCCCCACACCATACCCCCCTCGACCCGGATCACTTGATCGCACGTCGCCATGCTCTCCGCGCGGTGGGAGATCATCAGGATCGTCGGACGGGGCTCCAGTGCGGCGATGCGACCGAGCAGCAAATTCTCGCTCCCGGCGTCGATCGCGTTCATCGCTTCGTCGAGCACCAACAGCCGCGGCCGCCGCAGGATCGCGCGCGCGAGCGCCAACCGCTGCCGCTCGCCGCCCGACAGCAACGCGCCGCGCTCGCCGACGATCGTGTCGATCCCCTCGGGCATCCGCCGCACCAGCGCGTCCGCGCCGACGAAGTCGAGAGCGTCCCACATCGCCGCCTCATCGGGGTCGCGATTGCCCCAGGCGAGATTGCGCCGGATGGTGTCGTGGAACAGGAATCCTTCCTGCGGCACGTACGCCACGCCCTCGCGCCAGCCCGCGCGCCCGGCCGCATCAAGCACCATCCCGCCGACCGACAGCGTTCCCGTCTGCGGCTCGGTCAGGGCGATCAGCAGATCGATCAGCGTCGTCTTGCCCGCACCCGATGGCCCGGCAATGCCGACGAAGCTGCCTGGCTCGATCCGCACGCTCGCGCCGCTGATGCCGCCGCCGGTCGCGTAGCGATAGACCAGATCGCGTGCCTCGATCGCGCCGGGCGGCGGGACGACCGGGGCCGGGGTGGTGGCGCATTCGGCGGCTAGCTCGGTCTGGAACGCCTGCAGCGCTTCGAAACTCGGCAGCATGAAAAAGAAGTTCTGCGCGGATTGCTGGATCATGATCGCGGGGCCGCTCATCCGCGCAAAGATCAGCACCAGCGTGATAAGCACGGCCGGCGGCACCTTGGTGGCAAAGCCGATCAGCACGACCGATGCCGCCGCAAAGCCCGATCCGATCGCAAAGACCCGGCGGCTATTGGCTTGGCGGCGCTGAAACGACAGGCCGGTTTCGCGCAGATTGGCCTGGATGATTTCGAATTCGGCGATGAATTCGTCCTGCGTATTTTGTGCCGCCGCCGCTTTCAGGCCGCTCAGGAAGCCGTTCGCGCTGCCCATCAAGGCGGCATTGCCGTGCACCATCCCGGTGCCGATGTCGCGGATCTTGCCTTGCGCCAGAAATACCGCGCCGCCCCCGATTAGCACCAGCGCCGTCGTCGCGAGCGCCAGCACTGGCGCGAGCGTGAAGGCGAGCGCTGACTGCACCACTAGCATCGCAGCGGCGACCGAGGCCTGGATCAGGAATTGCGCGCTGGCCGCGACGCGGCCGACCTCGCTCGTGATGAGATTGGTGATCCGGGCGTGGCGAAGTCCGACGATCCGGCTCCACGATGCGGCGGCGATCGCGCGCATCACTTGATTGCGCTGATACTCAACGAACGTCGCCTGCAGCTTCGCTAGCGCCAGATCGCGCGCGAACTGCACCAGCGCGCGCAACACCGCGAGCAGCACGAACGCAGACAGCAGCGCGAGCAGTCGTGGAAAGCCGGCTTCCAGCCCGATCGCGTCAAGCGCCGTGCCCACCCGCGATTGGCCACCCGGCCGCGTCACGACCGAATCGAGGATCGGGATCAGCAGCAGCAAGCCAGCGCCGTCGAGCATTGCCCCCGCCGCGACCAGCCCGGTTGCGGTCCAACCGCGTCGCCCAGCAAACCCGGCAAAGACGCGCACGAAGGCGGTTGCAGGTCGCCACACGCCGGTAAGTCCCGCGCGTGGAACTTTGATCGGGTCGGATCGGGTCGGTGCGGCCATCGTTTCGCTCTGTCATGCCCGCCACGCCGCGTCGAGAGCCGTCTGCCCGCGCGAATTTTTGATTTCTGTTTCAATATATTGCTGGGCGGCGGGGAGAAAGATCAGGTTGTACTCTTGCATTGCAGCATGACCATTCGCACTTCTGGGCAAGAAAAATACGCCGCCGAAACGAGCGGCTTGTCGTTTCTGCAGTTGCCCTGTTCGTTCGAACGAACTATTATGCACTTGCGAGACGGTTGCACCCGATACCGTTCGTGGGGACCTCGATGCCAATGACTTTCCTTCCAGGCCAGTTTCGTTCCGCGCTGGCGACGGCAGCCGTGCTCGCGCTTGCAGCATGTTCCAAGGGTGCGCCCCCGCCGCCGCCGACCCCGCAAGTGACGGTCGCCGTGCCGCTGCAGCGCGATGTCGTCGATTGGGACGAATACGTCGGCCGGTTCGAGGCGATCCAGGATGTGGAACTGCGGCCGCGCGTCTCGGGCACGATCGAGCGGATCCTGTTCGCCAATGGCCAGCGCGTCCGCGCGGGCGATGTCCTGTTCACGATCGACCCGCGCCCCTATCTCGCAACGCTTGCCCAGGCGCGGGCGCAAGTCGCCAAGGCGCAGGCCGCGCTGACCAATGCCCGGTCCGAACTGGCACGGGCCGACAAATTGCTGGCCGCCGAGGCGATCAGCAAGGAAGAGTATGAGACCAAGCTCGCGACGGTCCGCAGCGCGCAGGCCGATCTCGGCGCGGGTCAGGCGAACGTCTCGACCGCGCAGCTTAACCTGGGTTTCACCTCGGTCCGTTCGCCGATCACGGGGATCGTTTCGGATCGTCGCGTGAGCAGGGGTAATTACGCAGCGGAAGCGCAAACTGTCCTGACGCGCGTCGTCTCGACCGATCCGATCTGGTTTTCGTTCGAGGGGGCGGAAAGCTTCTACCTGAAGTATCTGCGCCAGGATAAGGCCGGGCAGCGTGGGTCGTCGCGTCGCACGCCGAACCCGGTCGAGGTTCAACTCGCGGACGAAAGCGGTTACCGCTGGCATGGCCGTATGGAGTTCGTCGACAATGCGATCGATCCCAATTCGGGCACGATCCGCGCGCATGCCGTAATCGCCAACCCCGATGGCTTCCTCACCCCCGGTTTGTTCGGGCGTGCGCGGCTGCTGGGTTCGGGAACCTATCATGCGATGCTGGTGCCCGATGAAGCGATCCTGACCGACCAGACCCGCAAGCTCGTCTATGTCGTCGGCAAGGATGGCAAGGTCGCCCCCCGTCCGGTCGAAACCGGCCCGCAAGTCGAAGGGCTGCGCGTCGTCAAGGCTGGCCTCGCCCCGACCGAACAGGTCGTGATCGAAGGCATCACGACGCTGCAGCCCGGTGTCGCGGTGAAGGCCAATCTGGTGAAGATGCGCCCCAAGGCCGCCGACACCGCGCCGCAGTCGACCCCCGAAAGTGCGCCGCCCGCCTCCGACGCCACCGCCAAATAAGGCTGAGCGACTGTGAAATTTCCCCATTTCTTCATCGACCGGCCGATCTTCGCGGCGGTGCTGTCGATCCTGATCGTCGTGTTCGGCGTGGTGGCGTACCCGTCGCTGCCGGTTGCGCAATATCCCAATATCGCGCCGCCGACCGTGGTCGTCAGCGCAAACTTCCCCGGTGCCAATGCCGAAACGCTGGCGGAGACCGTCGCCGCCCCGCTCGAGGAATCGATCAACGGCGTCGAAAACATGATCTACATGTCGTCGTCGAACACCGGCGACGGTACGCTCGCGATCACGGTGACCTTCAAGCAGGGCACCGACGTCGATCAGGCGCAGGTGCTGGTGCAGAACCGCGTTTCCACCGCCGAGCCGCGCCTGCCCGAGGAAGTGCGCCAGATCGGCGTGACGGTGCGCAAGAACTCGCCCGACATCCTGCTGGTGGTTGCTTTAACGTCGCCCGACGGGTCGCTCAACGAATCCTATGTTTCGAATTATGCGACGACGCAGATCATCGATCGGCTGGCGCGTATCCCGGGCGTCGGCGGGACCCGTACGTTCGGCGGGCGCGATTACAACATGCGCGTCTGGGTCGATCCCGATCGTGCAGCCTCGCGCAATCTGACAGTCGATGAAATCGTCGCAGCCGTGCGCGCGCAAAACGCGCAGGTCGCGGTCGGATCGGTCGGCGCCCCGCCCTTCAACCAGGGCGGCACCGCCTTTCAGCTCGGCATCCAGGCGACCGGACGCCTCACCACCACCGATCAGTTCGGCGACATCATCGTCAAGCGCGACGACCAGGGCCGACTGACGCGACTGCGCGATGTTGCGCGGATCGAACTCGGCGCGCAGGATTACACGATCAACGCGCGCCTCAACGGCAAGCCGATGACCGCGATCGGCATCACGCAGCTTCCCGGATCGAATGCGCTCAGCACCGCACAGGCGGTCAAGGACGAGATCGAACGCGCATCGAAGAGCTTCCCACCCGGACTGACATATTCGATTCCGTACAACCCGACCGAATACATCTCGGCCTCGATCGAGGCGGTGGAGCACACGCTGGTCGAGGCGCTGATCCTCGTCGCATTGGTCGTGCTGCTGTTCCTGCAAAGCTGGCGCGCGGCGCTGATCCCGATCATCGCGATCCCCGTTTCGCTGATCGGCAGCCTCGCGGTGCTGGCCTGCTTCGGCTTCAGCCTCAACAACCTGTCGCTGTTCGGCATGGTGCTGGCGATCGGGATCGTGGTCGATGACGCGATCGTCGTGGTTGAGAATATCGAGCGCTTGATGGAAGAGGAGGGGCTGTCCCCCCGCGACGCCGCGCACAAGACGATGGACGAAGTGTCGGGCGCGTTGATCGCGATCGCGCTGGTGCTGTGCGGCGTGTTCATCCCGACCAGCTTCATCCCGGGCATTTCGGGGCAATTCTATCAGCAATTCGCGCTGACGATCGTGTCGGCGACTGCGATTTCCGCATTCGTGTCGCTCACGCTGTCGCCGGCGCTTGCTGCGCTGATCCTCAAGCCGAAGACGCATTCCGAGCCGGCCGCAGGTTGGCGCGGCGCGGGAACGCGTTTCGCGCGCGGATTCAACCGCGGGTTCGATTGGCTGGGCCAGAAGTTCGGGAAGTTCACCGCGCGGGCAATCCGCGCGCTGACCGTGGTCGCAGTCGCCTACGTTGTGCTGATCGGTCTGGCCGGGTGGCGCTTCACCGCGACGCCGACCGGGTTCATCCCTGCGCAGGATCAGGGCTATTTGATTGTTGCGGCGCAATTGCCGCCCGGCGCCTCGCTCCAGCGGACGACCGATCTGCTCAACCAGGCAGGCGCCATCGCGCGGCAGAACCCTGCGGTGCGCGATACCGTTGCCTTCGCGGGCCTCGACGGCGCCACTTTCTCGACCGCGTCGAACGGCGGCGCGATGTTCATCGCGCTAAAAGACAAGGCCGACCGCATCGACGCCAGTGCCATCGCCAACCAGATGCGCCAGGCGTTTGGGCCGCTCGCCGGCGGTTTGCTGCTCGTCATCCCGCCGCCCCCGGTCGCCGGGATCGGCACTGGCGGCGGCTGGAAGATGCTTATCGAGGATCGTACCAACCTTGGCTATAAGGCGCTAGAAGGCGCGGCCTTCGGGATGATGATGAAGGCGAACCAGACACCGGGCATCACGTCTGCCTTCACCACCTTCAACACGCGCACCCCGCGGCTGTTCGCCGATATCGACCGCGAACGCGCCGAACAACTGGGCGTGCCAGTGGCGAACGTCTTCTCGACGCTCGGCACTTATCTCGGCTCGTCCTACATCAACGACTTCAATTATCTCGGCCGAACGTACCGCGTGACCGCGCAAGCCGACGCGCCGTATCGAGATCAGGTGTCTGACGTCGGGCATCTGCGCACGCGGTCGGCGGCGGGTAATATGGTGCCGCTCGATTCGGTCATGTCGCTCAAGAACGACAGCGGGCCGTACCGCGTGGTGCGCTACAACCTCTATCCCTCGGCCGAACTGCAGGGTGATACTGTCCCGGGCTATTCCTCAGGCCAGAGCCTGGAGACGATGGCGAAGCTCGCCGGGCAGATCCTGCCCAAGGGCATGAGCTACGAATGGACCGAGATCGCGTTCCAGCAAACGCAGGCGGGTAACACCGGCAGCCTGGTGTTCGGGCTCGCGGTGCTGTTCGTATTCCTGCTGCTGGCGGCGAATTACGAGAGTCTGGTGCTGCCGTTCGCGGTCATCCTGATCGTGCCGATGTGCCTGCTGGCGGCGATCGTCGGCGTGAACATCATGGGGATGGACAACAACATCCTGACGCAGATCGGCCTGGTCGTTTTGATTGGTCTTGCTGCCAAGAACGCGATTCTGATCGTGGAGTTCGCGCGCCAGAATGAACTCGACGGCATGGAACTGCGCGCCGCCGCCGAACATGCCGCTGAACAGCGTCTGCGCCCGATCCTGATGACCTCGATCGCGTTCATCCTCGGCGTGCTGCCGCTGGTGATCGGCAACGGGCCGGGTTCCGAAATGCGCAAGGCGCTCGGCGTGGCCGTGTTCTTCGGCATGATCGGGGTCACTACCTTCGGCCTGCTGTTCACGCCGAGCTTCTACGTCATCAGCCGCAAGGGCGGGGATTGGGTCGCAGCGAAGCTGCGCCGCAATCGCCGCGATCCGGAGCCGGGTTCGCCGCCACCCGCACCGCTGCCTGCAAACCCGCAAGGAAACCCGGCATGAAGCGCCTGCTGAGTCTCGCCCCCGCGCTGGCCCTTTCTGCCTGCGTCGTCGGCCCGAACTACGTCAAGCCGAGCACGCCGCTGCCCGTCACCGGCGGCAGCTTCAGCGAGACCGCACGCGGGTCCGCCGTGGCGGCGACCGCGCTACCTGATCATTGGTGGCGGCTGTATGACGATCCGGTCGTCGATCGGCTGGTAACCGAGGCGCTGTCGCACAATACCGACATCCGCGTCGCCGCCGCCAACCTCGAACGGGCCCGCGCGGTGCTGTCTGAACAGCGCGGCGCACGGCTTCCCACGACGTCACCCAGCGCGCAATATTCGCGCACCCAAGCCAATAGCGCCAATGCCGCGGCCTTCGGCGGAGGCACCGGGGCTCCGCAGACCTTCCAGTTCGACAATTTCCAATTGGGCTTCGACGTCTCTTACGAGGTCGATCTGTTCGGCGGCGTCACGCGCGCAATCGAAGCCGCGCGGGGCGATACGCAGGCGGCGCAAGCGCAGCTCGATGCCGCGCGCGTATCGGTCGCGGCGGAGACGGCGCGTGCCTATGTCACCGCGTGCAGCAACGCCGCACAGCGTGCAGTCGCGCTGGACACGGTCGCGCTGCAGCAGAAGACGCTCGGCCTGACCAACACGCTGTTCACCGCCGGCCGCGGCACGCGCCGCGACGTGCAACGCGCCGACGTGCTGCTGGCACAGACGCAAGCCACGATCCCCAGTTTCGAGGCCGAACGTCGCGCATCGCTATACGCGCTCGCGGTGCTGACCGGGCTTCCGCCCGAACAGATCGACAAGGATGCCGACGCTTGCACCACCCCGCCGCGCGTGAAAGACGTGCTGCCGGTCGGCGACGGCACCGCTCTGATCGCGCGCCGCCCGGATGTTCGCGCGGCGGAGCGCACCCTGGCGGCGGACACAGCGCGGATCGGCGTGTCGATTGCCGATCTGTATCCGAAGATCCAATTGCTCGGCAGCATCGGTCTGAACGCCACGCGCGGCAGCCAGTTGTTCAAGGGCACGTCGGTCAATTACTCGGCCGGCCCGCTGATCTCGTGGAGTTTCCCGAACCAGACGGTGGGACGTGCCCGCGTACGGCAGTCGCGCGCCGGGGCCGATGCCAGCCTCGCGACGTTCGATGGCAAGGTGCTGACCGCGCTGCAGGAAACCGAACAGGCGCTTGCGCGCTACGCCGGGGCGCTCGATCGTAACGCCGCGCTGCGGCGGGCCGAGGCATCGAGCAGTGGCGCGGCCAAGCTGTCGCAACTGCGCTTCGATTATGGCGCCGACAGCTTCCTGCTGCTGATCCAGGCGGAGCGTGATCGCGCCGATGCCCGCGCGGCACTGGCGCAGTCGGATGCTGCGGTTGCCGATGCACAGATCAGCCTGTTCAAGGCGCTCGGGGGAGGGTGGGAAGACGCGCCCGCGCCCACGCGCCGCGCGGCGGTAGCCCCTTGAGGCAGATCCGCAGCGCATTGTTCATGCCCGCATCGAATGCGCGGGCGATCGAGAAGGCGCGCGGGCTCGACTGCGATGCGGTGATCCTTGATCTGGAGGATGCGGTAGCGCCCGCGGCCAAGGCTGCCGCGCGGGATCAGGCGGTTGCGGCCGCGCGCGACGGTGGGTTTGGCGCGCGCTTGCTCGTGCTGCGGGTCAACGCGCTCGACACCGACTGGGGCGCTGATGATTGCTTGGCCGCGATCGGCGCCGGTTTCGATGCCGTGCTGCTGCCCAAGGTGTCGCACCCCGACGACCTGCATGCCGCCGGTGCGATCGTCGGCGATATGCCGCTCTGGGCGATGATCGAGACCTGCGCCGCGATGCTCGCGCTCGCGTCGATCGCCGCGACGCCCCGGCTCGCGTGCGTGATTGCAGGCACCAATGATCTCGCCAAGGAGATGCGCTGCACCCCTGGAGCAGACCGGCTGCCGTTGCTGCCGCATCTCACCGCCATCGTTACCGCGGCGCGCGCGCACGGCCTGATCGCGCTCGACGGCGTGTCGAACGTGCTTGCCGATACGCCCGACCTCGCGGCCGAATGCGCACAGGGCGCAATGTTTGGCTTCGATGGCAAGACGCTGATCCATCCTGCCCAGATCGCGCCCACCAACCGCGCGTTCGCACCTTCGGCAGAGCAAGTCGCCTGGGCGCAAGCGGTGACGGCGGCGTTCACCGATCCGGTTAACGCGGACAAGGGCGCGATCCGCGTCGGCGGCGCAATGGTCGAGCGGCTGCACCTGGCCGAGGCCGAGCGCATCCTCCAAAATAGGGCATCGCGGTAACCCTATCGTTGGTGAAAGGCTGATCGGTGGCGAACCCGTATAGGGATATCCCGGATGCGCGGTTTCACACCGTCCTCACACACGCTGGCCTAAACCGGACCGGTATCGGACACAGCAGACATTTATGGCGCGGGCACGCTTGCCCGGCCCGGAGCACCCTCAATGCCGCGTTACTTCTTCGACATTTCGGACGGATCGGACTTCCGGGATCTGGAAGGTTCGGAATGGCCCGATCTGGATGCCGCCCGGATCGAAGCGGTGCGCTATTCCGCCGAAATCCTGCGCGAGATGCCGGAACGCGTGCTCGAATCGCGCACGTGGAAGATGACGGTGTCGGACCATAATCGCGACCATCTCTTCACGCTGCGCTTTACCGTGGAGATGGCCCCAGCCGAAGAATTGGTCGGGACGGACGGCTAAGCGCGCAGCACCCGCCCCGCGACCGCGTCGAGCTTTGCCAGCACCGCCGGATCGCGTGCATCGGGGGCGGTGATCAACGCATGATCGAGCACGGTGTCGAGCGGCGAGGGCGTTCGTTCCGCTGGTAATGCCGCGACCAAAGCCGCGACAGCCTGGCGCGCAATCGCGCCGTTCGCGCCCATTTGGCGAATGACCTCGGCGACCTCGACGAACGCAGCTTCCTCGCGCCAGCAATCGTAATCGGTGACCATGCCGATCAGCGCGTAGGGAAGCTCGGCTTCGCGCGCGAGCTTCGCCTCGGGCATCGCCGTCATGCCGATCACGTCGGCACCCCATTGCCGGTAGAGCAGGCTTTCCGCGCGGCTGGAGAATTGCGGGCCTTCCATCGCAAGATAGGTCGCACCGTTGGTGACATTGCCGCCCGCCGCCGCCACTGCCGCTGCCGCGAGGCCCGACAAGCGCGGGCACACCGGCTCCGCCATCGACACATGCGCGACCATGCCCGTCCCGAAGAAGCTGGAGGTGCGCGCGACCGTCCGATCGATGAATTGATCGACCACCACAAAATGCCCCGGCGACAATTCCTCGCGCAAGCTCCCGATCGAGGAGATTGCGATCAGATCAGTGCAGCCGACACGCTTCAGCGCGTCGATGTTAGCGCGGAAGTTGAGCTCGGAAGGGCTGATTCGGTGCCCGCGCCCATGTCTCGGCAGGAACACCAGCTCGACATCGCCGATTGATCCGAACAGCAGTTCATCGGACGGCGCGCCCCACGGCGTATCGACGCGCCGCCACTCGGGGTTTTGCAGCGCATCGATCGCATATAGGCCGGAACCGCCGATGATGCCGAGTTTCCATTTGGTCACGTGCCTGTCTCCGTCGTTTCCAGTCGGTCGAGCCATGTCTGCGCTTGTTTTGCTTCGCCGACGGCGTGCGCGCTGACTGGTCCGCGCGCCGCGAGGAACTGCCGGTGCAGATCGAACGGCGCAATCGAAAGCTGCTCGCGCGCCGTATCGATGTCGTTGCCGAGCGCGGTCAATTCATCGATGACCGGGGCCGCGGCGGCCACCGCCGTGCGGTCCTTGGAATGACCGAACAGATGCAGCCGCTTGGCCGCCGTGCGCTGCAACGCGGCGATCAACATCGTGCGATATTCGGCTTCCATCTCGACGCGACGATCGTCGAGGCGCGCCAGGCGGTCGGCTTTGGCCATGCTTCAAATCACCTTCATGTCGCTTTGATAATGGTGCCACGCGAAGATCGCGGCAGCGCCCCGATGCGGACGCCACGCCTCGGCCAGCTCACGGGTCAGTTTCTCGCTTGGGCGCGTCTCGTGCCCGAGGATGCGCCCGACCTCGATCTGCACGGCCAGATCGCCAGCCGGCCAGATATCGGTGCGCCCCTCTGCGAACAGCAGGTAGATCTCGGCCGACCAGCGCCCGATGCCCTTGACCGCGACCAGCTTGGCGATCGCTTCCTCGTCATCGGCCGGTAAGTGAGCCAGATCGAGCTCGCCGGTCGTCACCAGCGCCGACAGGCTGCGCGCATAGCCCGCTTTCTGACGCGACAGGCCCGCCTCGCGCAACTGCTCGTCGCTCGCGCGGGTGACGTTGCCGGGGTCGGTCAGGTCGCCGACGATGCCCTCCAGCTTGTGCCATACGCTCTGCGCGGCCTTGGTGCTGACTTGCTGGCCGATGATCGTGCGCAGCAGCGTGGCATAGCCGCGCGCGCTGATGCGGGGCGGGGGATAGCCGACGCGGCCGATCGCCTCGGCCAGCGCGGGTTCGCGTGCCGCCAGCGCGTCGAGCGCGGTCTTTAGCTGTTCGGCGCTCAGTCCCATACGCAGTCTCTTGATCGGCGCCGCGTCTGGCGGCATGGCAGATCCGCTATCGCTACCCGAAAAGGAACGTCCATGCCCAAGCTTATCGTCGTGACCCGCGAAGGGGAAGAACGCGAGATCAATGGCGAGGCCGGGCTTTCGGTGATGGAAGTGATTCGGGACGCTGGAATCGACGAGATCCTGGCGCTGTGCGGCGGTTGCTGCTCGTGCGCGACGTGCCATGTGCATGTCGACCCGGAATTTGCGGCCAAACTGCCTAAGATGAGCGAAGATGAGAATGATCTGCTCGATTCCTCGGCGGATCGCAACGCGACCTCGCGCCTGTCGTGCCAGATCGAAATGACCGATGCGCTTGATGGGTTGAAGGTTACGATCGCGGCGGAGGACTGACGGGCGCAGGCGGGACGACGTTCCCGCCGGTGCGCGCAGCGCAGCGCCCGGCACGGTCGACGGGTCGCTTTGGCGAGCCCGGTCGACGGCGCTTTTGCCGACGTCTTAGTCGGAAACGTCAGACGCGAACATGCCATACCGCTCCCGCCACGCCGCGACCTCATCCTGTAACTCGTCGGGTGCCGGCTCACCCGACAGCACCAGCCGCGCGATCGCGTCCTCCGGGTGCATCAGCATCTTCTTCGATCCGTCGCTGAACCACACCGGCACGAGCTGATCGCACACGCTGTCGAGCACCGTCGCCGCCATGCCGCTCGCGATCGCATCGCTGCCGTCGAGCGCCCGCACGGTAATCGCGACGCCCTCGAAGCAGTTCTGCGGTTCGGGGACGAAGGCGAGCGACACCAGCAGGCCCGACCGGTCGGGGCGGGCCTCGTCAGGCAGGCTAGCGAGCCTGCGCCAGGCGCAGAACCAGGTCCGGCAGATATGGGGCCGCACCGCATGAATGCTGCACCCGCCGTCCGTCAGATGCACACAAGCCACCCCGGCAGGCTTTGCAAAATCCGGGGTGTTCACCGTAAGGACGGTACAGCACACCGTGCAATCGCCGCAGTCCCGCTCGGGTAGGACCGGCCCCAGCAGCATCGTCTCGAGCTCGGTCTCGCGCTGCGTCTCCGCCGGAATCACCGGAAACGCAGCACCGCGCTCGGCGCATCTTTGCTGGTCGGCGTCGCTTTCCACGTCACGGTCTTGCGCGCGCCGGTCGTCACCGCGCCGTCCTCATTGTTCTGGCTGACGATTTCGGCATCGGTGTCGAGCGTGAAGGTGCCGTCGAGCTGGCTCGCTTGCTTGGGCGGCCCGCTGCCGCCCAGACCCGCTATATTCTTGGTCGCGTCATTTTCCTTGGCGAAGGCCGGGGCCTTGATCCGCACCGTATTGTTGGCGCGCACTTCGAGCACCACGAACGGGAAGACGATCTCGGCATCGAGATTGTACGGCCAGAGGAACGCACGATCGAGCGTGCCCGAGATCGCATAATCGATGCTGAACTTGCCATCGCCGAGATAGGTAACTTTGCGATAGCCGACTTCCTTCGAAAGCGCGGCGGCGATGGCGCGGTTCTTCTTGTCGCTGGAATCCTTGGGCGCGGGCGTGGCCTTGGCACCGCCGGGCTTGCCGCGTTTCTGCAGCGCGATCTTCTGCATCCCCGGCTCATTCTCGTCCGACGCGGCAGGATCTGCGCCCTTGTCGGTTTCGCCGGCGTCTTTCATGCCCTTGGTGAACTCGCTGCCAAGATCGATCGCGATCACCTCTCCGACATAGGTGAAGGCGAAATGCCGGTCGGCATCGATCCTGAGCGTCGAGACGAACTTGCCCGGCGTCAACACGCAACTCGCCAGCACGAACGGCAGCAGCAGCGCCAGCAGGGCTTTTCCGAAACGTGCCGTCATGTCCGATTCCCCGTTCAGCGCCCAGTTCTTCTCTAACGAGACGCTGCCGCATAGAGCGCGATCGCCGCGGCGTTCGACACGTTCAGGCTTTCCATGCGATGCGAGATCGGCAGCTTCGCAAGCTCGTCGCAATGCGATGCGGTGTTCTGCCGCATCCCTTCGCCCTCGGCCCCGAGCACGAGCGCGACGCGCTGCGTCCCCATTGCCGTGACGAGGGTCTGGTTCGCCTCGCCGGTCAGCCCGACGCGCCAGAATCCGGCCTCGCCGATTTCTTCCAGCGCGCGCGCCAGATTGACGACCCTCACCCATGGCACGATCTCGAGCGCGCCCGATGCAGCGCGCGCGATCGTCCCCGATTCGGGTGGCGCGTTGCGGTCCGGCGTCACGATCCCGAGGACATCGAACGCCGCTGCCGAGCGCAAAATCGCGCCGACATTGTGCGGATCGGTCACGCCGTCGAGGATCAGCAGCGGACGCTGATCGCCTTCACCCTGTTGCAGCAGATCGGCGAGCCAGATGTCCTCGAGCGGATCGACCTCGGCCACCAGCCCCTGATGCGGCGCGTCGCCCGGCACCAGCCGCGCGAGATCCTGCACATCGGCATAGACGATCGGGATCACCGGCGGAATGTCGAGGCTCGCCGCAGCTTCGCGCGTGACCCACATCTTGCGCACCACGCGCTCGGGATTGGCGAGCGCGGCGGTGACCGCATGCCGCCCCCAGAAACGCGGGCGCCCGGCGGGGGCCTGCGACGGGCGATGTCCACGACGTGCCATTATTCTTCCTCATCCGAGTATGCAAAGGGGTCGGTCGTGACCGGCTTGGTGGGCAAAGGTGGGCGGGGCAGAGCCTTGTCGGCATTGGCCGCATTGACCAGGAACGAGGCCAGGATGACCGATCCCTGGCGCATGTCGTTGCCCTTCAGATGGTCGAACGTGTCGATGCCCGAATGGTGGACGCGCGAATCATAATCGAGCGGGTCCTGAATGAACTGGAAGCCGGGTACGCCGACCGCCTGCATGAAGACGTGGTCGGTGCCGCCGGTCTTGC